>CAVDLN010000007.1:0-30690 GCA_963609805.1 Erysipelotrichaceae bacterium | reverse complement strand
GCTCTCCAGCGTCCGCAGGGCGCGGGAGGAGGCATTGAACTCCGTCGGCAGCGTCACAAGCTGAAACAGCGTTGACAGCGAGAACAGCAGGATGCCGACCGTCATGAATATGTCGCCGAACATATTTCCGTACAGGGAAAGCTGTGCAAACAGGAGTCCCAGAAGGAACATCGGCATGGCCAGCGCAGACCCTATGCGCGTCATGGGAATAATGGCGCTCCGGATCCGCATGGGAGCGTAATCCTCCGCATGCTGGCAGGCGTGTCCCACCTCATGCGCCGCCACCCCGATGGCAGCCACCGACGCGGAATCGTACACGCTGTCGGACAGCCGCACCACCTGCGTGCGCGGGTCATAGTGGTCTGTCAGCTCACCCGACACACGCTGAATCTGCACATAGTTCAGCCCGTTCGCGTCCAGTATCCGCCGTGCGACCTCGGCGGCGGTCAGCCCGCGCCGGCTGCGCACCTGCTTATAGCGGGCAAACGTCACCTTTACGCGGATCTGTGCCCAGACGGCAAAAATCATTGCGGGAATCAGAACCAGAAAAGTCCAGTCCCCCCAGAAAAACCCGAACAGCATGAAAAACACCTCCCCACGCGCCGCTTCGCGCGGCTTATTTCCGATTAATTTGAAGCTACTTCAGCAAATCCCCGACCGACAGCCGCCGTCCGCGGATATAGTCGGCTGCCGACATGGCCGCCTTTCCCTCCGGGACAACCCGTGTCAGCAGCAGGGACCCGTCCCCGCAGGCAACCTCAATGCCGCCGTCCCGCTCCGTATGCAGCGACAGCACCGTCCCGGGCTGCCCGACTGCGCCGGCGTTCCCCGTGCGGCGGGCGGCCGCAACCTTGAGCAGCTTTCCGTCCGGGGTATGCGTGAAGGACAGGGGAGCGGGGGAAAGTCCCCGCACGCGGTCGAATACCGTTTTGACCGGCAGGGAAAAATCAAGCAGGCAGTCCGCCTTCTCTATTTTCGGCGCGTATGTGGCAAGGCTTTCGTCCTGCGGGACGCGCGTCAGCGTCCCCGCGCGCAGCGCAGCCAGCGTCTCCAGAAGCAGGGCCGCGCCCGCCTCCGCCATTCTGTCATGCACCGAACCGAAGTTGTCCTCCTCCCGGATGGGCACCTCCGTACGCAGCAGCATGTCGCCCGTGTCCATCCCCTCCGCCATATACATGGTGGTGACGCCCGTCACATCCAGTCCGTCCAGAATGGCCCTTTGCATCGGGGCGGCGCCCCGCAGGGCGGGCAGCAGAGACCCGTGCACGTTGATGCAGCCGAAGGGCGGCGCCTCCAGAATGGACGGAGGCAGTATTTTCCCGTATGCGACAACGACAATCAGTTCCGGCGCAAGCTCCGCGACCGTGGCGTCGAAGCTGCCGTCCCGCAGGCGCTGCGGCTGGTATACCCGCATCCCGTGCGCCTCGGCGTACGCCTTGACAGGCGGAGGCGTCAGCACGTATCCCCGTCCGCGCGGCTTATCCGGCTGCGTCACAACGCCGACGATTTCCTCGCCGCTGCCGTACAGCGCGCGCAGCGACGGCACGGCAAAATCCGGTGTTCCCATAAACAGAATTCTCATGGTCGGCTCCCCCTTCCGTCAGTCCTCCATTTTTGCTATATCTATGAACAGCTTTCCGTCAAGGTGATCCAGCTCGTGGCAGAAGGCGCGCGCCAGCAGTCCGTGCCCCGTGTAGGTCACGGTGTTCCCGTTTCTGTCAAGGCACTGCACCGTCACGTGCATGGGGCGGTGCGTGATGCCCCACCTGCCCGGAATGGACAGGCAGCCTTCCTCCTCCTCCTGCTCTCCGCTGGACGCAATGATTTTCGGGTTGATCAGCTCGTACACCTCGCCCGGTTCAACCTCCACAACCACAATGCGCCGCAGAACGCCGACCTGAGGCGCCGCCAGTCCGCAGCCGTTCGCATCGCGCATGGTTTCCAGCATGTCGTCCAGCAGACACAGCGTGCGGGGGGTTATCTCGTTTACGGGGCGGCACACCTTGCGCAGTGCCTCGTCGCCCAGCTTGCGTATTTTCAGCTTTGCCATGATGCCGTTTCTCCTTTTTCGTCAGTTTTTGGAATCCGGGTACACCTGAATGCGGTCATACAGGCGTGTCACGTCCGTCGCCAGCTTGTCGCAGAACGACCGCAGCACGCAGAACAGACCCTGCCCGTTCTCCGGTGAGGACGGCGAATCCGGTGTATCCAGCGTTTCGACCGTCATATAGCAGCGCCGCTCGGACACCCGGTAGAAGCGGTACACAAGGTTCGCCTTCTGCGCATCCTCCTGCCCGTCGTCCAGAATCACGGTGATTTTGAGGTAGCATTCACTGTCATCCGTCTCGCGCAGGGTCTCCATTTCCTGCTCGGTCAGCTCCGCCTCTCCCTCAATGGAAGCCGTCAGCAGCGACTGCACAAACCGACGGAAGTTGTCCGTTCCGGTCATCATCTCCGCCCTGCCCGTCACGCGGAGCAGCTCCATCTCATACGCCATGGATTCCCCGTTGATGTACGCCACCAGATCGCTGGAGTTTGTTCCCTCGGACTGGTCCGATGCGGAATTGTCCAGCGTAAAGACCACATCTCCCTCCGCCGTCCTGTACTTTTCGTCCAGCGCCCGGATGGCGGTTCCGTCCATGCGGATTTCCTTGATGTGCGCAATATTGTACTGGAAGTACTCGCGGTCATACCAGTCTATGTCGTCCCACGAAAGGAACTGTGCCATGCTCTCGTCGATTTCCACAATCATGTCGTAGTCGTCGCTGTAGGCATAGTACTTGCCCTCCTCCGTCCGCGCGCTGAATACGGCGTGGCAGTTGTGCTCGATCTCATCCGCGTCCACATAGGTGTAGGATATATCGAAGGCGGGTTCGGCGAGACCGTAGGCCTCCAGCTGCTCATCGGTCGGCCCCAGCACGTTCACGGCATCGAATGTCATGGAGTACAGACTCTGCAGCATGCTGCTTATGTTGTTGGCGTTGGGCCGGTAGCCCGCCATATACTCGGTCGACATCCTGTACGGATAGGAGGAGTAGAGGCTGTTCTCCCGCTTTTCCAGATCCACGTAGGAAAACGCCGTAATCTTGCGGGAGCAGGCGTCCAGCGCGCGCTCATACAGACTTTCGAAGGCGTCCGCATCCATTGTTTCAAGGCTGTCTGCCGCCTCGCTCAGCGCAGCCATCTGCTCATCGGTCAGCGACTCTATGTCGTTTACGTCAATCTCGTCCAGAATGCCCGCCAGCTCCGCCGTCATGTACACGGCCATCGAATCATAGCGCATGTCGGTGCGCAGGACAAAATTCTTCACATTGAAGTAGGTATTGAGCGTCATGGGGTACACAATCCGTCCCGTAACCAGCGACTCAATGGGCTCCAGCGCCACGGACAGGTTGGTGGAGGACAGAATGTAAACGGTATCCCGTCCCTCGTAGCGTGCGTAGTAGCCGGCTCCGGACACCGTGGCATCCCCGATCGTTACGGTGTAGCTGTCCAGCCCCGTCCTCGTGTCGGGCTGAAGAGTCTTCACCGTATACCACGTGGGGGTATACTCATAGGTTACCTCCTGCCCGTTCTCGTCCGTGACGGGGTTGCCGTCATCGTCCTGCTTTACCCGTGTTTCCGCCGAAAGGCCGTACTCGGCATAGTCTATGCTGCCGTCCTCCAGCCGCTCGGGGTTTTCCAGCCGCTGCATGGAAATGGTATACCCGCAGCCGCTGGACAGCTGCGCAAACAGCTCGTCCGACATGGCGGTTCCCTCATGCCCCCGGATCACGAAGCGGTTGGAATCCGATCCCTCCGGGCGGTAGAGGTCAAGCACGCCGTTCTGGTTGTGCACCTCAATGCTGCTGATAACCCGCGTGTAATCGGTGGTGGAGGACTGGTCGTATGTCAGCTGCTTGAACATCAGCACGCGCCGGGAGTTGCCCAGCACCTCGGTGCCTTCCACATCCACAACCGCGTATATCTCGTAATCGCCGGAATCCTTGTCCACCTCCAGCTGCGTGCCGAAAGTCGTCAGGTAGTATCCCTCGTCGTTGACGTCGCACAGCGTCCCGTCCTTGCGGTACAGCCCGTACTCTCCGCCTTTTTTGCGGATGGTGTACACCGTCCCGTCCGTGTCCTCATAGCGGTATATCTGCACGATATAGTTGGTCAGAACAAAACCGCCCGCCAGAACGGCCACGGCGACAACCAGCGCGATAATCGCCCGCGTCTGGGTCAGCAGCGAGGATTTCTTTTCCTTTGCGCTTTTTTTCCAATGGGCATACAGCAAAAGCTCCGCCGGAGCATCCTCGCCGATTACGGTTGAGGACCCGATATGCTGCCCGCCCTCCGTGCCGTCCGGCACGGTATACCAGCCGAGAAACGTATATCCCCGGCGTACAGGCTGCGGCAGGGCGCCCGCCCGATCCCCGCACAGCGCGGTTACGGCACGGAGGCCGACCGTCCCGTGCCTGCCGGGATCGAATACAAGCCGCACTTCCCTTGCATCATTCATGAATGGTTTTTCCTTTCTCCTGCATCACGATTCGCGTCTCCGCGTCAGCGGTACTTCCGGCGTACGGAAACGACAAGCCCGACGCCTGCGCACAGAACCGCGGGAATCAATGTAAAGGCAACGGTTATGGCGGTCTTCTGACTGTCGGTCAGTCCGCTCTTGTCCGTGTCAAACTCATACTTCTTGAATGCCTTGAATTCCAGCGTCTTGACCGGCACCAGCTCGCGACCCATGGAGCGGAGCAGCGACAGAAGCACGTCCGCGTTGCCGTAAACGGCGGAATCCAGCAGGGCATCGGACGCAAATTCGGTGGAGGCGCACACACCCACGAACGAACGGTCGTCCTTTGTCAGGTAGTTGGTCTCCTGCACCGTCCGCTCCTCGCTGGTCAGCGTCATCAGTCGGAACAGATTCTGCTCGGTCGCAATCTCGTACTGCTCCCCGAACACCTCCGCCGTGGCGGTGGCATAGGATGTGAACATATCCGACAGGCGGCGGCTGACGCCGTTGCGGTAGTAGGACTCATAGGAATATGCCGTTCCGTCGGACGATTCGTCCTCCGAAACATAGGTTGTGCCGTAGCTGTCCGAACGCTTCACGGCCGTCGCATGCGGGAACACGACCTTGGCGGGATACGACACATTGCGCATATCCTTTGTCACCGAGGCGCCGAGACCCGTTGTCGCATAATTGCCGACGACGGTATAGCCGTCCGTGTCCAGCCGCTGCACCGTGTCGCGGATATGGTAGTTGTCACTCTCGCCGGTCTCGCTGTTCTCCACGCGGCATACGGTGATGCCCCATTCCTCCAGATACTCCTCCAGCACCGGCATCTCGGGAGTTTCATCGTCTATGAACAGAAGGAAGGAATAGGCGTTGTCCAGAAACTTGTCCAGACGATCGATCTCGGACACGCCTTCTCCGCCGTTGTTGCCGTACCCGCGAAAATCCGTCTGCGGGTCATAGGTAATAATCAGGCGGCAGTCCTCCGGTATTTCGTCCTTCTCAAGGTCTATGTCCTGCACGATATAGCCCGCGCGCTCCACCAGCTCGCGGAAGGACCGGCAGTTCTCGGTATCCTCGCCGTGATTGACGGTAAAGCAGGCAATCGGCGATTCGGCGCGCGTCACCGCCAGAATGGCGGAGGAAATGTCCATTTCGCCGTTGTACGCCCACGGTGTGGAGCTGTCCTCGTTGCTGATAAAGAAACGGCTCAGCGCGTAGACCCTGTACTCCGTCCCGAACTCGAAAATCACGTTGGAGGAATAGATCGACGTGGAGGAGGTCGCCTTGTATTTCTGCACGGCGGACGGGTTGTGCTCGATGTCTATGAAGGACACCGTGATGTAATCCGGAAATTCCTCCCGCAGATCCAGCACGGAGTACAGAACGTACCTTGCCATCGAGGAGCTGTAGATTTTGTCCCGGTCGGCACAGAAAATGATGTTGACCGTCAGCTTATCCTCTCCCCGCGCGGCGCGTTCCTCATTGACCGTGTCCACCGCGGGCACGGCGGAGGTGCGGAACAGCTCAAGGAACGGCTCGGATGCCGTATACAGGCTCCGGTCGTCGGCCAGGTAGCGCGTTGTCGTCTCGTCCACCTGCCACACATGGGCATATCCGAGATAGCTTACCAGAAAATTGACAAGCAGCACCGCGACAACGGTCAACACCGTGACAGACACTGCCGTTCCGCGGCGGCGCAGGCGGCGCGCCCGATCCGTCCGTCCGTCATCCGGACTTGCCGGGCAGGACATGCTTTCGGTATCCGCGGCGTTCTGCCCGCCGTCCTGCGGTTTTTCCATCTTCGGGTTCATGCGGCGCACCCTGCCTTTCTGCCGCCCTTCTGCCGGGCGGATGCTTCGTATCTTTTTTTCATGCAGTCCTCCTCCGTATCAGCACCACCAGTCCTGTGACCAGTGACAGGCCTGCCGGCACTGCCGCCAGCACGACCGTCAGACGGCGCGCCGTCGCGGTGGTCAGGATGTGGATGCTGTTGTCCGAGAACGGCTGCGACGTCAGGTGCATGGGCGTGTCCGTCTTGCCCATCGCCTCGACGGACGCCAGCAGCAGCGTTTCGTTGTCGTACACGCCGGACTGCATGGAGGCCTCCTTGGCGTAATCCACCGAGGAGCAGACCAGCAGGGATCCGGCGGAACCGTTCTCCCCCGCCTGCGTCAGCGTTATGAGGTTGAATCCCTCCTCCGTGCGCGCGACGGCTCTGCCGCCTGCCCACGCCTCGGCGCCGGGATAGGACCGCAGCAGCGCATAGGCGGTGCGGCTGCCGTTCGACCATTCGTTTCCGGAAACGCTCCAGCCCTCGGCGGGGGAAATACCCGTCGCGTTGGCAAGCCGCACGGTTCCCGTGACCTGCTGCATCATTTCGCCTGCCCGCCCCGTATCGGCGACCTTGCCGAGAATGGTGTAGCCGTCGGTGCTGAGCGAATGGGCGGTATCGCGGATACTGTAGCACTCCTCCACGCCGGAGGCACCCTTGGAGTGATCAAAGGTCACGCCCCAGTCCGAGAGAAAGCTCTCCAGATTGGAAAAGCTTCCCGCCGCGAAGGTGTCCGCCGAAACAAACACCATCATTTTGCCGCCGCTTGCAAGGTAGGTATTCAGCTTGTCGATTTCCGAGAAGCCCGTCACGCTGTCCACATCGGCGAAATCCTGCACGGGATTGTAGGAAATCAGCAGCGCGCAGTCCTCCGGGATATCGAAGGACAGCGAGTCCAGATAGCTGACCGTATAGCCCGCATCGGTTGCGGCGTACATAAGCGAGTAATCGCTCACGGACTCCCCGTGGTTCAGGGTGAAGTAGCAGACCGGCGCGTCGTCGGACAGAACCGCCTTCATGGCGACTGCCATCCGCTTCTCCCCGTTGTACGCGACGGGGGTTTCGGAGTCGTCAACGGAAAACACGAAGAAATCCTGCAGCGTGCAGGTGCGGAATCTCTCCCCCTGCGCCACCACGACCGACGTTGATGCCTTCACACCGTACGCCCGCGCGGCGGAGGGATGCTCCCAGACATTGAGATACTCGATGCTGACCTTTCCCGGGTAGCGTTCGGCCAGTTCCTCCGCCGTCGTCAGCACATACGCCTGCGTGGAGGAGGAGCGGATATTCTCCTCCTCGTCGCAGAAAATAACGCGGATCGGCTCCTCCGTGCTCACGCTGTCCATGACGTACCTGTCCAGATAGTCATAGCACGCCTCCGTCACGGGGAAGGACGTCGTCGGAGTCATGCGGATATACCAGCCGTAGCGCAGCGCCAGTTTGGTAACGATTCCGTTTGCCAGAATCGCGATGGCGACGGTCAGTACGGTCAGGAGCACCGTTACCGTTCCGAACCGGCGCGCCCTCCCGGAATACTTTCTTGCCATGTCCTGTCTTCCTCCGTTCCTCAGCTCCAGCGCCGCTTATCGTACACCCGCACCGTCAGGAACAGGAATATGAAGGACAGCGACACATAGTAGAGGATAGCGGCAAAGTCGAACAGTCCGTTTGTGAAGTTGCCGAAGCGGCTGAGCACCGACACCCACGACAGGGCGGTGCGGATCCAGTACACATTGATGAAGTTGTTCAGCACACCGACGCCGACCATGGCTCCGATTACGGCAATGGTGACAACGGCGGCCGCCAGCTGATTCTCCGTCAGGGCGGACACGAAGGTGCCGATGGCGATAAACGCCGCGCCGATCAGCAGCAGGCTGATAAGGCAGCCGACAACCTCGCCGGTCACAGGCCCTATCCTTGTTATGTTGCTGGTCTCCCCGTTCTGCTCCTCAACCGCGATGGCGTAGAGCGGGATGAAATTGACGCAGGACACCAGCAGCGTCGCCGCGTAGAGGGACAGCGCCGCGAAAAACTTGCCCAGCACCATGCCGGTCAGCGTCACGGGCGCA
Organism: Erysipelotrichaceae bacterium; assembly: GCA_963609805.1. GTDB lineage: Bacteria > Bacillota > Clostridia > Oscillospirales > CAG-272 > CAMEON01. The sequence goes on along the minus strand of CAVDLN010000007.1, from coordinate 22,283 downwards.
GTCAGCAGCAGCTGCTCGGTGCGCAGCTTTCTCTCCTCCGAGAACAGGCGCATGGTCAGCAGGGGAATCAGGACAATCAGCGCGAAAATCATGTACACAAAATAGTTTCCGACGTCGTAGGTGCCGCTGATTATGGTGGTGTAGCAGCAGAGAAGTGCCGCGACCGTCAGGAAAACGCCGACGTAAACATACCCGACCGGGTTGATGAAATAGGAGCGCAGCTCCTTCTTATAGATGGCAAACATATGCTCGAGCTCTGCCTTTCTTGCTTTTTTCGATTTACGTTACATACGGCGCGGTGTCAGCTTTCCTGTCCGTCTCCGTCTTTCCGTGTCTGTTCCTGTTCCTGTTCCTGCTCGCGGCGTCTGTCCGCTTCCTCGACCAGCTCGCCGGCAACCACAGACTCCAGCGCCGTGCGTTTATTCTTCCGCGGCGTGCGGCGGGTATAGCGGTCAGGCTGCCGCTCCTCCTCCGACTTGTCCACCACGTTGATGAAAATATCCTCCAGGGACAGGCCCATGGCCTCAAGGCCGACCAGCGGCCAGCCGCGCTCCGCCATGGTAAAGAACAGCTTCTTGCGCACATCCGCGCCGGGCGCGCACTCAATCATGTAGGACACCGCATCGCCGTCCCGTTCCGCCAGTGCCTCGGCGTACACGATGCCCGGAATATTGCGCAGCACCGGCAGCACCTTGTCGGTCTGCCCGCAGATTTTGACCGTAAAGCGGCGGTTCTCCTTGATGATCCTGCCGAGGCTTCCCGTCTTTTCGTCCGCCACGATGCGCCCCTTGTTGATAATGACAATCCGGTCGCACACCGCCTGCACCTCCTGCAGGATATGCGTGGACAGGATGACGGTATGATCCTGCCCCAGCCCGCGGATCAGGTTGCGGATCTCGATAATCTGCTTGGGGTCAAGTCCCACGGTCGGCTCGTCGAAAATGACGACGGGCGGATTGCCTACCAGCGTGCCCGCGATGCCCACGCGCTGCCGGTATCCTTTGGACAGGTTGCGGATGACGCGGCGGCGCACGTCGCCGATACGGACAACCTCGCAGATCTCGGACAGATGCGCCTCGCGGGGGAGGCGGCAGCCCTTGAGATCATAGTTGAAACCGAGGTATTCGTCAACGGTCATGTCCATGTACAGCGGCGGCTGCTCCGGCAGGTACCCGATCAGCCGCTTGGCTCCCAGCGGATCCGCCAGCACGTCAATGCCCTGCACGGACACCCGCCCGGAGGTGCTGGACAGGCAGCCCGTCAGAATGTTCATGGTCGTGGATTTCCCGGCGCCGTTCGGCCCCAGCAGTCCGACAATCTCGCCCGCTCCGATTTCCAGCGATACGTCATCCACCGCACACAGCGTCCCGTAGTTCTTCACCAGATGCTCGATTTTTATCATAAGGGGATTTCCTTTCCTGCGGGAGGAGTCTCTCCCGCTCTCTCACTCTCTCTGTCTCTGTTTCTGTTTCCTGTCCGCGGAGGGTACTCTTTTTTCTCTCTTGCGGAACGGGAAGTGCCGCAGAACCGCTGATGTTCCGCCCGCCCGATACAGGATTCCGTTGTGCAGTATATCACAATAATGTAACCATTGTGTGAACGTTGGGGGAATGTATGGAAAAAACTGTCGAATTTGCCCTCTCCATGCGGGAACTTATCGGCTTTTCCCGGCTTTGCATGGCTTTGCATGGCTTTGCATGGCTTTGCATGGCTTTGCATGGCTTTGCCGGACAATGCCCTGCGGAGCCGGGGCGAAGACATCTCATGTCACAATGCACGAAAGCGTCCCTGTTTTCGTCCCGTGCGGGTGCAAAATGCCGATTTTTCGGAAAATGCGGAAAATCGCTTGTATAATTCCCGAAAATGCGGTAAAATAATGAATCGGAGTGGGTTCGGATTTCCCACACTGCCATACGAAAAATCTATTATAATTTATATGGAGGTATTTCCCATGCCCGTAAGAGTTGCTATCAATGGCTTCGGTCGCATCGGCCGTCTGGCTTTCCGTCAGATGTTCGGCGCCGAGGGCTACGAAATCGTGGCAATCAATGACCTGACCAGCCCCAAGATGCTGGCTAACCTGCTGAAGTACGACACCGCTCAGGGTGGCTACTGCGGCAAAGTCGGTGAGAACCTGCACACCGTCTCCTCCAAGGAGCCCGTTCTGGCTGAGGACGGCAAGACCGTCGTCACCCCCGGTTCCATCACCGTTGACGGAAAGGAAATCACCATTTACGCTATGCCCAAGGCACAGGATCTGCCGTGGGGAGCACTGGATGTGGACGTTGTTCTGGAGTGCACCGGTTTCTACTGCTCCAAGGCTAAGTCCCAGGCTCACATCGACGCCGGCGCCAAGAAGGTCGTCATTTCCGCTCCTGCCGGAAATGATCTGAAGACCATCGTGTACTCCGTCAACGAGAACACGCTGACCGCCGAGGACACCATCATTTCCGCCGCTTCCTGCACCACCAACTGCCTGGCTCCCATGGCTAAGGCTCTGAACGATTACGCTCCTATCCAGAGCGGCATCATGTCCACCATCCACGCCTACACCGGCGACCAGATGATCCTGGACGGCCCTCACAGAAAGGGCGATCTGCGCCGCGCACGTGCCGGTGCCGCAAACATCGTTCCCAACTCCACCGGTGCTGCCAAGGCTATCGGTCTGGTTATCCCCGAGCTGAACGGCAAGCTGATCGGTTCCGCACAGCGCGTGCCCGTTCCGACCGGTTCCACCACCATCCTGACCGCTGTTGTCAAGGGTGCTGATGTGACCAAGGAAGGCATCAACGCCGCTATGAAGGCTGCCTCCTCCGAGTCCTTCGGCTACAACGAGGATCAGATCGTTTCCTCCGATGTCATCGGTATGCGTTTCGGCTCCCTGTTCGATGCTACGCAGACCATGGTCTCCAAGATCGCCGATGATCTGTATCAGGTTCAGGTTGTGTCCTGGTACGACAACGAGAACTCCTACACCAGCCAGATGGTACGCACCATCAAGTACTTCGCCAACGTAAAATAATTTTGCCGGTGCGCGCACCATCAAGTACTTCGCCGACGTAAAGTAATTTCGTCTTTTACGGAAACGCCCTGCCGCTCTGCGGCGGGGCGTTTTGCTTTTGCGTCAGTATAAATTTTTCCCCCCATCCCCCTGACCCCCTTCCCCAACGGGGAAGGGGGAATCGTGGTTTTCTTATGCAAGGGGCTGCCGCCCCTTGCATCCCTACATCCGCGCCGGAAGCGTCAGCCAAGGAAAGCGGGGTATCCGGGGAAGATGAAACTATCCGTCGCTGTACGACGGCGGCGTTTGAGACGACCCTTTCCCCGGGCAGGGAAAGGCATGCCTGCGTGGAGGGAAGACCCCCCCTTCCTCCTGCCGGTATGTCTCCCGGAAACAAATAAGAGGGGGGATTGCTCCCCCCTCTCTCTTGGTCGGTCACCCGATATCACTCAACCGTGAACATCGGCTGCACGGCGCCGTTGTACTGCTTTTCGATGTACTCCTTGACAGCGGCGGTCTTCAGAGCCTTGATAAGAGCCTGAATCTTCTCGCTGTTCTCGTCGCCCTTGCGGACTGCAATAATGTTCGCGTAGGTCTGTGCGGCCTCGCCCTCAACGCTCTCCACGGCCAGTGCATCCGCAATCTTCAGCCCTGCACCCAGCGCGTAGTTTCCGTTGATGACGGCAACCGTGCCCGCGTCGCTGTTCTTGAGCTGTGCCGCAACCGTATCCGCGGCAATCGCCGTGACGGTATGTCCCTTGGCGTCCTCGATATCCAGCGTCGTCACGCCCGTGCTGACATTCTTGCCGTCCTTGATCGTAATCAGACCCTCCTGCGCCAGCAGCAGCAGTGCGCGGGTCTCGTTGGAGTCGTCGGCGGGAATCAGAATCGTCGCGTCGGAGGCGATGTCCGCCACGCTCGCAACGCCGTTGCCGAACAGACCGAACGGCTCATAGTGAATCAGTGCGGCCGCCACAAGATCGGTTCCGTTGGCTTCGTTGTAGCTGTTCAGAAAAGGCGTGTGCTGGAAATAGTTGGCATCCAGCTCCTTGTCCGCCAGCGCCTTGTTGGGCAGCACATAGTCGTCGAACTCACGGATGACCAGCGTGTAGCCCTCTGCCGCCAGGGTATCCTTGACCTGGTTCAGAATCTCGGCGTGGGGTGTCGGGCTTGCTCCGACGACAATGGTTTTCTCGTCGCTTTCGGTCTGCTTGCAGCCGACCAGAGAAACAAGCGACAGCGTGATAATCAGTGCGAGTGTGAGGCAAAGAATCTTTTTCATGGTAGTATATCTCCTTTTTTTGAAATACAGAATTTACTTCCGCACACGGCGGTCGGTCTTGCGTGCCAGCAGCATTCCGAGCTCCTGGATGACCTGCACGATCAGCACGATCAGCACAACGCAGACCCATATGACTTCCTGATGCGACCGCTGATGACCCCAGATGATGGCAATGCCGCCAAGTCCGCCGCCTCCGATGGTGGCCGCCATAGCGGAGTACCCGAGAACGGTCACGGTCGATATGACGGCGCCCACAATCAATGCGGGCTTCGCCTCCGGTATCATAACCTTCCGTATGATGTCAAAATCGTTTGTCCCCATGGACTGCGCCGCCTCAATGACGCCCGGGTTGACCTCCTTGAGGGAGGACTCCACCATGCGCGCCACATAGGGCGCGGCGGCGATGACCAGCATGACCACCATGGCGGCGTTGCCGATGCTCGTCCCGACAACGGCTTTTGCCACCGGCAGCATGGCGACCATCAGCACGATAAAGGGAATCGAACGGAAAATATTCACGATGACGCCCAACACGCGGTTCAGCCAGCGCATCGGCCGTATGCCGCCTTCCCCCGTCACCGCAAGAACCACGCCCAGCGGCAGCCCGATGACATAGGCGATCAGCGTGGACAGGAAGGTCATGTACACGGTCTCCCAGATTCCCGCGATCAGCGTTCCGGACTCCCATAGCTGCTTCAAAATATCCGACATGATTTACACCTCCAGACTGTAGGACGGGAAGTTGGCATCCAGCCATGCTCTCACCCGCTGCGCCAGCCGCTCCTCGGCGGGCAGCTCCAGCAGCATCTGTCCGTAGGTCTTCCCGCCGATATCATGCGTATCCGCGAACAGTATGCTGACAGGTACGCCCGTCTCCAGAATCAGTGCCGACACAACCGGCTTGCAGGTGGATTCCCCGTTGAATGCAAGCCGCACATGCGCGCCGCCCTGCACAACCGACGCCACCTTCACATGCGGCAGAATCAGTTCCCGTGCGATCGCGGACTGCGGATTCGCAAAGATTTCGTCCACCGCGCCCATTTCCACAATGCGGCTTTTGTCTATCACGGCAACCCGATGGCAGATGCGGTCCACCACCGACATTTCATGCGTGATCACCACCACCGTCACGCCCAGCCTGCTGTTTATGGTGCGGAGCAGCTCCAGTATGGAGTCGGTTGTGGCGGGGTCGAGCGCCGAGGTTGCCTCATCGCACAGCAGGTAGTGCGGATTGGTCGCCAGCGCGCGGGCTATCGCCACCCGCTGCTTCTGACCGCCCGAGAGCTGCGCCGGATAGGCGGAGGCCCTGTCGGCAAGACCGACCATCTCCAGCAGCTGCATGGCACGCTCCCGCGCCCGGTCCCGCTTTTCGTGCAGCAGCTCCAGGGGGTACAGCACATTGCGCAGAACCGTGCGCTGCTCCAGCAGGTTGTAGCTCTGGAAAATCATGCCGATGTTGCGCCGCACCGCCCGCAGACCGGCGGGTGTCAGCTTCATCAGATCCTGCCCGTCCACCAGCACCTCTCCGTGCGTCGGGCGCTCCAGCAGGTTCATACAGCGCACAAGGGTGGATTTTCCCGCGCCGGACAGGCCGATAATGCCGAATATCTCCCCGTCCCGCACCGTGAGGCTGATGCCGTCCAGCGCGGTCAGGTCCCCGTCCCGTGTGTGGAATGTCTTGTTCAGATTCCGCAGTTCAATCATGCAAAATTCCTTTCTGCGTGGGTATTTATGCAAACAAAAAGGGGGGAAAGCATCGGCTTCCCCCCGCAATGCGCCCGCTCCGCACGGGGCGGGGCAGATACAGCAGGATTATCGGAAGGACCCGCAGGCGGATTCCTTCAGCGACATGCAGAGGCACCGACATTTGATTTACGGCAGGAGCACATCATTCCCATGCGGCACATGCACATCATCGTTCCTGCAGCAAACATCGCGGTATCCCCTTTCCCGACAGGGAAACGGCGAGCGACTCGTCAATTCCCCGAAATATGCGCTGATTGTACATCACATATTCCGTTTTGTCAATAGAAAATCGGAAAGTTTTCAAAGTTTGTTCATTTTTATTGCGTACGGATTCCGCAGGCGGCCTTTTTTGGACACATCGCGGCGGATTTCCGCGTGCGGCGGGGGCGTGACGCCTTGACAGTCCGCTGCATCCGTGCTACAATGGGTGCAGTCAAGTGAAGTCAATTTCCCGTAAAGGAGGGAACGCCATGCGCACGGCCATCGCATCCGAAAAGCTGGACGCTCTGTGTCCGCCCGCCGTCCGCGGTCTGCTGGATCTTTTCGCGGAGGCGGGCATCGGGGCCTACCCCGTCGGCGGCTGCGTCCGGGACGCGCTGATGGACCGCGTCCCGCACGACTGGGACATTGCCGTAACCTGCCTGCCGGAGCGCACCGTGGAACTGTGCGCCGACGCCGGTTTGCGCACCGTCCCGACCGGCCTTGCGCACGGCACCGTGACCGTGCTTATCCCCGGCGCGGACGGCGTTCGCATGCCGGTGGAATGCACCACCTGCCGCACCGAGGGCGGGTACTCCGACGGGCGTCACCCGGACAGCGTGGCCTTTTCCGACAGCATCCGGGACGACCTGTCCCGGCGGGATTTCACGGTCAACGCCATGGCGGCGGAGCGCGACGGAACGGGACACTTCCGCATACTCGATCTGTTCGGCGGGCTGGACGATCTCGACGGACGCATCATCCGCTGCGTGGGAGACCCGGAGCTGCGCCTGCGGGAGGACGCCCTGCGCGTCCTGCGCGGCGTACGTTTCTCGGTCAAGCTGGGATTCGATCCGGAACCGTCCACCCGTGCGGCGCTGACCCGCTGTGCGCCCGGACTTTCGCATATTTCCGGGGAGCGCGTGCGGGAGGAGCTGCGGGGCATTCTGACCTCGCCCGACCCGGATCGGGGCGTTGCGCTGCTGTACGGACTGGGCCTTGCGCCCTATGTCCTGCCCTGCCCTTCCGCCGCCGCGGAGGGATTGGCCGGGAGGGGCGGTTTTGCGCGGGCGGAGGGGTACGAATCCCGCCTTGCCTGCCTTCTGTGGGGACTGCCGGAGGCGGATCTGCAGGCGGATCTGCGCCGTTTGCGGCTGTCCTCCGCGGAGGAGCAGCGCGTGCGGGCACGGCTGTCGCTGCAGCGGGACTTTTCCTGCGCGGGAATGCCGCTGCCGGAGGCGGCGCGTCGCCTGCGCTCCCGTCTCGGCGGGGAGGCTCTCCCCGCGCTGACCGTCCGCGCCGGGTATGCCGCCGTCCCGCCGGGGCTGCCGGAGGCCGTCCGCCGCTCCGAGGCGGCAGGGGAGCCCGTCACCCTGCGGGAGCTTGCCCTGCACGGCTCCGATCTGCCGCCGCTGGGCGTCCCCGCGGGTTGTGCCGTCGGGCGGACGCTGAATCTGCTTCTGGATGCCGTCCTGCGCGATCCCTCCCTGAACACGCCCGCCGCGCTGGCGGAGCTGGTCGGAAAGCAGACGCGGCGCGTTCCTCCGGAAAGCGAAAAACCGACTCAAAAAAAGCTCTGAAATTATTGACTTTCCGCCCGCGGCGGCGTATAATATCGAACATCAGTTTTCCGTCCTTGACGGAGAAAGAGAGTGCGTAGAAACAGAAAATGAAAGATCTCGGCTATTACAACGGTAAATTCGGCCCCGTCGACGAAATGACGGTCCCCTTCAACGACCGCGTTCACTTTTTCGGGGACGGTGTGTATGAGGTGTCGTACACCCGAAACCACATCCCCTTTGCGCTGGATGAGCATCTCGACCGCTTCTACCGGAGCGCGACCATGCTGGACATCCATCTCCCCTATGAGAAGCAGGAGCTTGCCGACATCCTGACGGATATGATCCGGCGGGTGGACAGCGGGGAGCAGTTTATCTACCTGCAGGCCACGCGCGGCACGCAGCCCCGCGACCATGTCTATCCGGAGGATATGAAGGCCAATATCTGGATCATGCTGCGTCCGCAGAATGTCAAGGACGTGTTCCATGAGGTGACCGCCATTACCGCCGAGGATACACGCTTTTTCCACAACAATATCAAGACGCTGAACCTGATTCCCGCCGTCATGTACTCCCAGATGGCAAAGCGCGCTGGCGTCTATGAAACCATCCTGTACAGAAAGCCCGACCGCGTGACCGAGTGCGCGCACGCCAACGTCCACATCATCAACAGGGACGGCGTGTTCCAGACCGCCCCCACCGATGAGCTGATTCTGCCCGGCATCGCGCGCGCCCATCTGATCCGCGCCTGCCGTGCCCTCGGCGTTGAGGTATCCGAGACGCCCTTCACGCTCGCGGAAATGATGCAGGCACGGGAGGTTATTATTTCCTCCTCCAGCGCATTCGGCCTGCGCTGCGTTGAAATCGACGGAAAGCATGTCGGCGGCGGAGATGCCGAAAAGCTCCGCACCATCCAGCAGTGGGTGCTGGACGAATTCCTCACCAAAACAGAAGGGTAATATGAAATAGTCGGGGAAGGACTGCTTCCCCGACTTTTCTATTTCTTGCCCCATGAGGGCTTTTCCTTCAATACCGCGTACAGATCGCAGTAGGAACGGTGTCTGGACGGCGCGACAACGCCGGCACGCACGGCGTCCAGAACCGCGCATCCCTCCTCCTTCAGGTGCGTGCAGTCGGTATAGCGGCACTGCCCGATAAAGGGCGCGAATTCCGGAAAGCAGTCCGGCAGATCCTCCAGACCGAAAAAATCGAAATGCTCGAAATCCAGCAGCGAAAAACCCGCCGTATCGGCTATGCAGGTATCCGCTCCGATCTCCGGCAGCGGGAACAGCTCGGTGTGGCGCGTGGTGTTTTTCCCGCGGGCTATGCGCCGGCTGATTCCGCCCGTGGTCAGCGACAGGTTCGGGAAAAGCGTGTTCAGCAGGGTCGATTTCCCGACGCCGGACGCCCCGGAAACGGCGGCCGTCCTGCCCGGAAACACGGCACGGATATAGGCGGACAGCCCGTCCAGTCCCTCGCCCGTGACGCAGGACAGCGCAAACACGGGGTATCCGGCACGGCGGTAGATATCGGTCAGCTCCGCCGCCCGCGCCCGGTCAAGATCACACTTTCCCACCACGAAAACCGGCGCTATCCGATTGTGCTCCAGAATGCAGAGCAGCTTGTCCAGCGTCGGCAGATCGGGGGCGGGTTCGGCTGCCGCCGTCACAACCAGCATAAGATCCAGATTGGCAAGCGGCGGACGGATGAGGCTGTTCCGCCGCGGCAGGATGTCCGAAAGCACCAGTCCCGTGCGGTCGGCACTGGGACGGACGCCGTCCGCCGTTCTCTCAAGGGAGCTTTCCCCGTAGCTGACCTCCGCCTCGTCGCCGACCAGCGGCCGCAGCCCCGCATGGCGGAATCCCCCGCGCGCGCGGCACTCGACAATCTGTCCCGCCAGCGGCCCCGGGGAGCTGCCCGCGGCGTGCAGCTGCACCGTGTACAGCCCGCCTGTCATTTTAATGATTTTCCCGCTATCGGTATACTCCATAGATCCTTCCCGTCTCTTTTTTCTCACGCGGCATGCCGTGCCTGCGCGGCGCGCGCCGGCAATATTCACCTTATTTTATCCGATTTTCACGCATTTGTAAAGTGATTCGGCAGAAATTCGCCAAAAGTTGTGGATGTAGCGTATTGCAAAGGGGCAGAAAAAGATATATAATAGTGGATGAATCGCTCCCTGCGCGGCGAGCCGGCGCTTCCGCGTCACCTTATCGTGCCGCATGGCAATACTGCTAATCTGTCGGAGTTTTTTATGGTTAAATCGTCTGTTCGGCAAATCTACTCCTTCCGTGACGGCCTGCGCGACGGGCTCCCCATTGCGCTCGGCTACCTGACCGTTTCCTTCGGCTTCGGTCTGTCCGCCGTACAGGCGGGACTGTATCCGCTGACCGCCCTGCTCCTGTCGCTGCTCAACGAAACCTCCGCCGGACAGACGGCGGGTCTCTCCGTCATCGTCTCGCACGGCACGCTGATAGAAATGGCTCTGACACAGTTTATCATCAACCTGCGCTACTCGCTCATGGCAATTTCGCTGTCCCAGCGCGTAGACGGTAGCTTTACCGTACCTGCCCGTCTTGTGCTGGGCTTTTCCATCACGGATGAAATTTTCGCCGTCGCCTCCACCAAGCACGATCCCGTCGGCACGCGGTACTTTTCCGGCATTGCCGTCCTGCCTTACTTCTTCTGGGCAGCCGGCACGCTGATCGGCGCACTGGCGGGCGCGTTCCTGCCCACCGTGATCAGCCAGCCAATGGGCATTATGCTGTACGGCATGTTTTTCGCCATTATCATTCCGCCCGCCCGTCGGGAGCGCGGCGTTCTGGCGGCGGTGCTGGTCGGGGCGTCCTGCGCCTGCCTGTTCCGCTATCTGCCGTTTCTGAGCGGGATCGGCAGCGGATTCGCGGTTATTATCAGCGGCGTTGCCGGCGCTGTCGCGGCTGCCCTGCTGTTTCCCGTCCCGCCCGAACCCGAGCGGGAGGACGAAGGGGGAGAGGAGGTGTCGGCATGAGCGGCATGTCTGTTGCGCGTCTGGCGCTTCTCATGGCGGTCATGGCGGGCGTTACCTACCTGATGCGGATTCTTCCCTTCACGCTGCTGCGGCGTCCCGTCCGCTCCGCCTTCCTGCGGAGTCTGCTTGCCTATATTCCGTACGGCGTCCTGAGTGCCATGGCCTTTCCCGCTATCCTGTACTCCACCGGTTCTGTCCCCACCGCCCTTGCCGGCACCGCCGCGGCGCTGATTCTCGCCTTCTTCCGCCGTTCGCTTCTTGTGGTCGCCCTGGGTGCCTGCGCCGCCGCACTGGCCGCGGCGGGGATCATGGCACTGCTGTAACGCCGGAACCGCTCCCGCGGGGACGGGAGGTTTTCCACCGGAACTTTTTTCCCGAAAAGTTAATTATATAGAGGAGAGTCTGTATGTCGGAAACAAACGTGTATGAGCTGTACGGCAGCATGGTGTTCAATGATGAGGCCATGCGCCGCCGCCTTCCCAAGGAAGTCTACAAGTCCCTGACCCGCACCATCGCCACCGGCAAAACAATCGACGCCTCCATTGCGGACGTCGTTGCCAACGCCATGAAGGACTGGGCCATCGAAAAGGGTGCCACGCACTACACGCACTGGTTTCAGCCGCTGACCGGCGTCACCGCCGAAAAGCATGATGCCTTCATCGCACCGCTCCGCGGCGACAAGGTCGTTATGGAGTTTTCCGGCAAGGAGCTGATCAAGGGTGAGCCGGACGCCTCGTCCTTCCCCTCCGGCGGGCTGCGCGCCACCTTTGAGGCACGGGGCTACACGGCATGGGATCCCGCGTCCTATGCCTTTGTCAAGGGAAACACGCTTTATATCCCCACGGCCTTCTGTTCCTACACCGGAGAGGCTCTGGATACCAAAACGCCCCTCCTGCGTTCCATGGACGCGCTGTCCGAGCAGGCCCTGCGTATCCTGCGTCTGTTCGGGGATACGGAAACGGCGCGCGTGACGCCCACCGTCGGCGCGGAGCAGGAGTATTTCCTCATCAACAAGGAGTATTTTGACCGGCGCAAGGATCTTGTCTACTGCGGCAGAACCCTGTTCGGCGCGCCCGCTCCCAAGGGGCAGGAGATGGACGATCACTATTTCGGCCCGCTCAAGCCGAAGGTGGCTGCCTTTATGGCCGAGCTGGACGACGCGCTCTGGCGGCTCGGCATCAACGCCAAAACCGAACACAATGAGGTCGCTCCCTCCCAGCATGAGCTCGCCCCCATTTTCGCCACGACCAACATGGCGGTTGACCAGAACCTGCTCATCATGGAGTACATGAAGCTGATCGCCGACCGGCACGGCATGGTCTGCCTGCTGCACGAAAAGCCCTATGCGGGTGTCAACGGCTCCGGCAAACACAACAACTGGTCGCTGACCACGGACGGCGGCACCAATCTGCTGGATCCCGGCAAAACCCCGTGGGAAAACACCCGTTTCCTGCTGTTCCTTGCCGCCATTATCAAGGCGGTTGACGAATACGCCGACCTTCTGCGCATTTCGGTTGCCTATGCGGGCAATGACCACCGGTTGGGTGCCAACGAGGCGCCGCCCGCCATTATCTCCGTCTTTCTCGGTGAGGAGCTGGAGGGCATTGTAAACGCGATCGTGGACGGAACCGACTACAACCGTCCGGGCGCCTCCACCATGAATCTGGGCGTTCCCTCCGTGCCGACCTTCCGCCGCGACACGACCGACCGCAACCGCACCTCCCCCTTCGCCTTCACCGGCAACAAGTTTGAGTTCCGCTCCCTCGGCTCCTCGCAGAACATCGCCATGCCGAATATCGTGCTGAACACCGCCGTGGCAGGCGCGCTGCGCTCCATGGCGGATGAGCTGGAGAGCGCCCGCGCGCAGGGGCTGATGGCAGTCTCGGCAGGCCGTCTGTCCGGCGATGAGGCGGGATTGATTTTCTCCGATGCCCTCAACCGCATCATTCGGGAGACGCTGACCGCGCACCGCCGCGTCATATTTGACGGAAACGGATACGGCAGCGACTGGCCCGCCGAGGCGGAGCGCCGCGGCCTTCCCAACTACCGCACGGCCGTTGAGGCTTTCTCACACCTGACCGACGACAAGAATGTGCGCCTGTTCACAGATTTCGGCGTGCTGTCCCCCGTAGAGCTTGCGGCACGGCAGGAAATTCTGTACGAAAACTACGCCAAGGTGCTGAACATCGAGGCGCAGACCATGGTGCTGATGGCAAAGCGGCAGATTATTCCCGCCGTTGAAACCTATACAAAACGTCTCACCGAAACGGCGCTTGCCAAGTCCTCCCTTCTCGGGGATTCCGCACCCGACTGCTGTGAGGTGGAGCGCAGTCTGCTGTCGCAGCTGTCCTCCCTCAATGCCCGCGCCCTCCGCGCGGCCGTCGGGCTGGAGGAGGCAGACTCCGCCGCCCGCGCCGCAGGGGACGAGGTTGCCGTGGCACTTGCCTTCCGCGACAAGGTTATTCCCGCCATGCAGGCTCTGCGGGAACCCGTGGACGAGATGGAAAAGTTAGTTGATGCCGATGTATGGCCTCTTCCCACCTACGGCGAAATGATGTTCAAGCAGTAAGTTTCCTCCTTTTCCATGGAAAAGCCGGTTGATGCCGATGTCCGGCCTCTTCCCACCTACGGCGAAATGATGTTCAAGCAGTAAGTTTCCTCCTTTTCCATGGAAAAGCCGGTTGATGCCGATGTCCGGCCTCTTCCCACCTACGGCGAAATGATGTTCAAGCAGTAAGTTTCCTCCTTTTCCATGGAAAAGCCGGTTGATGCCGATGTCCGGCCTCTTCCCACCTACGGCGAAATGATGTTCAAGCAGTAATTATTCTCTTCAAAAAGCCCCCCTTCGGACGGCTGTCCGGAGGGGGGTTCCTGTATTATGGACTATGGATTGCGGACGTTACTCCTCCCGGCGCCGTGCGGTGCAGACTGCCGCTCCGCCCAGCAGGGAAAGCACGACCACGCCTGCCACGCCGCAGCCAAGCGCCGATGCGCATCCGCTCCCGGACTCTGTCTGTGCGGTCGTTTCCTGCGCGGGCGCCTCCGTCACGCTCTCGGTCTCGGTATCGGTCGGTTCGGGCTCGGTGACGGGTGCCGCCGTTGTCTCGGGTGCTTCCGTCTCGGTCACGGTTTCCGTCTCCGTGACGGTCGTTGCGGGGTCGGTCTCGGTTTCGGTCTCGGTTTCGGTTTCCTTCGGGCGCAGGGATTCCTTGTATGCCAGGTAATCCTCCACGCATCCCTCCGGCAGCCAGCCCGCCTCTACCGCATCTGCCTCTCCTTTTCCGGGGCAGAGCACAATGGCGCCGATATACACCGTCACGCCCTCGGCAACCGTCGGGCCGTCAATGACATCCAGCCGGATGTTGTTGATATTTCCCGTCCACTGGTATGCCTTTGACATATCCAGCACAAAATACTGCCACTCGTCGCCCGGTTCAACCCGGAAGGTGCGCGTGCACTGCTCTGTCGCGCCGCTGACACTGCCCGCGGCATAGTATATTTTGAAGCTGGCCGCCTTATCATAGGTGGACTTCACCTTGAACACAAGGTACGGTGCCTCCTCAGCCGTAACCGGCATCAGTTCCGCAAAGCTGACGGACGCGTAGGGGTCTCCTGTCTTGGTCGAGGTTGTCACGGCGAGCGCCCGCTCGTTCTCGTCATAGGACAGCCTGACGGCATTGGGAGAGCCTGCCAGATCGGCAAGCAGCGCGCCGTCCAGATAGGTTGCGGGAATGGCGGACAGATCTACGGGAATTTCGATATAGGAAAGGCTGCCCTGCTTTTCGCAGACGGGCGTGTCATTCCATACAACGGCAATCGAATTGATGACCGAGCGCGGCGCGCCGTCGGAGCAGTTGTTGCGCACGGTATAGGTTCCCTCCTCCAGCGTTACGAAGGTGGAGGATCCGCCGCCGTCCAGATAGAACACGCTGTTGTAGCCTAACTCCTTGCAGAACTTGTAGGCATGGGAGAATTTCAGTCCCGCATAGGTTTTCTCCTGCGTGGAGGTTACGTTGCAAAGCATGACGGAGCCGTCGTCGCGGTATCCGATCAGCGTGGTGGGGTACTCGGAGTTGCTTCCGTTCGCCACACCCTGCTTGCCGTCCACCAGCACCTGCATGTGTCCGCCGATCGCCTCCGTAACATCCTGCCACAGCTCGGTATTGCCCCAGCGGTCCTCCAGCTGCGTTTCGAATGTCACGGTATCGCCGACCTTGAAATTCGATTCCAGCTGGGTAATCTTGCTGCCCCGCGCCGTCAGAACCACGGTCTTGTCGCTTATCTCGGGGCGGGTTTCGGAATTCTTGGGATAGATAGCCTTGACGGTTCCCGTTATGCTGCCGTTCGCGCGGAAGGCATCGTCCTCCATCTCAATGGCAACCTCATAGGCGTCGTTGAGCGCGTAGTTTGTGTTGTTCAGGCGGGAATTGTACACGATGAGGGAATTGCGGGCGGGCAGGCGGTTGAGTCCGTCGGCCTCCAGCGTCGTCCCGTTCACTCTGATGTAAATCTGTATATCGGGAGAGCCGACCAGCGGCTGATTGGCGGAGGTCACGCCGAAGGCGGCCTTGTCGCCGGCGGGCGTTCCCTTTTCCCCGTTCGTCGCGTCCAGGTTTTCGGCGTCGAGCTGCTGGGATGCCCAGATTTCGCCGTCCAGAATCAGAACGCCGCGCGTCGTCATCAGCGTCTTGGTCGTGATGGTTTCGCTGCTGTGCACCTTTGTCATCCACAGGTCGCCGTTGATGGCTGCCAGCACGGTCTGCCCCTCATGGGTCTGGGTGTAGGTATCCGCTGCCGCCGCCGTCTTCGCCAGCGAAACCAGATACTGGCCGCTGTTGATAACCTCCATCGACAGATGCGTGTTGGACAGGCTGAATTCCGCCACATTGGCGATTTTCGAGCCGTAGTAGCCGTCCAGTACGATCTGCGTCCACTTTACGCCGGTGGCGGTGCCGTCGGCAAGCGTGATTTCCTGTGTTTCCCTGCCGACCTCATCGGTCAGCGTACCGGGGACGGTATTCTCGGTTTCCTCCTCCGCAGCCGCGCCGGGCAGCGCCATAACCGCCGCCGTAACGGCCAGGCAGCAGAGCAGAACCGAAAGAGCAAGTGAAAGAATGCGCTTCATGGCAGTTCCCTTTCTTTCTTTTCGTTTTAAACATTTTTTACTGTTTTGCGCGGGGTTTCTTTCCCCGCCCGGCAGAGACTGCCGGAATCATTCCAATGAGCGGGAGCAGCATCGCGGGCAGGGCGCCGGCCGCAGACCGGCAGCCGTCGGACGAGCCTGCCGTACCGGTGTCGGATGCCTCGCCCGTACCTGTATCCGCGGCGGTATCCGGGACGGGACTGCTGTCCGTCCCTCCGTCTCCGTCCGATGCGGTCGTATCCGTGCCGTCGGTTTCCGTTTCGGCTGTTTCCGTCTCCGCCGGTATCCGGATATCGGCGGCATCGGGCTGATACTCCGCCTGCAGGCTGTCCTTTTCCTCCCGGTCGTCCCGCATGACAAGGGCGTCCCCGCTGCGGTAGACGGTATCCGGCTTCAGCGGATTGCCGGACATGACCTCCCGGGCGGCCGTTTCCGTGCGGAAGAACTGCACGGATGCGTAATCCACATAGTCGCCCTCGGCGCAGCTGCCGTTGATCATGTCAAAACGCCAGCCGTGAACCGTGCCGCTCCACGTATTCTTCTGCGACAGGTCAATCAGGCGGTAGTGCCACTGTCCGTCCGTTTCCAGCCGGATGGTGGCCGTACAGTCCTCCGTCGGGCCGCCGATGTCTCCCGCGCAGAGGTAGAAGGTCATGCTGCCGCTCCCGTTTCCCTGCCGCGCGCGCACCAGCAGTACAAGATAGCGGTACTCGTCCGCATTGATGCGGATATTCTCCTCCGCCAGCAGCGACTCGGCATTGAAATATACATACGGGTCATTGGTGTCCGTCGCGGCGCGGATGCGCAGCACGTCCCCCAGTGCCGCGTCGCTGACGGTGGATGTCTCAACGGCATTGGAACCGGACAGATACGGGGACAGATCCCCGGAGCAGAAGATGCGCGCGGCGGTTCGTGTCGCGCTTTTCCCGTTGTAGGTAAACGAGATATCCGTAACCGTGACGGTGTTCCCGCCGAACAGGAAGGCGGAAAGGAACAGCTGCCTGCGCCCGTCCGTGCCGGTCAGGTCAAGCACCATAGTTCGGGTTCCCTCCCCCGCCCGCAGTCTGCCCAGAATAAGACTGTCGCTCATGTCGTACTTTCCGTCGCGGTTGTACGGCGACGGCATCCCGCCGGCTGCCGTCACGCCGGCTGCCGTCACGCCGGCTGCCGTCACGCCGGATGCCGTCACGTCGGATGCCGTCACGTCGGATGCCGTCACGTCGGATGCCGTCACGTCGGATGATGCCTTGATGCCGATTGCGGCACAGCGGGTTCCCTTCTGTTCCGTGAAGGAGGACGCAACCTTGTACGTAATGCTCACGCTCTCAAACGCGTTCAGGTTGAATTCTCCGAGCGGCAGGACACCGCCGACGGACAACGAAATCCCGCTTCCGTCCTGACGGAGGCGGACACCGGACAGGCCGTCCGCATCCCGCACACAGCGTTCAAGATTCACGGTGTACTTCTCCCCGTCGTCGCTGTCCGGCAGACCGACCGTCACATCCGTGACGGCGAGCAGGTCGCAGCGGTAGCCGCTCTTTGTGACGGCGCGCAGGTAGAAATCAAAGTAGCCGTCCGTGTCGGCCGGCGCGGTGATTTTCATGGAAAAACCCGCCGTCCTGTGTCCCGAACTGTGCGCAACCCCGTTTTTGGTCAGGTCGCCGCGGGAGGCAATGTTCACCTCGGTCGGGGTGCGCCACTCCGCCGAACCGGCGGACGATGTGTCGCCGACCGGGACAAAGGCATACTCATACGCCGAAATCCCGCCGCTCACGGCAACCCAGCCGGAAAACTCCAGCGTCTCCCCGGCGGACAGCACCCACCCGTCCCGGATCAGCAGGGTTTCCCGCTGTCCCGTATCTCCGCCGTTCAGGTTTTCAAAGCGGAAAACATAGTGGGGGCGGCCGTCGGCGGATGCGGGCACCGTCAAAAAGCAGCCGCACAGCAGGCAGACGGCCAGCAGGCAAACCACCCGGCGGAACGGCGCCGCGGCGCGGGCTCTGTTGATTCGAATGGCACCGATCATGGTATGCCTCTCCTCTCCTATCCTTCCCTTATCCGACCCGCCTTACGGCTCGGAAATCCCTCTCGGACGGGATTCCGGCAGGATTTCAGCGGGATTTTAACGGGCAAGGGGCTGCTGCATGACGCAGCAGCCCCTCTTATTGGTTTTCACTCATCCTCCGGGGTTTCCCGGAGGATTGTCAGTCGGAATCTGATCAGTCGTTTTCCTTCTTCTTGAGGACTACGGCAGCACCTGCGACAGCCAGCAGAGCGATCACACCGGATGCAGCCACAACGGACTTGCAGCCGCTCTTCTCGGCACCCGTGGTCTCCTCGGCGGTTGTTGCAACAGTCTCGGGAGCATCGGTTGCGGTTTCGGGAGCGTCGGTCACGGTCTCGGGAGCGTCGGTCACGGTCTCGGGAGCGTCGGTTGCGGTCTCGGGAGCGTCGGTTGCGGTCTCGGTCTCGGTCTGCTTTGCCGTGTAGACAACCTTAATGGTGATGTCCTCGGTGCCCAGCGTGTACTCTTCCCAAGCGGCGGTGTAACCGTCCTTAGCGGGAGGATTCGGAACGCCGACCAGCTTGGTGTCGCCTTCCTTGAAGGTCAGGACCTTGATAGCCTTGCCGTCTTCCTTTACGAAGGTGGCGGTGTGGGTCTTGATCTCCACGGGCAGCACGTGCATATCATGCTCAGCGTAGTACTCGGCCTTGTCGTAGCTGTCGAAGAATGCGTAGTACTCAACCTCAATCCACTGGCCTGCGCCGCCGACATAGTCGTTGCGGAAGTGGTTGATGACGTTGGTGGTAGCATCGTAATCGCCGGATCCGCGGAGGTCAACGATCATGCAGTGCCACTCGCCGTCGGCGATGTAGTCGGACGGGAACTGAACATTGGATCCGCCTGTTGCGCCTGCGCCGGTGCCTACAAACAGCTCACCGTGGCAGGACACTTCGGTGCGGTACTTGAGTACCATGAACGGAGCAATCGTCGTTCCGGAAGGAATCTGCTGAGAACCTGCGTTCGGGTCGCCCTCGGTAGCGGTGTAGCGGACGCATCCCTTCTCGTAATCGTAGGTAGCATCCTCGGTACGCATAGAGTCGGAACCGACATTCAGGCCTTCGCCGTCCAGAATGTAAACGGGAACAACCTCAGCGGGGTTGACGGGGATTGCGGGAGCACCGACATAGGAAAGCTCGGTGTCGTACACGTACTTGCCCATGACGGTCTTCTCTGCATAGTTGATGAAGGTAACCTTTGCGAATACCAGCGTGTGGGGAGCGACGGAGCCGCAAGCCAGAGACACGGCACCCGCATAGTCGATGTCGGAGATGTCCAGACGGACCAGTCTCTCGACGCCGTTCCAGCCTGCGCCTTCACCGCGTCCGGACAGGTTGGGCTCACCCTCGGAGCCGGCGGGGCAGAGTGCGGAGACCAGATTAGCGGTCATGTTCGGGTTGCTTGCATCCTGATTCGTACCGAAGGGCTGCGATGCGTCGGTGACAAAGCCAACCTGGAAAGCATCGGCACCCGGGTCGGAACCGATCACGATCTCAACGGTGTTGTAATCAGCGAAAGGCAGGGAGTTGAATACGACGGAGCCGTTTGCGCCCCACAGCAGGTACAGCTGTGTTCCGGGAACCGTGTAGCCGGCAGCGGGCCAGACGGAGCCTTCGTTGTTGAACTGGTCAGCGGTATTGTTGTTGACAGTGCCGACATTGGTACCGAGATCCAGCTCGTAGGAGTTGATGACGGTGTTGTAATCCAGCTCGCCGGTGGACAGACCGTTGGTAACATCCTTGGCGTTAGTCAGGACGTACTTCTGATCGCCCTCGGTCAGGATTACGGAATCCAGAGCGTAGCTGTTGCCGTTGGCATCGGCGTAGTGATCCAGAACAAACTCGCCGCCCTTGACGATCTTGATATTGCCCCATGTGGACATGCGGTATGTGTCAACGCCGTCCTTGACATACAGGTACAGATTGTACACGCCGTCATCGAGGGATGCCATATCGACATCGATCTTGTAGCGGGTGGTGTTGGGACCGCCGGCAGCGGCTGCCAGACCCGCCTCGGGCGCATTGATCCAGCCCTCGTTCCAAATGATCTCGCCGTCGTTCAGGGAGTATCCGTATGCGACGATAGCGGAATCGCCGTTCGGGGTGAACGCCCATCCGCGGAAGGAAACGGTGCTGTACTCGCGCTTGGTGTCGCGGATCACGCCGCCCAGCTTGTTGGCGATGTAATCATGCGCTGCGCCGTCCTGCATAACTTTGTTGTTGATAAAGAACGTATCGGGGGACAGGTTTGTGCCGCTCTTGTCCGCATAGGGGGATATGACGGACCTGTCCTCGGGATCGATGGAGTTGTAAACAGCGGACACCGCGATCTTCTGATCGTAGATGTACTTCTTTCCGTCTACTTCAACGGCGCCGTCGGCAGGATCCTGGTAGGTCAGCGGAATCAGGTTGCCGACGCCCAGAATGCGTCCGTCGTCCAGAGCGGGAACGATGTAGCCGGTATCGATGCCCTTCGCGTTCAGAACGCGGAAGCCCTCGACGGTGTACTCATTGCCGTCGGCGTCGGTGTACTTGCCGTCGCCTGCGTCGGTGAGCTTCAGAATCTTGTCGGAGGTGTAGAACGCGCCGCCGATGCTCAGAACAGCCTCGTCGTCGTAGCTCAGCTCTCCGGACACTGCCTTGGTCTTGGTCTCGGCTGCGGCATACGCCTCTGCAGCCTCAAGGTTCGAGAAGAAAGCAATGTAGGAAACGTCGACCTGATGGTCAGCAGGGCTGCTGCCTGCCAGCGGGTCAATACGGAAAATGGTCAGCTTGGTATCTGCCTTGCCCCAAGAGTTGGAGGCATCGACAATGGCGGTGTGCCACATACGGTCGCCGGTCAGGTTGGTGTTGGCATAGGAGCCGTCCTGTCCGGGGTTGACGCCGTCGGCGCGCTGCACGAAGAACTCCATCTGACCGGAGTAGTCGGTGCGGTACTTGACGACCATGTACGCCAGCTTTCTGGTGGAGATCTTCAGCAGGTCGTTAACCTTGGAACCGGTGATCCATGTGTAGGGGTCGCCGTTGGTTGCCTTGAAGGTCACATAACCGCTGTTGAGCGTGTTGTTCCACTCAACGCCGTTTGCGTTCTGGAAGCCGAACACAGCGTCTGCGTCCTCTTCGTATGTACCGAAGTCAAGCACGAAGTAAGGATCGGTTGTGGTATCGGGCAGAGCCTTTGCGGTAACAAAGGTGAAGGTGAACGCTTCACACTGAGCGCCGTTGTCAAAGTAGGTCGCGCCGTCGGCCTTCTCCTCGTTTGCCTGCCAGTAGGTGATGCCGCTGACAGCCTCCACGCAGGTGGTGACAATCAGCAGGTCGCCGGTCAGGTTGAGAGAATCCGGAATCGCGATACTGACAGACGAGCAGTCTGCGTGATCCATCTCGTCATAGGAGAAGAGAACCGCGCCCTTAACGGTGGTGTCATAGTCCGTATCCCACTGATACACGGAGTAGTTGATCTGGTGGCACGCCGCGGAGTAGGTCGCAAGGGAGTGCGACTTGAATCCTGCCAGACGGCTGTCGGCACCGATGTTGTAACGGACTGCGAAAGACTCGCCGGCCTGGTGTCCGCCGAACGGGCTGCCCTGGCCCTCGGCGAGCACGATCTCGTTCACGTCCTCGAACGCGGTCGCGGATACAACGCTGAATTCCTTCTTCGCGATGATTTCATAACCATCGTTGGCGAACATCAGCAGCTTGTAGTCACCTGCGGGAATGTCCTTCAGATCCTCGCGGTTGAGGTCCGTATCCTTGATGTTCACGGAAGCCTTCTCTGCGGGATAATACCAGTAAATGGAAGCGATGCTTCCGTCCTCGGCATCGGATGCAAGGTAAAGTCCTACCCAGTCCTTTCCTTCACCGACAGCATTGACGATGATATCTTCACCGACCGTGAAGGAATCCTTCTCCAATGCAATGCCCTTTGTAGCGGCTTCGTCCTCAGCCGACACTGCGAACGCGGGTACCATTCCCGCAATCATGACCAGCGTCAGCAAGAGAGCCAGCAAACGAATTGCCTTTTTCATGGTTTTTGTCTCCTTTTTAGATTTTTCGGGTTCGCACCCCAGGCACTACTGCCTTTTAGCCTACTCATTTTATACCAAAATCACGTTTTTGTCAACAGGTTTTTTCGCCATTTTCAATAAGCCGTCAAAGTTTCGTCGTATTTGCCATATTTACAATGTGCAATTTGAACAACATGCCCATTCCTTTTACCGGGCGTCCGCCGTCTTTCCCCCGTCCTACCATAAATATATAATCATGGGCGGTCTGCCGTTCCC
>CAVDLN010000006.1:27234-31644 GCA_963609805.1 Erysipelotrichaceae bacterium | reverse complement strand
GTCCTCGCCCGCACGAATCAGGTCGCGTCTGACCCGCCCGCCGGTCAATGCGTTCAGGCTGTCAATCAGCAGGGACTTTCCGGCACCCGTCTCCCCCGTCAGGACACACAGTCCCTCGGAAAAGTCGATGTCCGCCTGCCGGATGACAGCTACGTTTCCGATGTGGAGCGAGCGAAGCATTTCATTTTCCCCCTTCCCGAGGATTTTTTGTGCGGTGGCGGATCATATCCTTCAGCTGGTCACTGATCTGCGCCGCACTGTCACCGTCGCGTGCGACGATAAGAATCGTATCGTCCCCCGCGACACATCCCAGCAGAGCCGGATGGTGCAGGTGATCCACCTCGGCCGCAATGGCATTCGCCATTCCGGGGAAAGTATGCACGACAACCAGACTTCCGGAGAATTCCGCACGGACGATTGTCTCCGCCAGAGCGCCGCTGATATGCAGTGCCGTCTGGCTGGAGGTATCCTCCTGCGGCAGAACATACCGGTAGCTTCCGTGCCCCGTCATGATCTTGACCAGCTTCAGCTCGCGGATATCGCGGGAAACCGTCGCCTG
Source organism: Erysipelotrichaceae bacterium (assembly GCA_963609805.1). Classification (GTDB taxonomy): domain Bacteria; phylum Bacillota; class Clostridia; order Oscillospirales; family CAG-272; genus CAMEON01. Next base: position 31,085 of record CAVDLN010000006.1, on the reverse strand, counting down.
CGTAACCTCGAAGCCGTCGCGGCGGAGGTAGTCGATCAGCTCGTCCTGCGTTTCAATCTCGTGTTCGGCAATAATTTCCATTACCTTTTCCAAGCGGTTCTTTTTCATATGGCTATATCCTGATTCCTTTCGGCTCATGCTGCTTTTTATGTTTTCGGTAAAACCCGGTCTGCCCGGGGATGCGCCTCCCCGCGGATTACGAATTATCTGTCATTTTAGCCCGCAGTCGGTCATAGAATCCGTAATTGCGCAGGCGAACCAGCCTCGTTTCCATAGGAGACCGGACAATCCGGACCGCCTCCCCGCGGTACAGCTCACAGTTTGTCCGTCCGTCAACGGTCAGGTACAGCATCTTTTCCCGCTGGCAGATGTTTTTGATTTCCAGAGTTGCGTCATCCGGAAAAATCAGCGGACGGGCCGCCAGGGAATGCGGGCATATCGGCGTCACGCAGAAGCAGGACACGCGCGGATCGGCGACGGGGCCGCCGGCCGACATAGAATAGGCAGTGGAACCGGTCGGCGTCGCCACAATCAGTCCGTCCGCGCGGTAGCCTGTCACAAGCCTGCCGTTCTCGTACAGTTCGATATCAATAATGCGTGCGATGGAACCGTTTGTAATAACCGCGTCATTCAGTCCGTACATGGATGCACGCACCTCGCGGGCGGCGGTCAGAATCTCCACCCCCAGCATGGAACGTGTCTCCGTATGCCATGCGGGATTTCCGGAGCTGTCAAGCGAGAACAGTCGGGACAGCAGGTCAAGCTCGCTCATCTCCAGCTCTGCCATGTAGCCGACCCGTCCCAGATTGACGCCGAGCACCGGGGTTCCCCGCGGGGCTGCCCGCCGGGCCGCCTCCAGTATGCTCCCGTCTCCTCCCAGCACCACAATCAGATCCGCGCGCGCATACATTTCATCCACGGGAAGGAAGGTGAAAGACATCCGTCCGCGGTTCATCCGCAGGATTTTGTCTCGGTTGAAGGATGCCGCCATAACCTCGCACGGGTATGCCGACAGCCGCAGGGCAACCTGCATGGCCGCTCCCGCCTTTTCGTATATGTTAAAGTTTGTGACAAGGGCAATCCGGCGGAGTCCATCCGCGGACTGATTCGTCCTTGTCTCTTTTTCTTTCGTTTTAGCCGTTTCCATTCTGTATACCACCCGCAATACGCAACCGGTTTATCGGCACATTTTACGCTCCGTCTGCCGCGCGCCGAACTGCGGCAGACGATCTCAATGCGTCCGCACAAAATAGGCGAGAAATTCGCGATTTCCGTCCCCGCCCTCAATAGGCGACGGAATCAGCCCCCGCCGCTCGAATCCGCAGGCGGCGGCGCTGTCGGTCACACGTCCGACTGCCGCCAGACGGTCATGCTCGGATGTCACCACGCCCCGCCCGGACAGGGCCCGGGCACCGCACTCGAACTGCGGCTTGACAAGGCTTATCAGAAATCCGCCGGGTGCAACTATGTCCGCCAGTGCCGGATGGATCAGCGTCTGGGAAATGAACGATACATCCATCACCGCACCGTCCACCGTCCCCGCAAAGCGGCTCCCGTCCGGATTCAGCCCGGACGGTTCCATCCCGCGCATCATCTCAGCCGTCAGAATGCGGGCATTGACGCCCTCCGCACAGCGCACCCGCTCATCAGCCCGAAGCCGCGGATGCAGCTGTCCGTGCCCCGCATCGATGCAGTAAACCCGTGCAGCACCGTTTGACAGCAGGCAGTCCGTAAATCCGCCGGTTGACGCGCCGATATCGGCAAACACACCGCCCGACACGCGGACGGGAAACGCACACAGTGCCGCCTCCAGTTTCAGTCCGCCGCGCCCCACATAGCGCGCCTCGGGACTCTCCCTTACCGTCAGGGTATGCTCACCGGGCGGAATTTCCTGCGACGGCTTCCCAATCGGCTGCCCGTCAAGGGACACCGCCCCCGCCTCTATCAGGCGGCGCGCCAGCGTCCTTGATGCGGCTGCGCCGCGCTCTGTCAGATACACATCCGCTCTCATAGAATAAGATTCCCCCGATAGTACGGAATCAGGCACATCAGAAAAGGCACAGCCGCCCCGACCAGTGCCCCCACAAACACCTGCAGCGGAGTGTGCCCGATCAGTTCCCGCAGATTCCGGTTTATGTCCTCGGAATCGGAGGATTCAAACAGATCCCGTACAATGCGGTTGAGCACCTTCGCCTGCTCCCCCGCCTCCCGGCGTACCCCGGTCGCATCCCGCATAACCACAACGGCAAACAGCAGCGACACGGCAAACGCCGCGGATCCAAGACCGCAGGACATACCGCAGGCAACCGCCAGCGCACAGACGGCCGCCGTGTGGGAGGACGGCATGCCGCCCGTTCCGAACAGCAGCTCGACTGCATTAAACTTTTTCTGCCGGAAAACGCCGGTGAACACCTTCAGGAACTGTGCGGCGAACCAGGCTGCTCCCGCGCAGATCAACGGAAAATTCGACAGAAGCGACGTGAAAAAACGCATGGAAAATGTCCTCGCCCGTGTATTAATTTTTCCGGTCGGCCAGGAAGATTGCCAGCGCGCACAGGCGCTCCGAGCCGGGATATCCGGTCAGAAGGTCCGCCGCCTCGGCGGACAGTCGCTCCGCTGAGGCGATCGCTTCGTCAACCGTACAGAAGGACAGAAAAGTATTCTTGTTGTGATCCGCATCACTTCCGACGGATTTGCCCATCTGCTCCTCGGTCGAGGTGGCATCCAGTACGTCGTCCACAATCTGGAATGCCAGCCCGATGCGGTCGGCATACCCGGCGGCAATCCGCATTTCCTCACCATCCGCCGGCTTGCCGGCCGCCAGTACGCCAAGCTGCGCCGCCGCACGGATCAGGGCGCCGGTCTTGCGTGCCTGCAGGAGCAGCAGCTCGTCCCGTGTCAGGGCATGCTTTTCGCCGTACATGTCCATAACCTGCCCGCGCACCATGCCCCCGCAGCCTGCGGCATCCGACAGTATGCCGACCGCGGCAACTTTTGTCTCGGGTGACAGTCCATCCGCGCGTGCCAGCAGACCGAACGCATCCAATGCCAGACTGTCTCCCGCCAGCAACGCAGCTGCCTCGCCGAACACCCTGTGGCTGGTCGGCCGTCCCCGCCGCAGGTCATCATCATCCATGCACGGCAGATCATCATGAATGAGTGAGAAGGTATGCACCATCTCAACCGCCGCCGCAAACGGAAGGGACAGTGCAGCATCCCCCCCGAACAGGCGGCAGAACTCCATTGTCAGCGCCGGACGCACCCGCTTGCCGCCCGCAAGCAGGGAATACCGCACGGACTCGTCCAGCCCCCGGTCGCTCCGTCCGTCCTTCTCGCCCCGGTACAGCCCCTCAAGAAATGCATCCACACGCTGTGCATCCTCTGCCAATACCGCGCGGGCCATCGCAGCGGCGTCCGCCGCGCGTTTTTCGTACTCTGTCTGCCTGCTGTCCATACCGTTACGCCTCCCCGTCTGCCGCATCCGACACCGCAAAGTCCTCCGGGCGGATGTCTCCCCCGGCAGTTCTCCGCAGAATTTTCACTTTTTGCTCCGCCTCATCCAGCTCCCGTGTGCAGGCGCGCACCAGCGCCACGCCCTCCTCGTACAGCGCAAGGCTCTTCTCCAGCGGCAGCTCGCCGCTCTCCAATCCGGACACAATCTCCTCCAGCCTCGCGCTCCTCTGCTCGTAGGACAGCGAAGCGGCGGCCTCATCCGGTGATTTTTTCCTGCCGGACGATGCCTTTTTCCTTTTGGGCAGCTCTGCCTCCGACCTGTCTTCCGTCATCGGTTCCGTGTCGGCCCGATTCTGTTTATCCGTCATACAACCGCCTCCCGGCTATCAGCCCTGTTT
>CAVDLN010000006.1:0-27224 GCA_963609805.1 Erysipelotrichaceae bacterium | reverse complement strand
CCTGTTTTTCCGTTTCGACTTCACCGCTTTCCACCCGCGCGCATGCCGTACCGTCCGAAAACTGCACGGACACCGCCTCTCCCGGCGTAAGATTTGCGGCATGCGCAGCCAGACGGCCGTCCGATGTGCGCACCAGCGTATATCCCCTGCCGAGCACAGCCAACGGGCTGAGTGCCTGCAGCTGCGCGCACAGACGCCGCATTTCCCGTTCCCGCGTATCCAATCCGCTCCGCATGGCCCTGTCCAGCCGTTTCACGGTCGGCGCAAGCATCTCCCGGCGGCGTCGGACGACTTCCTCCGGCGCTGCCAGAACGCGTCTATCCGCCAGCCCGGAAATACGTCTCCGCTCCCGTGACAGATGCCCGTCCATCGCGTTGTCCATGCGCACGGCAAGGCCGCGGACAGCACGTCCGAGGTCCGCTCTGTTCGGAGTAGCCATTTCGGCAGCCGCAGAAGGCGTCGCGGCACGTCTGTCGGCAACAAAATCCGATATGGAAAAGTCCACCTCGTGCCCGACTGCCGAAATAACCGGGATTTCGGACGACGCAATGGTACGGGCGAGTCCCTCGTCATTAAAGCACCAGAGATCCTCCGCCGAACCGCCGCCCCGTCCGATTATGATCACGTCAACAGCCTGCTCCGGGTCGCTCCGCACCGCCGGCAAATTAAAATAGCGCACTCCTCCCGACAGGTACCGCGGTGCGCGCACGCCCTGCACCTCGGAGGGAAACAGCAGAATCTCCACGGACGGCATCCGCCCCCGCGCCACCCGGATAATATCGTGGACGGCCGCGCCGGACTCCGACGTTATCACGCCAATCCGTCGCGGATACGCCGGCAGCGGCTTCTTGCGCGCCGGATCAAACAGTCCCTCTGCCGCCAGCTTCGCCTTCAGCTGCTCGAAGGCGGCGGCAAGATCGCCTGCCCCGACCGGATAGAGCGCATCCGCCACCAGCTGGTACTGCCCGCGCGGAGCATACACCGACACACGTCCATGCAGAATCACGCGCATTCCGTTTTCCGGTGCGAAGCGCAGGGCGGATACCTGCCTTGCAAACATGACGCCGCCGATCGTGCTTTCCGCATCCTTGAGCGAGAAATACAGATGCCCGGATGCATACAGCTTGACGCCGGACAGCTCTCCCTGCACATAGACATCACGCAAAAGGGGGGCGCTTTCCAGCGCCGCCCGGACGCACTCGTTCAGCTGGCTGACCGACAGAGTCGGTCTGCCGGCCTGCCGCTCTCTTTCCATGTTACAGGAACAATACCAGCAGAACTGCTGCCACAAGTACAAACAGGGACACGGACAGAACCATCGTCATGCATCCGCATCCGCACGGCGGAGGCGGTCTGTGTCCGCCGAAATGCGGCCCGCGTCCCATTCCTCCGAAGCCGGGACCGCGGCGCGGTCCATGTCCCATTCCTCCGAAGCCGGGACCGCGGTGCGGTCCATGTCCCATTCCTCCGAAGCCGGGTCCTCCCGGTCCTCTCCCCGGTCCGCGGCCGGGTCCACCGAATCCATGCATACCAATACCTCCTTTACCGCATGTACATATCCACGGTCATACGGTCATGCAGACCGTGTAAATTCAATTATCTGTTATCTGTTTACGCTTGAGCTGTCTATATGTTTGCCGCCGTCTGCGCGGCCTCCGCGCACAAAAGAGCGATCCCTGCGGCATTGTCCGCCGAAAATGCCGGTTCCGAGAACAGACATTCCCACGGTGCACCGTCCGTCAGAAGCGGTCGGATATAGCGGTTGCTCATCACACCGCCCGCGTACAGCACCGGAAGCGGGTTCGGACGGTCTCCGGAAAGAGCGTCCTGTATCTGATCCGTCATCATCCTCAGCGTTTTTCCGACGGCTGTCAGCACCCATGCGGCCACCAGCGGCGCATTCGATGTTTCCGCCCACAGCTTCGCCGCCTGATTCTCGAAGCCGGACAGATTGCACACGCCGCCGCGAACCGACGGACGTACAGGCGGCAGCGGTACGGTGCAGGTAAGTGCCAGTGCCTCCAGTGCGGGGCCGCAGGGGAACGGCAGACCCAGCAGCACGCCGACCCGGTCTATGACCTGCCCCGCGTGCAGATCCGCACCGTGCCCGACAATCTCCACCGAAAAGCCTCCCGGGACGGGATGTGCCAGCACGGCCTCGGTCGTCCCGCCGGATACATGAAAAGCAAGAAATTCCCCGCTCAGCGGTTCCCCCGCCGCGCGGCCGCGGAACAGATTTCCGGATGAATACAGCGCCGCCATGATATGCCCGCTTTGGTGCGAAAACCGATACAGCGGCACATCGGCACCGGCCGCAAACGCCTCCGCCACCGCAACGCCCGCCAGAAAGCAGGGCATATAGGAATCGGCGGCGTCCCGCGGACGGGTCGATACACCCACCGCCGCAGGAATCAGACCTCCCGCAGACATATCGCTCTTCAAAAGGCGCATAAGCTCCGGCAGATTCTTTGTGTGGGCAAACAGCGCATCACTCTGCCTCAGTCCCCGCGCGCCGGGGGCTACCGGAAGCGGCGCCTTGCGGTTGGATACCACGCGCAGCCGTCCGGGCACATCCGAATCCGGCACGGCAAGCGATACGGATGTGGTATAATTGCTGGTATCCACGCCAACCCAGCAGGCATGCATATCCGTATGCGGCATACGCATTAATTATTCCGCCTCCGCCTGTTCTGCGGCCGCTGCCCGCTTCTCGTCAGCCGCCGGCGTCTCCTCGGGTTCCGACACGGCAGATTCCACAGCCGGGGCGGCCGCTGCGGTTCCGTCCGCAACGGCGTCCTTGACCGCATTGAGCACACCGTTTACGAATGCCCTGGCGCGCGGGTCGTCAAACCGTTTGGACAGCTCAACCGCCTCATTGATCGCCACAACAGAGGGAACACGCCGTGAAAAACACAGCTCATAGGTTCCCAGCCGCAAAACGGCACGTGAAACGCGCGACAGGCGCTTCGTCTTCCATCCCTTCGCGTACCTGCCGATCAGGGTGTCGATTTCCTCCATGTGTTCCACAACACCGAGATAGGTGCCGCGCAGGTAGGGATCGTTCGCATCAAACTCCCTGTCCTCCGCCGCCCGCTCCAGAATCTGCTCGGCAGTCTCCCCCTCGTGGAACTCCGTTTCATACAGCAGGCTGAACACCTGCTCCCGAGCCTGCCTGCGCGCGTTTTTCTTTTCGTTTCTGCTTTCGTCTTGCATTTCGGACTCCTTTTTGCAGCCTTGCGGAATTCGGACAGCCGACGCCGTTCCGCCCGCCTTTTTCGGTTTTCAAAGAACCTTCTTCAACGTCTGTATTATACTTCTTTACGGCGTAAAAGTCAACATAAAAAATGAATAAATACACATGAAATGAATATTCCGCTTTTGTGATTTCCCTTCTTTGCCGCGTTGCCGCGCACAACAAAACGCTTGACATCCCCCCCGGCTTGTGCTATACTTAATTTGAAGAGAAATACGTGTTTTGCCGTGTGTATGCGTATGTGCGCTCACATATGCGTGCGGAAGCTCCGGCAGAGCTGCACGGGAAGGGGGGTGGCGATATGGGCTTCGATCTGGCAAGGCTGAAACCGAAAAACTGGAGTCGGGATATCGCCATTGATCTCGGCACGGCCAGCGTCCTGGTGTATGTTGAAGGCAAAGGGATCGTCCTCGATGAGCCGTCAGTTGTCGCAGTGGACACAACCACCGACCGCGTTGTCAAGGTCGGCAAAAGTGCCCTGGAAATGCTGGGACGCACACCGGAACATATTGTCGCTACCCGCCCGCTCGCGGACGGGACCATGACGCAGTATGAAGTCACGCTTCAGATGCTGAAATATTTTATCCGCCGCGCCTGCGGCAGAGTATGGATTCCTCCGCGCGTCGTAATCTGCGTCCCCACCGGCATCAGTGAGGTACAGATGCGCGCCGTCATGGACGCATCCAGGGAGGCGGGCGCGCGGCGCACCTACCTCATAGACGAGCCCCGTGCCGCCGCTCTCGGTGCAGGGCTGCGTTTTCAATCCTCCGTCGGGCATATGATCGTCAACATCGGCGGGGGCATCACGAATGTGGCCGTGCTGTCCCTGGGCGGCGTGGTCGTATCGGACAATATTCCCGTCGGGGGAAGCAAATTCGATCAGGCCATCATGAGCTACGTCCGGCGGCGCTACGGCATTATTATCGGGGAGAGGACAGCGGAGGACATAAAAATCCGCATAGGCTATGTATACCGCCACAGCCGCCCCCTGTACATGAAAGTCCGCGGGCGATCCCTCTCGGAAGGACTGCCGTGCGAAATTCTCCTGTCCTCAAAGGAAATGATCGAGGCCATGACAGAACCGCTTACCTCTATTCTGGATTCCGTGATCGGGGTGGTTGAACGTACGCCGCCTGCCCTTGTCAGCGATATCCTGCAGGAAGGCGGCATCACGATGACAGGCGGCGGAAGCCTTCTGTGCGGGCTGGATCGCCTGATAGAAAAGGTCACGAATATTCCGACCCGTGTGGCGGAGTATCCGGTCAGAGCCGCCGTGAAGGGTGCCGGCAGCCTGCTGCGCTATCTGAACGGAATGCCCGAGGGAATGATCGACATTTCCATGCGCAGTCCGTCCCCCCGGAACGGTGCGGAGCGGCGCAGCCCCGACCGCCGCGCCGAGGACAGACGCGGCAGGCCGGATTACGGCGACCGGTACGACGACCGCAGGCAGGATACGCAGGCCGGCGGCCGGGCGAGCGATCCATATTACAACCGCCGGAATCAGCGGTAGTTTTTCTCAGGAGGTATCCCTATGAACCATCATGTTCTGTCCGCCTGCGAGCCGCAGACGGTATTCCGCTTTTTTGAAGACATATGCGGCATTCCGCGCCCGTCCGGACACGAGTGTGCCATCGCCGACTACGTAGAAAACTTTGCCAAATCGCGCGGGCTGTCCTACATGCGGGACGGCACAAACAACCTTTTCATCCGGCTTCCCGCAAGTGCCGGGTGTGAGTCCGCCGAGCCCGTCCTGCTGCAGGGGCACATGGACATGGTCCCCGAAAAGGATGCCGGATCGACGCACAATTTTCTGACAGACGGACTGACCCTGTCGGTGGAGGACGGCTGGATTCACGCCGATCACACCACGCTGGGTGGTGACGACGGTTTTGCTGTCGCCGTCATGCTGGCTCTGCTGGACGGAGCTCCCGCTCCGCACCCGCCGCTGGAATGTCTGTTCACGGTTTCCGAGGAAACCGGCATGGACGGTATCTGGGCCTTTGACCCGGATGCCGCGGGAATGCGGGCACGCACGCTCATCAATCTGGACAGTGAGGCGGAGGGCATCATCACGGCGGGCTGCTCCGGCGGAGTACGGACGGATATTTCCCTGCCCGTGTCAACCGAGCCGGACGACGGCACTGACCTTGAACTGGTTCTGGACGGTTTTGCCGGCGGTCATTCCGGAAACGAAATTCACAAGGGCCGGTCCAATGCGATACAGGTGCTGGGGCAGATGCTCGGCTGCCTGTCCGAGCGCTTTGCGCTGCGCCTTGTCAATCTGTCCGGCGGAGGGAAGGACAACGCGATCCCCCGCGCCGCGCGTGCCCTGCTGTCCGTCCCGGCCGCGGAGGCGAACGCCTTCCGGGCGGCTGTCTCGGAGGAGGCGGAGCTGTTCCGCGGTGAGCCGTCCGTGGCGGCAGAGGACAGAAATTTCACCTGCACCGTGTCCGTGCCGGAAACGGCAGCCTCCCGCCGCATGGATGCGGTCTCCACCCGCAGAGTTCTGGATCTTCTGACGCTGGTGCGCAGCGGCGTCATCGCCATGAGTGCCTATGTTCCCGGGCTGACCGCCTTCTCGCGCAACCTCGGCATTCTGACAACCGAAACCGATGCGTCCGGCGACGCCGCACATGTTATTTTCTCCTTCTCCTCCCGATCCGCCTCCGAGCATCAGCTGGACAGAACGCAGCGTGACCTCGAACGGCTGGCGGCGCTGGTCGGCGGAACCGCCTCCCACCACGCCCGCTATCCCGGATGGGAATTTTCCCCCGTTTCCCGCCTGCGGGATATCTGGACACGGGAGAGCCGCCGTCTGTTCGGCGTGACGCCGACCGTGGAAGTCATCCATGCGGGTCTGGAATGCGGGATTCTGTGCGGGAAACGTCCCGGAATGGACATGATCTCCGTAGGTCCCGATATGCGGGATATCCACACGCCGCGCGAAATGCTGAGTGTGGAGTCAACCCGCCGCACCTATGAGCTGGTCTGCGCCACGCTCGCCGCACTGACGAAATAAAAATCAAAGTAAAAAAGCACACGCAACCGGAACGCATGTTCCGCTGCGTGTGCTTTTGGCCTACCCGAAAGGATTCGAACCTTCGACCTTCAGAGTCGGAGTCTGACGCGCTATCCAGCTGAGCCACGGGTAGATGCCGCTGAGAGTCCCTCAGTGCCGATACATTATAGCACAACCCCGGGCGGAATGCAATACTTTTTGAAAAATTTTTTGAGGCCCGCAATTTTCCACACGACGTGAAGGCGTCCGCAAGGGCGGCGAAATCCGCAAATTTGCCCGTCCGACGCGCATTTTTCACCGGGAACACGCCGTTCCCCACAGACTTTTCCACAGCTTGTGGGAAAGTTTTCCGGATGTATGTGGAAAACCGTCCGGCCCTGTTTCTGCCCCCTTGCGCAGGATGCGGCTATTTGTACAAAATTTCTGATTTTTCATCTTGCTTTTTCGGCAGTATGACATATTGCATAATTAAGTGAAAGAGTATATAATGTGTTTGTGCAAAAATGCAAAATTGCCTGCCCGTATGTGTGCGCATGTAGGTGTATACAGATGCGGGGCAAAAGAAAGGATGGCACCGCAATATGAAATCCGTGTATATCAAGCTCAACGAAATCAACGATGTATATGCTCTGGTCAACACGCTGGTATCCTACGACGGCGAGGTTGATCTGGAATCCGGCCGCTACAAGGTAGACGGAAAGTCCCTGCTGGGTATCTTCAGCCTGGACCTGCGCAAGCCTGTCAAGCTGACCTTCCACGACAGCGAAAAGGCAGAGGCTCTGATGAACGACATGAAGCGTTTCATCGTGGAGGATCCCGAGCAGTAAGCCGTAAGGCCCTGAAAACCGGCCCGCCCGCGGATTTTCCGCAGGGCGGGCTTTTTTAGCCGAAGGACGAGGCAGTGTCTGCAGCCGTATACGGAATATCGACAAGAGAGAGGAATCGCCACTACAATGAAAATCGGAATTGAAAGTGCCGGATACATCGATCATTACGGACTCCGGGAAGGGCTGCGCCGCATGAGGGCGCAGGGCTATGAAACACTGGACTATCAGGATCTGATCAATACCGATACGCCCCTTTTCGCCTGCTCCGAAGCCGAATTCACCAAGGCTCTGATTGAAGTGCGGAATGAGTGCGCCGCCGCAGGCATCGAAATCAGCCAGACACACGGCCCGTGGCGCTGGCCGCCGCAGGACTTTACGGAGGAGCAGCGCGCGGAACGGTTTGAGAAAATGGTCAAATCCATCCGCGGAACCGCCGTACTGGGCTGTCCTTACATGGTCATTCACCCGATCATGCCCTTCGGGGACGACAGAGACCCCGAGCCGGACAAACTATGGGACATGAATTACGAATTTATGGGGCGCCTGGCGGATGCGGCGCGGGAGTACGGAGTCACCGTGTGCTATGAGAATATGCCCATGCTGGCATTGTCCAACTCTACGCCCGACGCCATATTGAAATTTGTCCGCACCCTGAATCACCCCAATTTCAAAATTTGTCTGGACACGGGTCACTGCGCCGTATTCGGCCTGTCCGTCGGTGACGCGGTGCGCAGAATCGGGAAGGATCTGCTGCGCGTTCTGCATGTACACGACAACAACGGACATGCGGATCTCCACTGGCTTCCCTACACCGGTGTCATCGATTGGGACGATTTTTCCGACGCTCTGGCGGAAATCGGCTATGAGGGATCTCTGTCGCTGGAAACCAGCGTGCCGGGCAGTATACCGGACGGTGCCGAGCGGGAAGCGGCGGAAAACAAGTTGTTTCTGGACGCCAAGCGGCTGGCAAGACGGTAAAAAAAGCTCGTTTTGTCTGGCTTTTCGGTTGAGATACTTGACAATTTTTAAAATTTGGTGTATACTGCCAGTAAGCAGTGCAGGCAGGCGTTCGGCAGGCCGGCGAGCTGACATTTATTTTTGGAGGGTTTACTATGGCTAACAACGGTGTTGTCGGATGGTTCAACAGTCTTCCCAGACTGGCTCAGATCATTCTCCTGCTTATTCCCGGCGTGAACTGGGTTGTAGAATTCCTGGTTCGGTGGTCTTCCTTTATCCACACCAAGAGTACCTTGTCTCTGATTTTCGCAATCCTTGTGACCATTTTCGGTATGCCCATCGGCTGGGTGGATGTGGTTTGGTGCCTGCTGTTCAAGCACATGATCTGCGCCCACGGTTAACAGTCAATAGCCGGTAGTTGTAAATAGTTGCATTTCGTATTGAAAAAGAGGAGCCTGTCCGCAGGCTCCTTTTTTGACGGCTTTTACCGGCAGCCCGAATCCACACGGAACTGCAGATCATACAGCTCACGGTACATGCCGTTCAGCTCCATGAGTTCCCCATGGCTGCCGAGCTCACGTACACGGCCGTCGGCAATCACGGCAATCTCGTCCGCGTTTTTTACGGTGGACAGGCGATGCGCCACCACGATGGTCGTACGTCCGCGGCACAGCTCGTCCAGCGCCTGCTGAATCAGAATCTCGGTCGTGTTGTCCAGCGCGCTGGTTGCCTCGTCCAGAATCAGGATGGGCGGGTTTTTGAGAAACACCCGCGCGATGCTCAGCCTCTGCTTCTGCCCGCCGGACAGCCGCACGCCCCGCTCGCCGATTACGGTATTGTATCCGTTCTCCAGTGTCATGATATAGTCGTGAATGTTTGCGCGCCGCGCCGCCTCCTCGACCTCCGCCTGCGTCGCATCCAGTTTCCCGTACAGGATATTGTCCCGTATGGAAGCGTTGAACAGGTAAATGTCCTGCTGCACAATGCCTATGTTGCGGCGCAGGGAATCCGCAGTAATCGTATGCAGTTCCCGCCCGTCAATATATATGCCGCCCGTCGAGTAGTCATAGAAATGCGGAATCAGGTGGCAGATGGTGGTCTTTCCTCCGCCCGACGGGCCGACCAGCGCGAAGGTCTCCCCCGGACGGATATCCAGATTGATATGATCCAGCACCGGCTTCCCGTCCTCATAGCCGTAGGTAAGATCCCGGAACTCAATATGTCCGTGCACCTGCCCGATCGGCGCGGCACCGGGAGCGTCCTGCTCTGTCGGTTCGTCCATGATTTCGACAAAGCGTTCAAAGCCGGTAACGCCGGTCTGGTACTGCTCCATAAAATTGATCAGCGTCATGACGGGCGTAATGACCAGGCTGACCGATGTGACGAAGGCCGTATAGTCGCCCAGCTGCATAATCTCCCCGCCGAACGCGCCGAACAGAATCAGTCCGCCCGCCACCAGCACGATAACATTGAATACGTCCGTAATGAAGGAGGTTGCGGAATGGAACTGCCCCATGGCATGGTATGCCTCGGACCTTGCTTTAATGTAGGAGCGGTTGCCCTCCTCAAACTTTTCCTCTTCCTTTGCCTGGTTGGTAAATGCCTTTGTCACACGGATGCCGGAAATGCTGCTTTCCAAGGCGGCGTTGATCTGCGCAATCGATACCCGGCTCTTCTTGAAGGCCTCCCGCATTTTCCGTCGGAGAAGCAGTGCCGCCGCCAGCAGGAAGGGAACGCAGATGAAAATGGTCAGCGTCAGCTTCCAGTTGATGGTGCAGAGATAGGCAAAGGAAACGATAACGGAGACCGTGGAGATAATGACATTTTCGGGGCCGTGGTGCGCCAGCTCGCTGATGTCCTGCAGGTCATTGGTCATGCGGGACATGATTTTTCCCGTCTCATGGTTATCGTAGAAGCTGTAGGGCAGACGTTCCAGATGGCGAAACATGTCGGAGCGCATCTGCGCCTGCATCCGGACCCCCATCACATGCCCGTAATACTGAATGAAATAGTTCAGCAGCATCCGGACGATGTACAGAAGCAGCAGACCGGAGCCGCAGAGAATGATCGTGCGGTACCGCTTCTCCGGAATCAGCTCATTCAGCATGTACCGGGTTATGACGGGGTACAGAATGCCGACCATGGACACGGCCAGTGAGGCAAGCATATCCAGTATGAACAGGCGCCGGTGCGGGCGGTAGTAGGCAATAAAACGTTTCAGCATGGTTTGACCTCCCTGTTTTTCCGTATTGCGTCCGATTTACCTGACATTTCTCAGGCAGTCCGATGTCACAAGGTTTTCCAGATTGCAGAGTACAAGGACGGACGAGCAGCTGTATTCGGCAGCCAGAGAAGTCAAGTCCGTCACGCCGGCGGACAGGTCAACGGCGACAATATCAAAATGCCGTGCAAGGAAAGGAATCAGCGCGCTTGCGTAGGAATCCCTTGCCACCAGGAGCCGCGGACGGGACTCGGAGGCGTGCGGATCGTCCCCGGTCAGCTCCACCGTAATGACGCGGTGCGTGCCGTCCAGAAACGCGCCGTACTTGTCCCGCGTCGCAAGGTACTCCTCGCTTACAAAGCCGGAAAGCAGCGTGCTGCCCTTTTCGTCTCTCACGGTATAGGAAGAATCCCACTGCGTTTCCCACAGCTCCAGCACATCCGGATTGCTGACGGGAAAGCCCGAGCGGGCAGCCGTTGTCCCTTCAAAGCCCTCCACGCGGCGGACGGTAAATGCATCGGCGCTCAGCGTCTCGTCCCCGCGCCCCCATATCTCCATCAGCGCACGATACGCCAGGTACGCCCCCTGCGTGGTCCAGTGGTGGTCGGTTCTGTACATGACATACTCTCCCGCCGCGCAGCGTGTACGGAAATCCTCCGTCAGATCCGCATGGGCAATACCGGCAAGCCCGGCCTCCACCTGCTCATGCAGGCTGTCCGACAGCACGGTCGGATATCCTGCCGCATCCGCCACATCCACCGTTCGTGGAGCCAGCAGGACTGTCAGGGAAACGCCGTTTTCCTTCAGATTCTCCTGCAGACCGGACAGCGCGTCAAGACAGGCGTCCACATGCTCCTCGTCGTAGTAATCCGTGCTCTCCGCGCGCTCGGTTCGGTTCAGATACGCGTTGAACAGCCGCCGTACCTGCTGGCCGTTGCGCCCGTACAGAACGCCGCCGCTCTCCCCGCGCCCCAATGCCAGATCCAGCACCGACGCCAGCCGGATACAGCCGTCCCGCAGGGGAAACTGATCCGAACAGTACTCCGTAAAGGCAGCGGAAAACGAACCATCCAGACAGCCGAGCAGCGTCGGAGTCGGCAGCTGCCGAAGCGTTCTGTTTTCGTTTTCGGACACGGTGCGGTCCGGCAGAACCCAGAAGGCAATGCAGAATCCGAACAGAAGCCCGACAAACAGAACGCAGGTCAGAATATTCAGCTTTCGTCTCACGTGTTCTCTCCTCAGAAATTGAAATACAGGAACGGGCTGTAATCGCTCCTGACCGCGCAGGCAACCGAAAGTGCCAAAACGGCAGCCAGCAGAAGGATTTCCGGAACCGCCAGGGCGGGATGCCGTCCGAGCAGCCGGCTCCGCAGCCGCCTCGGATACGGCGTCGCCGCCGCGGCGGAAACGGCAAAGAGCGGAATCAGGCGCAATGCCTGCCAGCGCACGACGGCAGCGGAAAGGCCTGCCGTCCCGATACCGAACAAACCTCCTATGATGCGGAAAGCATCTCCGATATCCGTGTGGTCGAAAATCATCCAGCCGATGCCGACAAGCAAAAGCGTGACAACATGACCCAAAGCACGCATCAGGCGGTATCTTTCGGACAGACGAAGCAGAAACGCTTTTTCCAGCATCAGAAAGGCCAGATAAAACGCTCCCCACAGAACGAAATTCCACGAGGCTCCGTGCCACAGCCCCGTCAGCAGCCACACGGCGGCAAGATTCAGGTACTGACGCGCCCGTCCGCGGCGGTTTCCGCCCAGCGGAATGTAGACATACTCCCGGAACCACGCGGACAGGGTAATGTGCCAGCGCCGCCAGAAATCCGTTACGCTGGACGCCATGTAGGGGTAGTTGAAATTCTCCGGAAATTCAAAGCCGAACATGCGACCCAATCCGATTGCCATATCGGAATATCCCGAAAAGTCAAAGTATATGTGCAGCGTATACGATGCGACCATCAGCCACGCGGACAGCACGGTGAATTCAAAATCCGCCGCCGTTGAAAAGTAAGTATAAACGGATGCCAGCGCATCGCCGAGCAGGATTTTCTTGCCGAAGCCGACAGCAAACCGACGCACTCCCGATGCGAATTTGTCCGCCGTATGCGTACGGGACAGAAGCTGTCTGTCCACGTCGCCGTAGCGCACGATAGGGCCCGCGATCAGCTGTGGGAACAGCGTCACATAAGTGCCGAAGGCAATGTAGCTGCGCTGTATTCCGTTCTCCCCGCGGTACAGGTCGATGGTGTAGGACATAATCTGGAACGTGTAAAAAGAAATACCGACAGGCAGCTCCAGCCAATCCAGCGGATGCAGAACGTCGGACAGCAGCGGAACGAGACGCAGGTTCTCAATGATAAAATTCGTGTACTTGAAGAACAGCAGCACGGAAAGATTGAGTGCGAGCGAAACCGTCAGCCAGACCCGCGCACGGTGCCGGTTGCTTCCCCGATATTTCCCGATGGGAAACCCGCACAGGTAGCTGACCGTGACAGAGAAAAGCATCACGGGTATATATATCGGCTTATCCCAGCCGTAAAAGACAAGACTCAAAAGGAAAAGCGCCAGATTCCGCAGGCGATGCGGGACAATGTAGTATACAGCCAGCGTCAGCGGCAGATAGGCGAACAGAAAAACGGGAGAAGAGAAGACCATACTGTTCCTTTCCTTCAGACAGGGGATTCGGCTGTTCCCGTCGGAGATGCATCTCCCCCTCGGGGACAGAGCAGGTCGCTGACACGCGTCACGTCTCCCGCGCCCATAATCACGGCGATATCGCCGGGAGACAGAAATCCGCGCACGGCATCGGCGGCATCCTCGGGGGACGGAGCATACAGAGCGTCCCCGCCGCGCATTCGGATATCCCGCGCAAGAGTCGCGGAGGACACACCCAGCGTATCGGTTTCCCGGGCGGCGTACACATCCAGCAGTACCACCCTATCGGCGGCATTGAAGGCGTCCTCAAAGTCTCCGTACAGCCGTGCCAGCCTGCTGTATGTGTGCGGTTGGAAAACACATATCATGCGCCCCGGCGTTCCGTCCGTGCGCGTGCCGACCATAGCGGCCGCGCCCGCCAGCGTTGCACGGATCTCCGTCGGGTGATGGCCGTAATCGTCATACACACGCCCGCCCGTGACCTCCCCGCGGAACTCCATTCTGCGGGAAACGCCCGTAAAATTTGCAAGGCCGCGCAGAATATCCTCCCGTGCAAGGCCGCAGACCCATGCCGCCGCAGCCGCCGCCAGCGCATTGCACACCTGATGCAGCCCCGGCACCCGCAACCGGACGGTTCCCCACAACTCGCCTCCGACGGTAAGGGAAAATATGGGCAGACCGCGCTCCGTGCGTACATTCCGCGCGCACACGTCCGCCGCCGCGCCCTGTGCGGAAAAGGTGACAACGCGTCCCGTCCCGCCCGTCTCCAGCGCCCGCGCCGCCGCGCGGCTGACGCAGGCGTTGTCCGCGCAGCAGACCGTGACACCGTCCCGTCCCGTCAGCGATGCAAACCGGCAGAACGAATCCTCAATCTGACCGATATCCCGAAAATAATCCACATGCTCCAGCTCGGCGTTGAGCAGGACAACCACGGTCGGGGAGAAGTCAAGGAAGGAATCCATATATTCGCACGCCTCAAACAGGAACCAATCCCGCGTCCCGGAACGGAAAGCTCCGCCCATGGGCGGGTAGTCTGCCCCGATCAGCACCGTCGGATCGGCTGCCGCATCCAGAAACACCTGCGCACACATGGAAGTGCAGGTGCTTTTCCCGTGCATGCCCGCAACGCCTACACGCCCCCGATAGCCGGTCATAAGCCAGCCGATATAATCCGCACGCGAAAAGAGCGGAATTCCGCGATCCGCCGCCGCTCTGTATTCGGGGTTGCTCTCCGCTATGGCAACCGTATAAACCACGACCCCGCAGTCGGGCGGCAGATTGTCCGCCGCATGACTGCCGAACAGCCGGATGCCCTCGTCCGCCAGCCGGCGCGCCGTCGGGCTGCCGCTCCCGTCCGCAAACGCCCGGTCGGATCCGCTGACGGAAAACCCTGCCCGCGCGGTCAGGATTGCCAGCGACGCCATCATCACGCCGCCGATGCCGATGCAGTACACCGACGCTCCGCGCGCCCGCACGTTCTCCATCACGGCGCCGATACGGGCCGCACCCTCATGCGTATTGGAAACCGCCATAGAATAACCGCCTTTCCGAAAGGTGCCGAAGCAGGCGGGACAAGAGGTTCTGCCGATAAATCGGCTTCTCCGAAATGCCTGTTCTCACGCCATGCAGAGCAAAAATGAAAATTCACAAAAAAATTTCAAAACCGTTCAATGTATGTCACAATGCTGTTCTATACTGTAGCTGTCCGAAGGACACAAGTTAAACTATAGCAACGGAGGTGCCATGTTATGCAGATCACGGACGTCAAAGTAAGAAAGTTGTTTGAGGATGGTCCCATGAAGGCCATCGTGTCAGTGACGTTTGACGGACAGCTCGCTGTCCACGATATCAAGGTTATCAATGCCCGCGACAAGTTCTTCATCGTTATGCCGAGCCGGAAGAATCCGGATGAAACCTTCCGGGATATCGTCCACCCCATCAATTCCCAGTTCCGGAGCGTGCTGGAAAAGGCAGTGATCGAGGCGTACAACAAGGCGCTGGCTGAGGCTGCCGAGGCTGCTGCGGCAGAGGCTGCGGAGAGTGAAACTCCCTCCGAAGTCTGACGCAGAACCGTCAATCCGTACCCGCCGCCGCGGTGCAGATATGCACCCGACGGCGGGTACTTTTGTTCTATAGAGTTCCCGACCCGAACAGCGCGTGTCCGCCGCGCAGGGTAAGCGTTCCGAAACTGTGCGGATATTTTCCGACGCTTCCGGGATTGCAGACAAGCAGGGGCGCCCCTGCCCCTGCTTGCGGGGAGAAAAAGCTTTCATATACCTCGTGCGTATGCCCGAATACCAGCACATCCGCACCCAGCGCGGCAGCGTGCGCCGCGGCGCGTTCGGGTCCGCTCTTGACACCCGCCCTGTGCCCGTGCATCAGCAGAATGCGGACGCCCCCCAGCACGAGCATCTGCTCCTCCGGGTACTGCACCGTCAGGGGATCCCATAGCGCGTCACAGTTGCCGCGGACGGCATATACCGGCGTATTCGACGGTATCCCCGCGTCGGAGAGATCCCGCAGCCCGTCCCCGGCAAACAGGATGCAGTCGGGGTGCGTCAGCTCCGCCGCCTCGCGGATGCAGTCGGGATGTCCGTGCGAATCGGACAGCAGCAGAATATTCATACGGTGCTTATTTCCCGGTTTCCGTGTCTGCCGTCCGCTCGTATACGGGACAGCCGCGGAAAGCCGAGCTGTCCGTCTCCAGCTCCGCAGAGGCGCCGATCAGCTCCTCCAGCGATGTACAGCCCAGGAAGGTCCCGGATGGGAGTTTCCCGCTCAGCTTGCCGGAAACCGTCACGCTCCGCAGGCCGACGCACCCGCGGAAAGTCTGAATGCCCCAATGCTCCGTGCTGTCCATCATGGACAGATCCGCCGTCTCCAGTCTTTCGCACCCGGAGAATGCTTCATCTCCGATTTCCGTCAGGCTCTTCGGCAGGGCGGCAGAAGTCAGGTAAGCGCAGCGGTAAAAGGCTCTGTCCCCAATGGACGTCACCGTATCGGGCAGGATAACCTCCCGCAGGCGGCTGCATTCATAGAACGCGTTGTCCGGAATGGAGGTACAGCCGGACAGTATCTCCACCGTCTGCAGCGAGGCGGGAAGAAATCCCTCCGTCAGCGTATACGACGATGCTCCGAACAGGTAGCCGAGGTAGGCAGTTTCCCGCGCGCTGTCCCCTGCCGCGCAGCCCACAAAGGGAATTGTCAGGCTTTCCAGCTTCGCACACCCTTCCAGCATATGCGCCCCCAGCGATTCCGTCCCGGCAGGCAGATGCAGCGACAGCAGTACGGAACAATCGGCAAACGCATACTCCCCCACCTGCCGCAGGCTGTCCGGCAGGGCTATGTACGTAAGCGAGCTCGCTCCGTAAAAAGCAAACGCCCCTATTCTTTCTGCCGTATCGGGAAGTCCGACCGTCTCCAGCCCGGTGCAGCCGTAGAAACAGTAATCGGGAATTGCCGTGATGCCCGTCCCGGAGGTAATAATCAGCGTGGTCAGCTTGGCGGATACGGCGGTGGCGCTGCCCATGTAGGAATCGGCTCCGAACAGCGACGCGAACCAGTCGCAGCCGCCGGCGCAGAGAATCGGCGTGCGCAGCGTGACAAGGTCACGGCACTTTTTCAGCGCTCCGAACCCGATGCGTCGCAGACTGTCCGGCAGGCTCAGCGCGCGGACGGATGACCCCGCAAAGGCCTCCTCTCCGACGGCGACAACCGGTTTCCCGTCCAGCTCGGCGGGTATAACCAGCACAGTGGACTCGCCGGTATACCCTGTAATCGTTATGCCTTCCTCATCCGCCGTATAGATCAGATCGGAGGCGGAAACAGCCGCAATGCCGGCAAAGCTGTCCGTCAGCTTTGCCTCATAAACCGCCGTATCGGTCAGCCGGCGGGTATCCGACTCCTCCGCCGTCTCGGTTTCCCGTTCGGACGCGGTTTCCTCCGTCTGTTCCGTCGTATGCGCGCATCCGACTGCCGATGCCAGCAGTGCCGCGCTCAGGGCGGCGCAAAGCCATCCCGTATATGTTCGTTTCATGGTTTCCTCCCGGTGAACTATGGAATGTGAATCACATGCTGCAAAAAGCAAAATCTCTCCACTGTAGTATACCACAAACAGGTACCGGTTGCAAGGGGGGAAAGGTATGAATTTTTGCCGTGACGGGCGGGCACTCCGCCGCGGCGGATGGGGAACATGCCGCGGGGATTGTCCGAAAACCTCTTTTCCTTCGCCGCTTCGGCGTGAAATGCCGGAATCTATTAGTTCCCATGCACAAAATAATGCCTTCTTCTTTGTGCATGGAAACTATTTTTTGAACGTAAAGTTTTTTATATAGACAAAAAGCAATGTTTGTGATAAAATAGGAGAGCGGAAAGGAATGCTTTCGGGCAGATGCGGCCACGGGTACATTATACGGAACAGCAGATGAACAGAAACACATTTTGCATACAGCACAATCGATGCCCTGTATGATTACCAAATACAACACCATTTTTTAAGTGCAGATGTGTCTGCCGGTAATACCGGCAACTACATAACAAGCCCCGGTCATGCATATAACGCAATCACGGTGGGTGGGGTAACTTTAAACACGGACGGAAATGTGACGCATCGTGAGTCCTCCGCGTATCAATCATCGGGTAATGCCGCAAAACCGACCTTATCGGCAATGGCAAGCTTTTCGGTTCCCGACATAGCAGGTTCCTTTTCCGGTACGAGTATAGCAGCTCCCATGGTAACCGCAGCCGCTGTACTTTTGATCGATAAGGACGTTCATTATGCGTCGTATCCCGAGGAAGTAGCGGCATCGCTGATCGCGTCGGCACAGCTGACGGACGACTACACAAATGATTACGGATATATTGACAACGAGGTCGGTTCGGGCTGCCTGAATGTGGAAACACTTTTATATGGAATCGACTCCGACTGGACTTTTGACTCCACAACAACGATGTCCGCCGTTGTCGAGAGTTACACGTGCCGTGCCACAGCGGGACAGACCATACAGGTTGGCACGACTTTGCTGGTTCCGATGCAGAATACCTCCGCATGTGACGGCATCAGATCGTACGAAATATGGCTGTACAAGGATAACGTACTGCTCGCACGGTCGTCTTCCTGCGATTACAGGACATCCGAACTGATTCGGTATACGGTGACCGAAAGCGGCAGCTACACGATAAAGATATACCGTTCAAGCCCCCGCTATTACGGTTTTATGACGGACTATTTGGGCGTCGCAAAACAGATTTATTGAGGACCCCGTAACACTCCACTGACCGGTAACACAGGTGTCCCCGGTGAAAATATGGTGGCATGTAAAGCAAAAAAGCAAGAAGGAGGAAGAAACCATGAAAAAAAGAAAACAACGGTGCTGCTGTGCCTGCTTGTGACTGCCGCATTTCTCTTTGGCTGCGCTGTTCCGGGCGAATCCGTTAAGGATGTAGGGAAAGCGGCGGCGTCTCCCGATGCCGCAAAAGACACGGAAGCAGAAAAAAACCAAGGTACGGCGGAAGTGACATTGACACCGGCAGAGGCAGGTGAGGCAGTGTCGGAGCCTGCGACTGCCTTCACGCCTGCGGACGGGACGGACGCGGTACCCTCCGAACCCTTGGAAAAAGGCGACGTAAACGCCGGCAAGATGCGCATAACAAAGGAGGAACCCTCGGGTACGACAACCGTATGGACATCTGCAAGCCGGGAAGACTTTCTGAGCTGTCTCCGCACGGCAGCGGCCGAATTCCCTGAGGAAAAGGTGCATATTACGGTGCATTTCGTGAACGGCATAGAGGGAACGTCCGAGTATCTGTCGCTCATGGAAGCACGGAGTGCCGCCGCGGACGAGCAGGCCTTGCGGGAATGGAAAATTCAGCTGTCCAACCTGTACTACGAGTACGGCACGTCAAGAATGGAAGCGCTGCAGCCTCTGATAGACCTTCTGCCGTTCTCAACCCCGTCCGTACACAAGACCGGAATCTTAGTCAGTAAGGATGTGGCTGTTTCCGACATTGACGAGCAGTTTGTGCAGACGATCACGCAGCTGACGGCCTACACCGACGTGCAGGACATCGTGTTCACGGTTGGAAGTATAGCCCTCGAAACCACAGTCGACATCGATTACATTTGCACAGGCGAATAATTCAAAAAAGATCCCCCTGCCGCTTCTGCGGCAGGGGGATTTTTCAATGACGCATCGGTCTCTGAGCGGCGGACGGGCCGGATGCGTTCAAAACGTCAGCCTCATCTGATGCCACACAACATTTCCGTGCGTGGATTTATCGGATACCCCTTCGTCGGCAAATCCGAATCCCGCATAGTACGGGATCAGCCTCTGCTTGCAGGTCAGCACAAGTCCTGCCCTGCCCTCCCGCTTTGCATCCTCAATGACTCTTTCTATCAGCATGCCGGCATAGCCGTGTCTGCGGTATGCCGGCATCGTATTGACTCCGAAAATCATCTGCCACGCACCGTTTTCGTTGTGCATCTCCGCTTTTTCGTACATTTCGTCCGTCAGATCCGGCTCGTCCGTAACAAAGCCGTCTACAAACGAAACCAAACGGTCACCGTCAAACATGAGCCAGAAATGATCCCCGTAGTGTTCAACCCGTGCGGCAAATTCGCTTTCGGTCGCCGCCTCCGCAGGCGGGAAGCATTCTGCCTCAACGGCAGCAATCGCCGGGATGTCCTCCCGAACCGCATGTCTTATTTTCATAGGCTTTTTCTCTCAACCTTTTTCAGGTGTGTCTTCCGTATCATGCCCTGCTTTTATCCTCTCGTGTCAAAGAATTTCCGCTGCTTGGCATAAAACGCCGCCCCGATGGCAATCCATGCGATCAGCATGATGTAGCTCTCCTTGCAGAAATGAACGCCGGAAAGTCCGGGAATCGGTATGAGCTGAAGGATCATGAAAATCGCGGAAAATGCGACACCCAGCGCGGCCATGGCTTTCAGGAACCGTGTCCCGTCGCCGTCCCGTCTCAACGTCACAAGCGTAGCCGCCGATGTGAAGAAATACCCGATTGACGCGCCGATAGCCGACATATCCACAAACCAGCCGAGAGCCTCACGGCCGAGGACAGGTCCCGACAGACTGACAATCATGCAGAAAATCATTGCGTTTTTCGGCGTTCCGTACTTTCTGTCCACATGACCGAACCAGGCGGGAAGATACCCCTCACGGGACATACTGTACATCAGCCGCGAGCTTGCGAGATAAAATCCCATGATACCGCTCAGCACGGCGCAGCTGACACCGACACCGACCAGCACTTTCCCGAAAGTTCCGAGCAGCTCCGTGGCGGCAACCAGAACGACCCATTCACCCGCCATGACTCTGTCCGGCCAGTTTTCCAGAGCAACCGCCGCGACCGTGTTGTTGCTGACGTAAACGAAGCAGCCGAACGCAATGGCAATCACCATGATAAAAGAAACTTTCTTGAAGGAGAAATTGAATTCCTCCGCCGCCTGCGGAATCGTGTCAAAACCAACGTATGCCCACGGCGCAATGGCAAAAGTGGCAAGAACGGCCGACAGAATGCCTTTTGTCCCCGTGTGGGCGTACTCCCCGATGTTTGCGGTTGTCGCACCCGCCGCCATGGCCGCGCTCTTATCAAAGCCCCAGACAGGCCGAATGTTGATTCCCTTCGCCTCGGAGCTGAACATGGCACCGAGGAAGAGGGCGAGCACGCAGGTAACCAGAAACACGGACAGCACCGTCTGCACAAAAGCCGCCTTGTGTACACCGATGATATTCAGATATCCGAAGAGCAGCAGTATTGCCGCCGCCAGCAGCATCTCGCCCATGTAGATATCAAACCCGGCAACAGAGTAGTGAAAGCCGAATTTGAGAATATCCGCACTTCCGTCCAGACCGTCCACGATAAGTCCGATCGCGGTGCTGTTCATCGGGACATTCGTAAGGTACGCAGCGACAAGAAACCACCCGCAGACAAAAGCCATATTTTTGCCGAAGCAGTTCTTTGTAAAGGTGAATTCCCCGCCCGCCTGCGGGTACTTCGGCACCATATACGCGTAACTGAACGCAATAATTACCATAACCAGTGCGCCGAGCACCATGGCAATGGCGGTTCCGGCCACGCCGGAGTTGGGCAGAAATTTTTTACCCGGATTGATGAAACTGCCCCATCCGATGACACATCCGAACGCAATGGCCCAGACATGCATGGGGTTTAACTGGCGTTTCAGCGAACCTTCGCCGGCCGCCGATCGGGTCTTGCTTTTCATTTTTTTCCTCCCTGCCTGCAGTATTCTCTTTCACACATCGTAGGTTTTATCAATGGCTTTCAGTTCCTTGAACGTGTCGATCTCGACGATATCCTCCTCGGTACACGGGGCAACCTCCACCCTGTAATGTTCCCTGCGGTAGTTCAGCGGAACCTGCTCCCAATACCGTTCCTTCCCGCCGGGAGCCGCATAGACATCCGCTATATCCTGCGACAGCTTATGACCGTCCGCCTCATTCCAGTAGGATATGCCCACCATCTGCCAGATATCGTCGCCTTCCCCGCCGACCATCTGCTGCTGGATAATCCCGTCCTTCACCCGGAAGCACCAGTCATCGCTGCGGTCTTTTTTGATAGCAAGAAAGTCCGAGGTGTAATGGTACTTTTTGACGATCTTCGGATTGGAAATAAGAAGATCCGCCTCAAACACATAGGCGTTTGAGAGCATATACCGGGCAACCAGGGAACTTGAAATGTTGTTCGCCTCGTTGTACACGGGGTTCTCAAGGAATTTAACCGTCGGGTACTTGTAGAGGAGCTGATCAAACAGCTCCGCAAGGTACCCTCTGACTATATAAATCTCATCGATTCCGGCAGCGAGGCAGGCATCAATCAGGCGGTCAATGATGCGGACACCCTGCACCCGGACAAGGGGCTTCGGCGTATTCAAGGTAATCGGAACAAGACGGCTTCCGAAGCCGGCCGCGATAAATACAGCTCGCTTGCAGCGGTACGGCTCAAGCGCTGTCAGGCCGGCACCCGTGATCCTGCCGTCGGCAGCAAGCCCCGCCCCTGTCAGTTCCTTCACGGTTCTGTTGACAGTTCCGAGGGAACAGCGGGTAATCCCTTCAAGGTCACGCTGCGTGAGGGCCATGCCGCTTTCCGCCATTGCGGCAAGAATGTCGAATTGCTTTCTTGTGAGCTCCATTTGTTTTTCCTCTCTTTCGTGCGGCCTATGCACGCGGTAAGCGTACTTTGCTGTTCCGATTTGCGGTATCCGATGCGATTTTTGAACAGCAATATGCCGTTCTTCCCCAAAATTCGGGCAAAAATGGGCCCGCGTTCAATCATTGCGGGCCTTTTTCGGACGGTGGAACAAGATCATTTCGGGGAAAACGCCGATTTATCCGGCAGCCTCCCGGAAAAAGATAAGTACGTCTGATTTATCCCGGCAATCATTATACCATATTTCTCGGACGAATGCAATACATACAGCGATAAATAAGCGAAAATTGCCATACGTTTGTCGGGGAAGTCAGGCAAAAAAAGAAAAAAGGTATTGACAATCGGAGGAAATCATGATAAAATAATAAATCGGTACGGTCTGCGAAATGCGGCCGTCTCCTTACTGCGCGGAAAATTCTGAAGCCGCGCGGTCTTTCAGTCCATAGGGAGGTATAACATGGAGAAGATCAACAAGTATTATGAGTGCCTGTTCGTCGTGGATGTTACCGGCGGCGATGAGGCAGTCAAGGCAACGGTCGATAAGTTCGTCGGTATCATCAATGCCAACGCCGAGACGGTTGTCGAGGTTGCACAGTGGGGCAAGCGTCGTCTTGCATACCCGATCAACGACAAGCAGGACGGCTACTATGTCGTGGCAACCTTCAAGAGTGCGCCCGAGTTCCCCTGCGAGCTGGAGCGTCTGCTCAACATCGATGAGAATGTAATGCGTCAGGTCACTGTCCGTCTGGACTTTACCCCTGTCGCCAAAGCCGCAGCCCCCGCTGAGGAGTCCGCTCCAGCTGCCGAGGAAGCTGCCGCTGAGACTGCCGCCGAGGCTCCTGTCGCTGAGGCTGCCGTCGAGGCACCCGCTGCCGAGTAACAGCCGGATTTCATCCGCTGCTGTCGGCATCATACACCTGCCCGGAAAGGAGAAATCATATGTCTCTTAATCTGAACAAAGTGATTCTTGCCGGTCGCCTTGTGGCTGATCCGGAGCTCAAGCAAACCCAGAGCGGCATTTCCGTGGTTTCGCTGCGCATTGCCGTCAACCGCCGTTTTGCGTCCCGCAACGACGGGCAGCAGGGGCAGCCCGAGGCTGATTTCTTCAATGTCACCGCGTGGCGGCAGACTGCCGAGTTCATCGCCAAGTATTTCCGCAAGGGATCCGCTATCTGCGTGGCTGGCTCGATCCAGAACAGGAACTGGACGGATCAGCAGGGTGTCAAGCACTATGCCACGGACATCGTAGCAGACGAGGCAAACTTCGTGGAGAACCGCAACGCGTCCGCAGCCCCGGAAGCAGGCGGCGATGCATATTCGCCTGCGCCCGCCTTTTCGACTCCCGGCGCCGGCGCGAAATTCGAGGAGATCAAAACCGAGGACGATCTGCCGTTCTGATACGGCACGTCCCAACAATGCGGCACTGTGCCGCTTAAAAATGAGCCGGAGCATTCCGGCATGAAGGAGAATGAACATGGATAGAACTGAGAATACCGCACGGCCTGCTCGCCCGTTCAACCGCGGCAAAAGAAGAAAGGTCTGCATCTTCTGCGCAGACAAAGTCGAGTACATCGATTACAAGGACACCGTCAAGCTGAAGCATTTCATCAGCGAGCGCGGCAAGATCCTGCCCCGCCGCGTATCCGGTGCCTGCGCAAAGCACCAGAGAGAGGTCAATGTTGCCGTAAAGCGTGCACGTCAGGCAGCTCTCCTGCCCTTTATCACCGATTAACGATTAAGGAAGACCTTTTAGAAAGCCCATCATTGAGGATATCAATGATGGGCTTTCTTTTTGCAATGCCGCAATCCGTTTCGCCTGTACTTACTCTTTCCCGATCCGCACGGTTCTGCCGCCGAGGTTTTCATAAATGCGGTGGGAGACGGAAAGCACGGTGCGCCCCTCGGAGGCACGCCGCAGCGCCGCCAGCACGCGCGCCTCGGTTTCGGCATCGAGGTTTGCCGTAATCTCATCGAGAAGCAGCACGGACGGATTCGCCGCTGCCGCCCGCGCAACGGAAAGCAGCTGCCATTCCCCCTGCGAAAACATACCGTCGGTACAGACGGTTGCGTAGCCGTCCGGAAGCGCACGGATCGTCTCATCCAGCCCCGCAAGCTCTGCGGCGTTTCGTGCCGCCTGCTCCGAAATACGCGCATCACCCAGCGTTATCTGATCGAGCACTGTGCCGGGAATGCGGGAAAAGCGCTGCTCCACGCAGCCGATGCAGAATCGCCTCTCGCGGTCCGCGATATCCGAGACATCGGTACCGCCGATGGTTATTTTCCCGGATTCCGGCTTGTACAGTCCAAGCAGGAGACGGAAAACCGTACTTTTGCCCGCTCCCGTTCTGCCGACAAGCGTAACCTGCTCCCCTTCCCTCACCGTCATGGAAAAGCCTTGCAGCACGGGCTTCCCGCCGTATCCGAAAGTGACATCCGACAGCACAATATCGCCGTGCACGGGCGCGTTTCCGTCCTCCTGCGGCGGACGTTCCTCCTGCGCAAGAAAATCATCAATGCGCTTTACGCCCGCCATGGCGGACTGTATGGTCTGTATCTCCGTGCCGAGATTCTCTATGGGGGAGAAAATGCGGGATATGTAATTGATGACGGCCACCGATGTTCCGACCGACATTCCGAACAAGGAAAGCACCGCCGACTTGCCGGATGCGGAGAGCAGCATGACAACGCCGACCACCGCCGCGTTCAGTACCTGAACCACGGGTGAATACACGGCGTCATAAAAATTCGTTTTTTCCACCGCGGCATAGCACTCGCCTATGCGGCGGTCATATTTTTGTTCCATGCAGTCTTCCGAGCCGAGAGCACGGATCGTACGGATATTGTGCAGCGTTTCCGGCACAAGGCCGGACACGGCAGCCGCCGAACGGCGGTTGTCAAGCTGCGCGGCAAGCGATTTCTTTTGCACATGACGCGTAAAAGCCGAAAAAAGCGGCAGAACAACCAGCAAAACCAGCAAAAGTCCCGTATTTTTTACGGCGATGACGGCAAGAATGGAAAAAATACGGCATGCGTCGGCAGCCATACTGATTATTCCCGACGTAAACAGTGCCTCCACGGTGTTGACATCCCCCGAAAAGCGGGAGGCAACCTCCCCGGGGTTCTGCGCCGCAAGCGTTCCAGCGGGCAGTCTCACAAGCTTCCGCGACATCTCGGAGCGCAGGGCATGGGTCATTTTCTGACCGAAGAGCGCAAGCAGGGTCTCCTGCAGCGAGGAAAGAACCCCCTCCAGCGCAAGGCTCCCGAAGTAAAGCAGTACAGCCGGGAACGAAGGCTGCGTGCCGTCCGTCAGTCCGTCGATCAGATCGGCAAGAATCAGCGGCGGAATCAGCGACGCGCAGACCGAGGCGGCGGCGCACAGAACGGTACCCGCGGTAAGAGGAAGATGGGCGCATGCGGCCATACGGACGGAGGAAAACACGCTGATTTTATTTTTCATGATACCCGCCTCCCGTCTGGCCGTCATACAGCGCCCTGTAAGCGGGGACAGCCGACATCAGCTCGTCATGCGTGCCGACGGTTGTCCTCCCGTTCTCCATATATATAATCTTCCGCATCTGCGGGAAGTGGTACAGCCTGTGCGAAATCAAAAATACCACCTTGTCTCCGGCGTAATGCCGCAGATTGGAAAATATCGTGTCCTCCGTATGACGGTCGAGAGCCGAAAACGGATCATCCAGAATCAATATCGGACGGGGATGCGCCAGTGTCCTTGCAAGCGCCAGTCGCTGCGCCTGCCCGCCCGAGAGTCGGACGCCGCCGTTTCCGATCACCGTATCCATACCGTTTTCCATGGCAAGCACCTCGTCCCTCAGCGCAGCCGCATCAAGGCAGGCCACGGGATCCGCATCGCCGCCGCAGAGAATATTGTTTTTTACGCTGTCCGCGCTCAGCTCCGGATCATGCCCAAGGTATCCCACAGCGGCGGAGATTTCCCGCGGCTGAAAATCCGACAGTTCCCGCCCGCCGAAGCGCAGCGACCCGCCGTACGGCTCCTCACAGAGGAATACGCGTCCGAAGGTGGATTTTCCGCAGGCAACGGGGCCCGTCACGCCGATGATATCCCCGGGGCAGGCCGTCAGGGAAAGGCCCGAAAAAACCGGCTCGTCCCCGTAGGAAAAGGACAGGTTTTCCAGCGTCACATCGGCAGGCGCGGGTATCTCAAGGGGAGCAAGCGGAGCGGGCGATTTCATCAGCGGCCGGATCCGGTGCCATGAAACCTCGGCTTTCTGTACGGCATTGAACAGCTTTGCCACCTTTGAGGATTTTACCGTAAGTTTGGTGAAGCAGGAGAGAAAGGTGGTAAAGGCCGCAATATCCCATGCGGTCCATCCCGTGCCGAGCACATTTTTCGCGCCGAACCACAGAATGAATATCACACCTGCCTCCGCAGCCGCCAGGTACAGCGGGGGCAGTGCCGATTGCCACACGCTGCTTTTTACGGCCGCCTCCTCGTATTTTTTCAGCTTTTCCTCATATGAATCCGTCCTCACGGACTCACAGCCGTATATGCGGTATGTCACGGCATTCTCCGTGCGGTCAACCGTGGCACCGTTCAGCGCTCCGGCGGCTTTTTTGTATGCGGCGCCCGCGCGCTGAACCGGCTTTTTCATGCGTGCCGCGCAGAGGTACGAAAGAGGCGTGAGGAGCAGGCTGAAAACAGCCAGCCGCCAATCGTAAACGAAAAGCATGGCCGCATAGCCGAGCAGGGCCACGCCCGTGTCGAAAATCTCGGTCGTGAATTTGCGCATGCCCTCCGCACAGTCATCCACATCCGAAATGGCCTTTGTCATCAGCTCGCCGACTCCCTCTTCCCTCAGCGCCGTGCGACTCCCGCGAATCAGATTTGCGTACAGGATGCCCTTCATGCGCCTGTTCACGTTGTTGGCAAACCGGCGGACATAAAACCGCTTGACAAAGCGCGCCGCCTGCACCGCCGCCGTGACGGCAATATAGGCGGACACAGGCACAGCCATGGATGCCGCTGTTTTGCTGCCGCCGAGAATATCCGTAAGGCACTGGGCAAGTTTTCCCTCAAACCAAGGCGTCGTGAGCTGCCCGACGCTGCAAAGCAGCCCCGAAA
>CAVDLN010000005.1:0-33693 GCA_963609805.1 Erysipelotrichaceae bacterium | reverse complement strand
ACAGATCGTCCTTCTGCTCGCCGAGATCCTCACCGGTAACAATATCGGTCAGCGCGAGCCGCACACCGGATGCCGCAGGCACGCCCAACTCGGCGAACATAACCTCAGCCATACGTGCATCTCCGCAGAAATTGAATACGCCGATAGCAAAGTCATCGTTTGCAAGATGACGTATCATAACCGTCCAGCCGCCCTCCTGCCGCACGACGTAGGGAGGTCTGCATTCGGGATCCTGATCCAGCGCAATGAGGCCGGGATTCTGGAGCAGTGCACGGTACTTGCCGTCCATGACACGCAGATCCGATCCGATCATCAGCGGTGCACCGCAGAAGCACCAGTATGCGAACTGCGTCTGGTATTCGGTTTCGTTATTGCAGTTTTCGCGTCCGACAAAGCCCTTTCCGTCCATACCGACGGTCAGCATGTCCATGTCGTTGAAGCAGCCTGCGGCGTTGGCATTGAAGTTATTCATCTGGCTCTTGGCAATATCGGAAGTGGAAGCAAAGGTATCGATAATATCGCCGGTGGAACGGTACATATGTGCTCCGACGCTGCGCATCCAATCCCACGGTGCCTGAACGCCCCAGTTGCAGGCGGAAAAGAGGATGTCCCGTCCGGTCGCACGCAGTGCCATGGCCATCTGCAGGTAACGGTGCTTGCAGTTGGCAAAGGTCGGGAAATTGCAGTAATCATACTTCAGAAAATCCACGTCCCACGATGCGAAGGTGCGTGCATCCTGATACTCGTGATCAAAGGAGGACGGATACCCGGCACAGGTACGGGTACCGGCGCAGGAATACATACCGAACTTCAGACCCTTGGAATGGACATAGTCGGCAATATACTTCATGCCGTGCGGGAATTTCTCCGGATCGGGAACCAACTCCCCTTTCTCATTGCGCTCCCGCAGCAGCCAGCAGTCATCGATGACGACATACTTGTAGCCCGCGTCGCGGTAGCCCTGCTCTACGATGACATCCGTGATCTCCAGAACCATTTTCTCATTGATGTTGGGGCCGAAAGTATTCCATGTGTTAAAGCCCATAGGGGGCGTCTGTGCAAGCATTGCCATAGCTAAATTCTCCTTGTTGAATTTTAATTTGTTGGATTTGACCGCTTACTGTATATTTCTCCGGCCGAAAACCGGCAAAAGGGAGCGAAATCAATTGTTCCCGGCGGCTATCCCGCGCCACAGGCCGTACACACGCTCCGCGATCTCCTCGCGGGTGCAGGACGCATCCACCGTCAAAATACGGTCCTGCCCGTCAAACATCTCGCGCATGCGGCCAAACCGGTCGCGAATGCGCGTCTGCTGTTCAAGCGTCTCATATATTTCCGCTGCCGTCTGTCCCCGGCTCTGCACGCTGCGCTGTGCGATGCGGCGCATAGCCGCCTCCGGGCTCAAATCAAAAAGGAAGCACGCATCCGGGCGTCGGACGGAAGGACAATCCTTGTTCATGCGGCAGACCCACGCCATGCGCGCAGGATCATCTCCGCCTTGATACGCAGCGGATGAGTAATAGTACCTGTCGCAAAGCACGGTAATCCCCGCGCGCAGATTAGCCTCAATGCCGTCCGGGGATACGTTATGACCGATCCGATCCAGCAGGAACAACGCCGCCATTTCCTCCGTTCCCATCGGAACGGCACCCGAAAGGGCCTGACGGAGACGTTTCCCGTCGGCAGAGGAAGTCGGCTCCGCCGTCACGGCAACGGGAACACCCTCCCGACGCAGGCGATCCGCAAGCATATTCAGCTGTGTGGTTTTCCCGGAACCGTCCATGCCGTCAAAGACGAGGAACAGCGGCCGGTATTCCGCACGGCATTCAGCGGCATTGCTCATTGGACACATACTCCTTTTCATCCGAATGCCGGGGAAGAGGCAGCCGAAGGCAATCCCCACCCTACCCGGAAAGCATGGACGTATTATACCACAGCCGACAGCGGTTGTCAAGATTTTTTGTAGTCTTTGACGTTTGCACCCTGTTGTGCCGCCTTTGCCGCCTTACTCGCGGAAGAGGAAATTGAACCGCCCTATGGGTGCTGCAGAGCCGTTTTCATAGAAGTCCATAACCGTCGGACGCTGCATATTGTCGCTCCACTTGAACTCGAAGTTCAGCTTTCCGGACGGCATAAGCGACCGGGGCAGTGCTATCGTAAGGCTGTTTCCGCTGACATGCAGAGCCGCGCGTCCGATGTTCTGCCATGTAAAGCTGCCGTGTTCGGCTGTCGGCAAGTAAGATTCGACAGTCGCACGCCCGGCAGGGGCCGGCAGTCGGTTGATCACCATATCATAGCCTTCCCAGCCGGTATCCTGCCGGCGGTCTGTATTGAGGAAGAGCGTCATCCAGCCCTCCCCCTCCCGCGGCGTTATGGGCGCGACACATGTCACATGGAAGTATACGTTCTCGCCGTCCCGCGCTACCCGGGCCTCCACAATGTCATTGCGGCCGGAGTCGTTGGTGTAATGGCAGCTGCCGAAGCCGTCCCAGTCGCGCTGCATGGTCAATCCGCGGGGGCTGCGGTACACAGGCGAAACATCACGCCACTGCCTCTCCGAACCCCGTACCGTTATGGTTTTTTCCGCGGAAACCGGCTGCCGCGCGGCTGCACCCTTGAATCGGCGGATGTTGTGGGCAAGCTGCAGGTAGTATGTATCCAGATAGCCGTCTCTGTCCATTTCAATATCCCGGCTGTGTTCCCGGTCGTACTGGTCTACCATGGCAAGCTGGGTTGAATCATTGTCTTTCAGCCACGGCTCATGGAACTGGCCCATGATCCATTCGTTCCAGCCGGTAACAAAAACGATGTCCGGGTCCAGATCAATGGCCCTGTCCCACTGTTCCTGCACATTATACCCGTACTTATAGGAATCGGCAGACAGGTGCGCAAAGCCGTCCCGCCCGGTGTAGCTGCGTCCGAAGGTGTTCTTATCATTGAAGTGCGTGCAGATTCGCTCTGCGTTGGCATTCTGCCCTACTCCTACCGTAACCTGCTCGCAACTGCCGTCCGGTCTCGTAACATACTTGTTCTGCGGGAATACCTCAAGCCACCCCCACTGGTCGGGCCGCGTTGCGCCTCCCCCATACAGAGGCTGACCCGGACGGAAAGCGAAAAATTCGCGTATTTCGTTGAGCATGCGGGTATCCGAATCGCAGGCACCCTTCTCCGGCAGCGACTCCGGGTATGCCATGACCATGGGTTTCCCGTCCAACCGGAACCACAGATCGGAGTACAGTCCGGGCTTGTACAGATTCTGATACAGCGCCCGCAGCATCAGCTCCGTTGTGTGCGCCGGCCCGAAATTCAGCATGAAAGCGACCTGCGGCGTGCGGATACCGTCCTCCCGCGCCTCGTGCAGCCCGCGCAGCAGCGGCTCATACGCATCTCTCCACAAATAGGCACCGTTTGTGCAGTCAAACATAATCATATCCACGCCTGCGGCGGCAAGCAGCGCGGCATGATGACGGATCACCCACGGATCCGAATTGCGGTAGAAGCCGTAAAACGGCTCATGCCAGTGGCACTGGAAAGGATGCTCCCCCCATGCCGGATGATCCTTGCGATACTCTGCGGCAGGATATTTTTCCAGCACTTCCACGACATCCACAGGCCGCAGGTGCGCATGGGACTCCCGCCATGTCCAGTAAAAGATACCTACCTTTTTGTCCTTCTTTTTGCCGCGCACGTCCTCAACCGAGGCTACCTTGCGGCCGAGCATATCGACGGCTTCCCACCCGTCGGCTCCGTAATCTATCAGCTTTTTCTCCGGAGTCGGGACATACCCTGCCCCGCCGAAGGCAGGCTCGGCGGAAAACGTCAAATCCAGCAGCCGTGCATTTCCGTCCAGCGTGACGGTAACGTCCCGGATTCCCGCTGTCCTGTCGATGGGGAAAACCGCCTCGGTCTGTGCCTTTCCGTCGCCGGACAGAGCAGCCGTGCCGATCGGTATACCGTCCGCATACACCGTTGCCAGCGAGGTATTTCCGGATTCCGAAAAAATAATCCGTCCGCTCAAAGCCCCGTCCCCGAAGTCAATGTTTCCCGCGTGGAAAACACCGTCCGTCTTATCCAGTTTCAGCTCTTTCATAATCATTCCATATCCTTTCGTTATGTCGTTGTACTGTCGTATCTGTCAGCCCTGACATCGTCCACAGCTCACATGGTATCATATTTATCCGCAAAAGTCAACAAGAAAAATCGGTTTTTCCTTGACTTTTTTGAACAAGTCGTGTATAATGGCATCAATGGGTAAGGTGCGGCGCCGTTGCAGCCGCCGCGGAAATCCCGCACATTTTTGTTCGGAGGAGAAAAGTAACCTATGAAAAAGCGCATCGCATGCAGACTCGGGCGTATGCAGGCCCTCCTGCTTGCCCTTCTTATGGCGGCAGGGGCAGTCTTTGCGGCACTCCCCGCATTACAGGTGAACGCAGCGGCCGACAGCACGGAAACCGCCGGTACCACCATAAATTTTGACGAAAACATCATGCTGTCCGTCTTTTGGCCGCCCACACCGGGCTATATCAACGACGAGCAGTACAAGCTTATGGCGGATGCCGGCATCAACTGGGTACTCGGTGCAGGCGAGGAGACGCTTGCAACCGCGGCCAATCAAAAAAAGATGCTGGAACTTTGTGAAAAGTACGGCATGCACCTTATTCTGCGAGACGGCAACTTCGGCAGCAGCCTCCTCGGAAAATCATACAAAGTCATTCAAAGGCAGGTCAGCCGGTACACGGACTACTCCTCGCTGGGCGGCTTTTACATTCGGGACGAGCCCTACAACCCCAATAACTACGTGGAGGCCTATCTGAACCTCAAGAAGGCATTTCCGAACGGATATATGCACCTGAATTTTCTTCCGAGCGGCAGCTACGGAACGGATACGCTGTATCGGGCGCAGATGAACGACTGGTGCCGCCTGTGCGCCGCCGGCGGATACCCCGTGGACTACCTGATTTATGACCGGTATCCGTTCGGCCTGTCGGCAGGCAGTATGGACCGGACCGGGTTCTATTCGAATATGCGTGCCGTGCACGATGTGGCGCTCAAAAACGACGTCCGGACCGGCACCTATATCCAGACCGTATGCCAGTCTGTTGCATTCCGCCGCCCGACCGACTCCGAAATCCGGTATGAAATGTATTCGGCTCTCGCCTTCGGGTTCAAGCAGCTTTCCTTCTTTACGTGGTTCACGCCGGTGAACCGGAGTGAGCCTTTTGAGGACGGCATCATCAGCGCAGACGGAGTCCCTAACGAGCACTACGAAACCATCAAAACCATCAATCAGGAGATTCTGACCATAGGGCCGATCCTTGCCAAATGCGATGCGCTGGAGGTGTATCTGAACGGTGAAACATGGGGTCAGCCGAGCATCCCGGATACATTCTTTGCGCAGCCTCTCAAAAAGAATCAGCTGTATACCGTCTCCTTCCTGCGTCACAAGGAAACGGGACGCAACTACCTGATGGTTGTCAACAACAACTACTCCAAAGAGTCCACCGTTAATCTTAAGCTGGACTCCGCCATAACCGAGCTGTGCGAGGTCAGCCGCAGCGACGGCAGCTACCTGCCGGTTGCCGTTGCCGACAACACGGTGGAACTCCATCTCGCTGCCGGTGACGCTGTGCTTCTCGCTCTTCCGGAGGGCTTGGATTACTACAAACCGGAAACAGGTCAGCCAGACACGGGTGTCAATCTGGCGGCGGACGCGCTGATTACCTGCTCCCAGTCGCTCGGAGAGGGCGGCTATTACATGGCATACCTGAATGACGGAGAACGCTTCTCCGACGGCACCACCATGGGCTGGCGCTCAAAGAACAGCGCCTCCCCCGAGATCGTGATTGATTTGGGGCGCAGCATGCAGTTCAACCGCGTCGATTTGTACCCGGAAGGGACGCTGTTCACCTACGGCGACAGTTTTCCCGAGAGCTTCACGATCTCCGTATCCGACGACGGGCAAAATTACACGCAGGCAGCCTCTGTCTCGAATGCCGCCGACGACGCGGCCTGCTCCGTGCGCCTGACCGAACCGGCGGAGGCCCGCTACATTAAGGTAAGTATCACGAAGTGCCGCGGCGACTTTGCGGGATTTGCCGAAATAGAGGTCTACAACGATGACGGTTCCCTGCCGGATCCGGAGAAATACTCCCCTTTGGAAACCGGAACAGTGTATGACTACACAGCGGGTGAGGACATCGCATTGAATAAGCCGGTATATCCTTCCTCCACAACCCCGGAAGCAGGGTACCGCTCATGGGGCTGGGCGTCAGATTTCATCAACAACGGCGTGGACGGTCAGGGATGGACGTCCAATGTCAAACAGAACACCTCCCCCGATTCCACAGAGTATATCATTATTGATTTCGGCGACACGTACGCCGTTGATGAGGTAATCGTTAAAACACACGGCTGCTTCCCGGAGGAATACCGCATTGAATTATCAACCGACGGAAAAGAATGGACAATTCTTGCCATGGAAACCGACGCACCGCAGTATGAAAACGGGAAAGAGCTGGTATACACTCCGGAGGACGGGCAGCCGATAGCGGGACGGTTCCTTCGCTTTATCGGCACCCGGCTGCGCGGCACATCGGCTGACGGATATATGCTGCAGCTTGGCAATATCTCGGCGTACGGTACGCCGATCTGTGACGAAAGCGTCCTTACCGATGCCATGGATACCTATCGATCCGCGGGAGGCGACACATCCGTCAGCGAGTACACAGCCTGCGAGTCCGCACTGAAAAAGGAATTTCTCACGCAATCCCGTGCCAACGCGTGTGCCGAGGCTCTTCTTGCGTTAATCGTGACCGAAGAGGAAACCACCGCGGTGCAGGACGAAGCAACTGCCGAACCGGCAACCGAGACGCAGACCGAAACCGCATCGGCAGACGAAAGCGGCAGCAATGACGATACAGAAAGCCGTACGGCCGACGAACCCGGAACGAATTCGTCCGAGGCGGAGACAGACGGCGAAAAAACGGGCTGCTCGTCAGCACTTTCTGCCGTTTCACCGGCGATATTCGGCGGACTGTGCGCTCTTCCCTTCCTGTGCAAAGGAAAGCGGAAGGAAAAAGAGAACGGCTGATCCCGCTTCTATCAATTGCAGGTACAGTAAAGAAGCCCCCCGAGGCGTACCGCCTCGGGGGGTTCCCGTATTATAACGCGGGTAATATCATTTGTTTCCGTTCCGCACAACCGCAATGCGCCGCAGCCCGTAATACCGGAACATCCGAATATGCTCGGCGGTAATAACCTCGCCGGATACGGCAATGGGAATGGCAGGCGGGCAGCTCACCGTCGGGGCGGCGCAGATACGGCCCTCCGCCTCGCCGACGGATATAAGCTCGGACGGAGAGAAAACCGCATCGCGTACCCGCATGGCCGTCTGCGCAATCGGAAAGCCGCAGGCGGACACGCAATCATCGGCCCGGCTGACGGTTTGTTTTGCGGGGCAATGGCCAAGCGCACAAACCAGTCGGCGGAGCTGGGGCTCCTCTGTGGATACGGACGGCATCAGAACGACATAATCGCGGTCGGCATACTCACAAACAATCCCTGCCTGCATCAATTTATCTGCCACTTCGGTTCCTGTCGTTCCGGCAGGAGCCCTGATTGTCAGCTTCATGGTCTCACCGTCCGATACGTGCCAACCGGCCGACCGAAGTGCGTCTCTGACGGATGCGACCTGCCCGACCCGTGCGCCGAGCATACCGCGGAAATCTTCCGCAAGGAACCGGTTGCACAAATCCAGCGATGCAAGCATCAGATAGGAAGGACTGGTTGACCCGAAAAGCGACATCGCCTCACGGGCGCACGACGCAAACAGCGGCGGTGCCGCATCGGAAATATGAAGGTACGCGGTGCCGGTCAGTGCGGGGAGTGTCTTGTGCGCCGAATCACAGCACATATCCGCCCCCAGTGTAATGGGATGTCTGTCCTCCGGGAGAAAGTGCAGATAGGCGCCGTGCGCATTGTCAACCAGAAGCGGCACGCCCGCCTTATGGCAAACGGCGGCAATCTCACCGACCGGCAGGATGTTTCCGAGGTAATCCGGCGATGTTATATACACGGCGATCGGCGGATGCTCCGCCTCCCGCAGCGCCCTTGCAACATGCTCTGCCGTAATGCGGCAGGCGCACAGGGATTCCGTCCTTTCCGGCATCAGCCAACGCACATCCGTGTCCGTCAGCGCCAGTGCGTACAGGAACGTCTTGTGTGCATTGCGGGCGGCAAGGATATACGGATTTTGCG
Organism: Erysipelotrichaceae bacterium; assembly: GCA_963609805.1. Taxonomy (GTDB): domain Bacteria; phylum Bacillota; class Clostridia; order Oscillospirales; family CAG-272; genus CAMEON01. The sequence goes on along the minus strand of CAVDLN010000005.1, from coordinate 25,437 downwards.
CGTGCATAAAGCGGGCATTGACCGCCGCCAGATAGACCATCGCCCGTATGCACTGACTGGACCCTTCCGTGGAGTAGAGCGTGGCTCCCGTTCCGAACAGCGAAGAGGCATTGCGTTCGCTTTCCGCAATAATCCCCTCCGGCGCATACAGCTCATCCGCCCCCGGAATTTCGGTGATATCCAACGGTTCGCAGCCGAGAAATTCGTGCCCCTTGTGGCCCGGCATATGCAGGCGGATCGGGCTGCGCGCCGCGTATTCCCGAACGAAGTCCGCAATCGGCGTGTTCATGCTTTACTGCTTCTCCGCGGCATTTTCGGCCGTGTTTTCCCGTTCCTCATCCTCGGCAACTTTCATCATGATTGCACATTCAATGCGTTTGCGGAATAACTCGCATCCGGGCTTATACACCCCGCGAATGGAACCGGACGCATGGTAGGCGTTGGCCGCGCAGCCTCCCGAACAGTAAAGTTTTGCCCAGCAGTCGGCACATTCCGGGCGGGCGTAGGCATTGCAGGAACGGAATTCGTCACGCAGGGCGTCATTTGTGACTCCGTCCCATATATTGCCCAGCCGGTACGACTCCTCCCCGACAAACTGGTGACAGGGATACAGATCTCCCCACGGTGTCACCGCCATGTATTCGGTGCCGGACCCGCACCCGGAAATACGCTTGTAAATGCACGGACCCGCAGTCAGGTCAATCATATAGTGGTAGAAAGTAATCGGCCTTCCCTCCCGCTCACGGCGGAGCATTTCAATCGCCAGCTGCTCATACTGCTGCTTCACGATCTCAATGTCCTCCGCCGTCAGTGCCATAGGATCGTCCGGTGCCGCCACAACCGGCTCCATGCTCAGTTCGGTGAAGCCGAGATCCGCCATATGCAGGACATCCTTCGTAAAGTCCGGATTCCTGTGCGTGAAAGTACCGCGCATATAGTATCCTTTGCCGCCCCGTGCGGCAACCAGCTTCTGAAACTTCGGCACTATGCGATCATAGCTTCCGTGTCCCGCATAATCCACGCGTGTCGCATCGTGAATCTCACGGCGCCCGTCCAGACTCAGCACCACGTTGCTCATTTCCCGATTGGCAAAATCAATTACCTCGTCGTTTATCAGCATTCCGTTTGTTGTCAGGGTAAACCGGAAGTTTTTATTGTGCCGCTTCTCCACAGAGCGGGCATAGGCAACAATCTGCTTGACGACCTCCCAGTTCATGAGAGGCTCTCCGCCGAAGAAATCCACCTCCAGATTGTGCCGTGTCCCGGAATTCTCAATCAAGAAATCAATCGCGCGCCGCCCCACCTCAAAACTCATCAATGCCCGTTCGCCATGATATTTTCCCTGGCTGGCAAAGCAGTAGGAACAGTTGAGGTTGCAGGTATGCGCGACATGCAGACAGAGTGCCTTGATGACATTGCCGGAACGTTCCTTGAAAGTTCCCGCCATGGACGCATAGGTGTCCGGGGTGAACAGCTGCCCGTCTGCTTCCAGTGCGGCGATGTCCTCGGCACATTCACGCAAATCAGCCTCCGTCACATCCGGTCTGCCTGCGTATCGCTCCGCCATTTTCCCGATAAGCGTTTCCCTGTCGGTATCCTTCCATGCGGAGATCATGTCATAGGCAACATCATCCACCGCATGAACGGCGCCGGAGCAAGTGTCCAAAACAATGTTGTATCCATTCAGTTTATACTGGTGTAACATATCAGGTTTAACTCCTTATCCCTTGCGCATAGCGTGATTCATGCCTCCGCGGCATGCCTGCGGACAGCTAAAAAAATGCCGCCCGGACGGGCGGCATTTTTTCGATGGCTTTCAGTTCTTCTCAGCCTTTGCTGCCTTATTCTCGCAGGACTGGTTTGCAACGCCGCAACTGGTCTTGCATGCAGACTGGCAGGAAGTCTGGCACTCGCCGCAGCCGCCGTTCTTTGCGCTCTGGCAGAGATTACGGGTTTTCAATGTTTTGATTCTCTTCATAACTTTGCGTCTCCGTTTCTTTGGGCCCATGAAATATAGCAGGAATCCCAATCTACAGTTCATTATACCACGCGGCAGACACATTTGTCAAGGGGGAAACCCCAAAAAAGAACCTTGCCCGGGGTTCTTCAACAAAATCCACGCAACATCTTGACAAAAAAGCCGTATTCGTGTACAATATAGCCAATGAATGTGCTTGTCGGCGGTGATACCACTGCTGCCTGAGAAAATGGAGGTAATTATGTATTCGTTTCCCATCGGCGTGATGCTGGAATCCTTCCGGCTCCCAACCGCAGAGGCAATCCGCTGTGCGGCGAAGCTGGGCGTTCAGGGGATTCAGATGTACTGCACAAACGGAGAACACGCCCCCGAGAACATGACGCCCGCCCGGCGCCGTGAATTGCTGGACATGGTCAAATCCGCCGGACTGCGCTTCTCCGCCATCTGCGGCGATTTGGGGCACGGCTTCGGCGACGCGGCACTCAATCCGCAGCTCATTGAAAAGTCAAAGAGAATACTGGATTTGTCCAATGACATGGAAGCCGGAATCGTGACCACGCATATCGGCGTTGTTCCGTCCGATCCGACTCACGAGCGCTACCATATCATGCAGGACGCCTGCGGCCGGCTCGCTGCCTATGCCGATTCCATCAACGCGCATTTTGCCGTTGAAACGGGACCCGAAACGTCCGCCACGCTCAAGGGCTTTCTGGATTCGCTGGGCGGTTCCCGCGGGTTGGGTGTCAATCTGGATCCCGCCAATCTGGTCATGGTAACGGGAGATGACCCCGTGGCCGCCGTTCACAATCTGAAAAACTATATTGTCCACACCCATGCCAAGGACGGCGTAATGCTGCACCGCGGCGTTCCGGAATACATCTACGGCGTTGTGCATCCCGTTCCGCAGGAATTTCAGGGGATTCAGTATTTCGCCGAGGTGCCGCTCGGGCAGGGTTCCGTGCACTTTGACACCTACCTGCAGGCGCTGAACGAAATCGGCTACCGCGGCTTTCTGACTATCGAGCGTGAGGTGGGCGATGATCCCGTAGGGGATATCCGCATTGCCGTCGAACATCTGCAATCCGTTATGAGCAAAAATTGAAAAAGGAGCGCGAAGCAATGAAAATCTCAGTCAGTTCCTATTCCTTTCAGCAGTACATCGGAACGGGCAGGATGTCCCATTTTGACACCATCCGCAAAGCGCAGGAAATGGGGTTTGAGGCAATAGAATTTCTGGACATGCCCCGCAGCACCTATGAGGAGCAGCTTGCCTACGCCGCGGATCTGCGGGCAGAGGCAGACGTGCGGGGAATGGTTATCAACGCATACACCATCGGAGCCTGCCTGTATCAGGACACGCCGGAAAAGAACGCGGCCGAGGTAGAACGGCTGAAAAAGCAGGTGGATATCGCCGCCGTACTGGGGTGCTCCGTCATGCGTCATGATGCCTGCTACAGTCTCGGAAAGACCGGAACATCCCGCAGTTTCGGTCTGATGCTTCCCACCATTGCAGCCAACATCCGCGCCGTCACAGAATACGCCGCCACAAAGGGAATCAAAACCGCTGTGGAAAATCACGGATATGTGGCGCAGGACAGCTATCGCGTGGAACAGCTGTTCAACGCCGTGGCACATGACAACTTCGGTCTTCTGGTGGATGTCGGCAATTTCGTATGCGCCGATGAGGATAATGTTGCGGCTGTTTCCCGTGTTGCGCCGTACGCCGTGCATGTTCACGCCAAGGATATGTACAAATCCACCGAGCCGCTCCCCGGCTACGGGCAAACCCGCGCCTGCAATTATTTCAAGGGCGCTATTATCGGTGAGGGCGATGTAAATGTAGAAAAGTGCCTGCGCATCCTCAAGCGTGCGGGCTATGACGGCTACTGTTCCATCGAATTCGAGGGCTCCGAGGACTGCATATACGGAATCGAAACCGGACTCCGCAATCTTCGCGCCATGCTCGCCAGAATCTGAACACGCCGTCCGATTCGATTGGGAATCGGCGACACCTGATACAGAACCGCCCCGGGGACTCCAGAGTCTCCGGGGCGGTTCTTCTGTTTGGCAATTACTCCACCACAACACGGAACGTGCGCGGCTTTGCCTCATTCATGTTGATATTGAAGGAATATGAAAAACTGTTGTCGTCCTCGTACAGAACCGAGTAGCCGTCAAATCCCCAGTCGGATGACAGTTCCAGCTTCACCCATTCCCCGTCAATCAGTTCGTAGACACCGAGGTAGCCCAGATCGCGCATGCCCTCGACACACACAGCCACATTATAATCGCGGTCGTAGTACGTGGTATACGAGGTATTGCCTTCCGATGCGTAACCGGTCCTGTCAATATTGTCAAGACCGCCGGATACGGTGAATACCGCGGTCTGTCCGTCCGCACTGCGGACAGTCGGCAGGAACGGATCGGAGGACACGGAATCCTTCTCGGACTCGGCCTTAATCGGATTCAACAGCGTATTCTCGCGCGTCAGGCGCACATTGCTGTCATCCGTCGAGTTGCGGTCGCCCCACGGCATCAGGATCAGGTTCATGCGGATATAATCACCCGGCTTGAGCGTTACCTCGCCCAAATCCAGCGTCAGGGCCACTCGTCCGTTCTTCTCGACAAGCACCAGCGAACCGGTATATGCCTCCCCGCCGATAACGATATCCCAGTCCTTAATCAATGCGGATACATTGGAATAATAATCGCTTGCATCCAGCACGGACGGATCGGTATCCGGCAATTCAAAGTAATCAAAATACGGACACTCACTGCCGAGTCTGTACACAACCGCCTTGGAAGTGTGGTTGCTGTCTGTAATCTGCGATAGATTGTTCTCATCAAGGTATCCGAAATGCTGGTACATCCGTGAGTTGTTGGTCGCCAGCGCGTAGATCTCAAATGTGTTCATGAAATCCGAGAAAGAGATTTCTTCCGTAACGGTGTAATCCAGCTGGTAGTAAGCACGGTTTTCGTCATACTGTGCCATTTCCATGTGCCTGATGTCCGCCTCCATTTTTCCGTCGCCGGATACATAGCTCATGGTAAGGTCAAAGTAAACGGGGCCGGAACTGTCAATGCGATGACGCACACTCTCGGTACTGATCGTTTTTCCGTTCCCGTCGGTATAACGCAGGAATGTATGCGAACCGCTGTTGGAATGCTGCGGCTGATTGCTGAGAATTCCCGTTTTCCAAATAAGATTTCCATTTCCGTCAAGCGTGCCGAGGCAGGAATCCCCCCAGTACTGCTGAGATATGGCACGGTGGTCGGGCAGGCGGTTGCCGGTGTAATCATAGAAGGAAATGCAGTTTGTCTCGGTAACGCCGCACGACATGTGATAGTACGCCCGGAAGAAACGTATGGAAGAAAGCTGCTTCAGCCGGTACTGTCCCCAGCGTTCAAACAGATGCAGAACCGTTACCTTCTCGGTACTGCCTGCCTCCGCGACCATCGGGAAAATGGCATATCCGTAGGCATGGCTGTCATTGTCCGTATAGTACAGTTCCTCGCCGTCGTAAGCGAAGTTCTTGCAAACCTCTACACGGACGGGCAGCATCCGGTCGTTTTTGTCCAGCACGGCGGAACACTCCAGGCTGCCGTCGGTAGAGCCGGCCAGAATGTAGATCTTTCTGTCACGATCGCTGTCGGTTCCGTCAATTTCGAGCGTTACGCTGTACATTTTATCCGGGTTATTGTACGCGTAGTTGAAATCCGGGCCGTTGAGTATTCTGAATTCATACCCTCCCCGCAGCGCATTGTATCCGACATAGAAGGCATTGCGCATGTTATCCAGCGCACGCACCCCTGTCAGCGGGTTTCTCTCGCAGTATGCCTCATACAGGAAGGTATCGAAAGCATGCTCCGTGTCCGTGTAAATGCGATGGCCTACGTAAGTGGAAGATCCTTCCTTCAATGTTCCGCTGTCGGGCGTGTAGGACTGCCTGATGATGTACACGCCTTCCGAAAGCTCCACGGAGAGGCTGCCGCTCGTCTCGTGCGGCAAAAGAATGTAGCCGAAAGTGCCCGCATCCTTGATATCAAAGCCAACATAGGCGGCCGTGCTCCAATCAACCTCAGCCAGATCCGTATGTGTTCCGTTGCCGTCGCCTACAATCAGCTTAGCTACCGTGTCCGCGGCAATGCGGGTTTCCGTACCGATTGCGGCAACCCCTGTTAAAGTCTTGTCGGCCATGAAGCGGCACACATCATTGATTTTGTCCGAATAGGCTACAAAGTCACGGTCAAGCGTAACCTGAGAAACGCTCTCCTCGCTGTAGCGGACAAGCATAATCTCCTTCAGATCAATCTTTTCGCCCGCTTCACTACCGATATCCAGACGGAGCCCCGTCAGCTTTCCGGTATAATCCTTACCGCTTGCGAGTCTTACCGCGTAGGTATGATATTCTCCGTCATTGATAACCGTAAACGAGCACTGCTGGTCTGACGAAAAGTTGGAGTGGCTTCCGGCGACAAAGTACACCTCCGCGTAGGAAGCCGCGTAGGATCTCAGCGTTACCAGTACAACGGGATATTTCTCCGCGTCATAGGACAGTCCCTGATACACAATATAGGGATCATAGTTGGTCTTGATTTTCAGCTGCAAGCCCTCCGAAGTCTGGCTGGCGCGGCTTATATCGTTGGTTCCGGAAAAGGCATTGAGATTGATTTTCGCCTTCTCCGCTATCTGATCGGCATCCGCACCGAAGGTCTGATCCAACACATGCACATCGTAATAGTAAAAGCCCTGGTCATACACATTCACGCGTCCGGAGGAGGAGGCGGCGTAAAACATATGCCCGTTTTCCAGCAGAATAAAAGAGTCCATCGTGTCGGACAGATACTCAGCCCCCGACAGGGTTCTCAGCGATTGAACGGAACGCGGAGAGGAGTCATCGGAAAGATTGTAAACCAGATGTGCGTTCTGGTTTTCAATGGCAAAGGCACTCCTTGTGCTGGATGTGTAGTAGCCGGTAACCCCGTTTGCAAGCTCCGCGGCGGTATTGACGGTCTTTCCGTTGGAACCGGCGTAGGGGGCATATGTCTCCGCCTCGGTCTCGATTTCCGTCTGCGTCTCCGTGTCCGCATCCGTCACGGATTCTGCAGACGTGTCGGGATCCTGCGCCGTTGCGGTCGGCTCGGCGGCAGTCGAGGCTGTCCCTGTATCGGACGACGTCTGATTTCCATCGGAGCGGCAGGCGCAGACCGTGCCGCATATGGCAAGCAAAAGCAAGCCGAACATAAGATGAAATACACTGCAGACAAACTTCTTTCTCATAACTGTACCCTCCTTTTACTTTTTCTGCTGGTTGCACCAGATTTCCATCACGACGCCGTGAGGCAGCAGTTTTGTGAGCAGCACCTGCGCCCGAACCGTAAAGCCGCATACAGACACGTCCTTGCCTTTTTTCATATCGCGCAGCGCACGCTCAATGACCTCCTGCGGCTCAAAAAAGCGGTTGTAATACGTAATGGTATCATCCAAAACGGCATGCTCGAAAAACTCCGTATGCACCCATCCCGGGCAGACCGCCATTACGCGGATTCCCCGTCCCTGCTTTTTCAGTTCAACGTTCAGCGCCCTTGAAAAAGACAGCACAAACGCCTTTGTCGCCCCATACACATTGATATACGGTACCGGCTGGAAAGCGGACAGGGAGTCCAGTTCGTATATGCAGCTGCCGCGCTTCATATACGGCAGGGCCATATACGTGACCGCTACCAGTGCTTTGGTATTCAGATCGATCATTTTCAGCTGGTCATCCAGCGGCAGGGCGGTGAATGCGCCGAACCGTCCGAACCCGCTGGCATTAACCAGCACGCGGATATTCGGCTGCTCCTCGGCCAAAAGGCTTTTCAATGTCTCAAGACTTGACGCAAGGCCGAGATCCAGGGGGATCGCGCGCACCTTGGCGCGTACCTGCGTCTGCAGTGCCTCCAGACGTTCCTTCCTCCGGGCGACAAGCCACAGCTCATCGAACTTTTCCTGCCTGTCCAATGCCAGCACGAATTCCCGTCCCATTCCGGACGATGCACCTGTGATCAGCGCAATTTTCTTTTCGGATTTTCCGGCAGCGGCGCTTTCCATGATCGGCTCCTCCTCACTTTTTCGGTTTCTTTGCCTTATACGGCTTGTTCAGTTTTGCCTTCTTGGCAGGCTTCAGCTTGCCGAGCACGATATAGCCTGTCTTCGCATCATACCCTTCCTTTTTGATTATTTTGGCATACTTTTTCTGCTTTTTTCTGTATGCCCCGACCACCGCATGTACGATATCGGCATAGATCTCCAATCCCGTTTTTTTGGGCGGAACAGCCGGCTTTCCGGTGTGAACGCCCAGCACGGCATCGACGGCGGCACCTGCTGCCGCCTGCGCCGCCTTCTTTGAAATAGGCTCGGGGTTCCTGCGAATCGCACGGCGGTACCGTTTGTCCTTCATGACCTCCTTTGTCATGCGCCTCAGAACCTTTTTCTGCTCTTTCTTCTTCATTCCTTCCAATGACGCAATCTGCGCCTTGCCCTCGGCCATACTGAAACCTCCTTCTACGGTATACATTACGAAACCTCTGATTTGTCCGTCAGCGTTTCCTTACAGTTCTTTGATACTCCCGAATATGCCGGACTCCCGGATCGTTTTTTCACTGCCTAAAGCGGCGCGGACACCGGCACCTCTTCGGTTGAGCGTGCGCAGGGCAGCGGCAAATGCGATGAAATCCGCCCTGTCGGTATGCAGAATTTCCTTGATGTTTGCCTGTCTGTCTGCTGCGGTTCTGCCGCAAATCCAGCGATACATCGCGGCATAGCCCGCGTCAAGCTTACTCTTCGGAAGCAGGTAGCCGGACAGGGTACTCACTATCAGGCTGTCTGTCTCCTCCTCCCCCGGCAGGTTGTTTTCCAGCCATTCCGGCAGTCTGCCGAAGACATCATAGGTATCCGAAACATGCGGATCCCGATAGGATGTCAGTCCGATAATGCCGTAGGGGGAAACCGAAACGCCCGCACCGTATGCGCCCCCTTTGGCGCGCACCTCATCCCAAAGAAATGTACCGTTCAGGTAATTCGCCACTACCTGCATGGGTGCGGTACACACGGCAGGCAGATCGGTCAGGCTGTAAACCTCCGCGCAGTAATTGACCTCTCCCGGAATCGTCAGGGCACGGGACTGCCGTTCCGCCATCGGAATCGGCTTCCGCTCCGTATTCTCCGTGCCGAACCGCAATCCGGACACGGCATGTTCCCACGCCGCATACGCAGACGCGGAGCCTATAAAGAAGGATTGCGGGCGCTGACGCAGGAACAGCCTGTCGCGCAAGGAAAGCAATCCCCCAATGAATCCGTCCGCACATCCATCGAAATCGTCCGCCAGAGCCGTCAGGCGGCGGTAGACATCCGGGCCAGACCATGCGTTTACAGCGGCTCCGATACCGGAGAGCGATGCCTCAGCCAGACGGAACGCGGTGCCGTTTCCGCCGCCTATCATGCGGCTGCGCATATCCGACGAATTGGAAAACAACTGGTGCAGAATTTCCCTGTCAAACACTGCCTCCGTCAAATATTCGTACACATATCCGGCCGCCGCTTCGAGTTTCTCCTCCGGAACATTGACCGAGATTCTCAGATACGCATTGGTATCTGCGGGGTCGATCCCCCCGGCGCCGCGGAAGAAGTCGGCGGTAAGAATTGCGTTCAGCTCCAAAGCGCGATCCGTCATCTGCTCCACGCCGTGGTGTGCCGTGGGGAGACTTGTCAGCGCATCCGCAAGGCAGCGGGCATAAAAGATCTCCTCCCCGCTCAGGGAAGTCATGTCAAAAAGGAAGCCTGCCACGGCGATTCCGCCCGTATCCTCAATGTATCGGACGCTCTGCAGCGACTGCCCGGCGGCCGAAACGGTTCCCGTCTCCACGTCCCGTTCGACAGGGGGAAGCAGGATATCCGAGGAGGACAGGCGCGGAACGGCAGCAACGGCGGCGGGGTCATCGGGCGCGAGAAGGTATGCGTTGAGCTCCCCGACATGCGCTGTCAGTTCGTCGTATGCGCCGTCCGTCTCCTGCAGACGGCGTGCTTCCTCCGCAAGCCACCCGTCCATGGCGGCCCTTTTTTCTTCTGCGGCAGTGCGCGAAGGAACGCATCTGGTCAGCGCCCAATGGCTGCTGTTCAGAATATACCGCTCGATCAGATCTTCAAAATATTTCGGATTTTCTGCCAGCCTCTCCCGGATCACCAAGCCGTCCGGAGCGGCGGCGTCCCCCTGCTGTACATGCGTGCGGATCAGCGATTCCATAATGTCATATCCGATATTCACGCTCATGGACAGTCGGCGGCAGTAAACCTCGTAATCGTTGATGAGATTATTCAGGCGCTCCCGATTCAGTCCGCTGCTCACAAGGGCTTCCAGAGTACTCAGCACAACATCTCGGAACCGTTCCGCCCGCTCCGGGGCTGACTTACGGAGATCAAACATCACGACGGGCTGACGGTAATCGCTGTCCAGCTCCATGGAAAAATCGCGTCCGATTCCCGCGTTCAGCACGGAACGGGACAGAGGCGACTCCGTTGTTTCGGCAAGATACCGGCACAGAATCGAAAAAGCGGTTGCTTCCTCCGGGCGGCTGCCGTCGCCTAACACACAGGAGAATTTAAGATGCGTGTTTCCTTCAATCGGATCACTGCCGCTTTGCTGAAAGCGGAACATTCCGTCCGGGCTGATTATCGGTGCCTGAAGCGGTGCGGGCGCCGGCGGCTCACCGACCGGGTCGGCAAGCTCCGACAGCACCCGGTCAACAGCAGACAGCTCTCTCTCAAAATCACTTCTTCCGGAAAGGTAAAATACAGCGTTATCCGCACGGTAAGTGCGCCCGTAGGTTTCGCACAGTTTTTCATAAGACAGCGTTCGGATGGCAGCCGGGGCCCCGCCGGACACAAACCGCCAATACAGATCCGGAAACAGCTGCCGCCCAACCTGCGTATGCATCAGCGCATCCGGCTGATTGTCCCTTCCCTGCATTTCGTTAAACACAACGCCGGAGCAGCGCACGCCCCCCTGCTCATCGGGCTCCAGATGCCATGCCTCTTTTTCGAAAATGCGTCTGTCCGAAAGCATCATCGGGTGAAAAACGGCATCCAAATATACGGTCATCATATTCATGAAGGCCTGTTCGTTGGTGGAGATAAAGTAATACAGGGTTTTATCGTTGTAGGTGGCGGCGTTGAGATCGACAAACAGCGACGTCTTTATCAGATTGACAAACGGCTCCTTGAGACGGAAGGACTCCGATCCGTCCAGAACCGAATGTTCTATGACATGAAACACGCCGGTATCATCCTCCGGCAGCGTACGGAATCCTACACCGAAAACCAGCTGGCCATCGTCGCGGTCTGAGCAGTAAAGCGCTGCACCTGTTTTTTCGTGTATGAGCTTCCGGTACTTTGCATCAAGGTGGGGCAGGATGTCTTCCCGCACGACACGAAATCCGTGCAGGCGATCACCGATATTCCATGTTGACACTGTGCAAAAACCTCCTTGCGGCATGCTTTTGTTTATGTGTTTTGATTATACCACATCTTCCGCCATATGGCAACAAAAAAGGCAAAATTAATTTTCGCTCATATATGTATCAACAGCCGCGTGCTTTTTCAGCAGGAAATGGTTTCTGCTGACCTCCAGCAGACCGTCCCGCTGCATTTTTCCGAGCTCTGCCGACAGTCCGCTACGCTCCACCGCAAGGTAATCCGCCAGCTGCTGTCTGGAAAACGGAATGTCAAACTCGAGTTTCCCTGCCTCACGGGCTGCCGCCGACAGGTAGGACATCAGCTTATCCCTTGTGGTACGCTGTCCCATGTGCGTGAGCTTCCCGTTCAGCAGAATATTCTTTTCGGCCAGTTCCGCCAGCAGGTTCCGTATAATCCTGCCGTGGTGAATGCAGGCGGAGGAGCACCCGCTCAGAACCCTCGCTATGTTCACGAACAAAACCGTGACTGGCGTTTCCGCCATAACATCCGCGTTCAAAACCGCACCCGGCAGGCAGGCCACGGAAGCGGCAAACACCTGCCCGGGAATCACCTTTGACAAAATGTTCCGGTTTCCCCAGACATCCTCCTGCACAATCAGAAGGGATCCGGAGAGCAGAAGGCCTGCCGATTCGGTTGTGTCCCCTGCCCGAAGCAAAAAGGCGTCCTTGGAAAACTGCGCCGCCCGCGCTTCCATGCAGGACAGCATCGATTCAAGCTCCTCCTCCTTCACGCCGCTGAAAAGCGTGGAGGATTGGATGGCTGACAAAGGCAAAAATTCTTTCATAAAAGCCCCTTTTTGTTGAAAATTCAACAGACATTGTAACGAAATTATACTATAATAGAACCAGAAAAGCAAGGGGGGTATTGCGTATGAAGCGAAAAATCATTGATATCGACAAGGAAAAATGCAACGGCTGCGGGGCCTGCGCCGCTGCCTGCCATGAGGGAGCTATCGCCATGGTTGACGGAAAAGCCGAGCTGATGCGGGATGATTACTGTGACGGATTGGGCGACTGCCTGCCGGCATGTCCTACCGGCGCAATTTCATTTGTGGAGCGTGAGGCCGCCTCGTACGATGAGAAAGCGGTACTGGAGCACAAAAAGAAAAAAGCCGAAAGCAGCGGAGAATCCGTGCTGCCGTGCGGCTGTCCCGGGACGCAATCCAAGCGGATTACACACGCCGATGCCGAGGAGTGCGGATGCGCCGTTTCCGAGCCGGTCAGCAGGCTTTCCCAGTGGCCTGTGCAGATTAAGCTCGTCCCCGTACGTGCTCCCTACTTTGACGGTGCCAAGCTGCTGATCGCCGCGGACTGCACGGCGTATGCCTACGCCGCCTTCCATGAGCGGTTTATCAAAGGGCATATCACGCTTGTCGGCTGTCCCAAGCTTGACGATGCGGACTACTCCGAGAAGCTGACGGAAATCATCAGCCGCAACGACATCCAAAGCGTCACGATTGTACGGATGGAGGTACCCTGCTGCGGTGGGCTGGAGTATGCCGCCAAGCGGGCTCTGCAGAACAGCGGAAAGTTCATTCCGTGGCAGGTGGTCACGATTTCCACAGACGGAAAAATTCTGGACTGACGAAATACGGAAAGAGTGTGTTAAGAAACTCATTTTGAATTTCTTAACACACTCTTTTTATTCGTTTTCAATTTTAATCTGGCACATCTTCATGGCATTCAGCGCATTCCGGTGTGACTCTGACGTAACACCCGCGCAGCACCGCGCGTCCACGACAATCGGCACCTCCGGCAGAAAGGCCTTGGCTATCATGGCGTTGGATATGACGCAGATGTCCGTGCAGAGTCCGACGAAGGTGATACTCTCAATGGGGTCTTGACGGTTCTCCTCGGCAAGCATCCCACCGAGCTCAGACGACCCGAAGGTAATTTTATCTATCGGGACTGTGGTTCTGAGCGCATCCAGCTCCGGACGGATCTCCCATCCGTCCGTTCCTTTTATGCAATGCGGCACGGGGAGATTTCTCCCTTCCTGCGTCGACGCATAGTTTTCAAAATGCGTATCGCGTGTGAAAAGCACCTTTCCGTCGAAATGCGCAATCTTATCCCTTACAAGCGGAACAATTGCGGCAGCTTCCTTCGTCCCGAGCGCGCCGTCAATGAAATCGTTCTGCATATCCACAACAATCAGAATATTCTTCATATGCAAATTCTCCTCTCCCCAAAGCTCTTACCGTTTCCCTCATCGGATCTGTTTTTTCCACTCAAACAAAAGGCTCATGCATTCGAACGGCGACAGCGTGTTGACGTCCAGAGCCCGCAGCTCATCGACAAGCCGTGCGTTCAGGCAATCATCCAAGGACAATGCGCCATCGTCCGCTTTTGCGGCAGTTTTGCCGTTATCCGCCTCATCCACGGCATCCCGCACGGCGCGGGACGAGGTCTCCACGGCAGCCAGTATTTCGCGGGCCCGCTTGATTACCTCGTTCGGAAGCCCCGCCAGCTTTGCAACCTCTATGCCAAAACTGTCATCCGAGGAACCGCGCACAATTTTGCGCAGAAACGTTACCGTATCCCCGCGTTTGCGGGCAGCTATATGGTAGTTGACGATGCCGTCGTAATTTCCTTCCATGCCTGTCAGTTCGTGATAGTGTGTGGCAAACAGAGTCCGTGCCCCGATTTTCCGTCCGGCGGTATACTCGATAATGGCATGGGCAATGCTCATGCCGTCGAAAGTCGAGGTACCCCGTCCGACCTCGTCGTAAATAATCAGGCTCTTCCGGGTGGCACCGCGCAGAATGGCGGAAACCTCCGTCATTTCAAGCATAAATGTCGACTGCCCGGACGCCAGGTCGTCGGATGCGCCTACACGGGTGAATATGCGGTCCGCAATGCCGATGTGCGCAGACGAGGCGGGAACGAATGAACCGATCTGCGCCATCAGAACAATCAGCGCCACCTGCCGCATGTAGGTGGATTTCCCCGCCATGTTGGGACCCGTTATCAGCATAAGACGGTTATCCCGCGTGTCGAGGTCGGCATCATTCGGGACAAAATAGCCGTCCTTTACAAATTTTTCCACAACGGGGTGACGTCCGTCCCGTATGCTGATGCGGTCGTCCTCCGCAACCTCGGGGCGTACATACCGATTTCGCGATGCAACCGAGGCAAGGCTTCTGTATACATCCGCCTCAGCCAGAAGTGCGGCTGTCTTTTGTATTCTTTCGCTGCGATCCGCGACATACCCGCGCAGTTTGCAGAACAAATCGTATTCCAAGGCGCACAGCTTGTCCTTTGCCCCGAGAATGGTGGACTCCATATCCTTCAGTTCCTGCGTGATATAGCGTTCCGCTCCGACCAGCGTTTGCTTGCGGATGTAGTTGGGCGGAACTTGATCGGCAAAGGATTTGGAAACCTCTATATAGTAGCCGAATACTTTATTATAGCCCACCTTCAGTGTCTTGATGCCGGTTCGCGCCTTTTCCTCGGCGGCAACCCGATCGACCCATCCCTGACCGTCATTCATAATGGCGCGCAGGCGATCCACCTCGGCATCATAGCCGTCCGCTATCATTCCACCCTCCCTTATCGAAAAGGGAGGCTCCTCCACCAGTGCTCGCCCGATCTCCCCGCAGACATCCTCAAGCAGGTCCATATCCTGCCAGATGCGTTTCAGCTCCTCGCTCCGGCAGCCCTCCAGCAGTTTTTTGATTTCGGGCAGCACCGATGCCGTAGCACACACGGCGCGAAGGTCCTTGCCGCCTGCCGTTCCGAACACAATGCGGGTGACCAACCGCTCCATATCCAGCACGTGGGCGAGCAGTTCCCCCAGCTCCTCCCGCTTCATGTAGTCCCCCACAAGCTCCTCCACGGCGCACTGCCGCCGTGCAATCTGTACAGGAGACAGCAGCGGATGCTCCACCCACTGACGGAGCAGGCGAGCACCGGGAGAAGTCTTTGTGTGATCCAGCACCCAAAGCAGGGTTCCTTTCTTTTCCTTGGTGCGCATGGTTTCGGTCAGCTCCAGATTCCGGCGCGTGTTCAGATCCAGCCCGAGATACTGTCCCTCACTGTACACCGTCAGCTCCCGGATGGTTGAAAGATCCGCCTTCTGCGTCTCTGTCAGATAATCCAGCAGCGCGCCGACCGCGCAAACCAGCGGTCTGTTTTCCAGTACCTCCGGCTTGACGGTCTCCCCAAAACGCTCCCTGACACGCACGGCGCAGTCGGCAGGATCGAACCGTCCCGCCTGATTGTCGGACAGCATGACGCCCTGGCCGCGCATCCATTCCGCCGCCCTGGCGCAGCGTTTGGCACCGACATTCAGGATAACCTCGCGAGGGGCATATGTTCCCAATTCCCCGAGCAACTCGTCATCCATCTGCGCCCCGTCAATGACCGTCGCGAAAACCTGAGCCGTAGACAGATCGGCAAAACACACACCGTATTCCAATTCACTGACATACAGCGCACACAGGTAGTTGTTCTTCTGTTCCGGGAGCATCGTGCCGTCGATAACCGTGCCCGGCGTTACGACGCGGATTACCTCCCGCTTGACCAACCCCTTCGCCAGTGCGGGGTCCTCCATCTGCTCGCAGATGGCGACCTTGTAGCCTTTCTCTATCAGCTTGCCGATATACACATCGGCGGCATGATACGGGACACCGCACATGGGAGCACGTTCCTCCTCGCCGCAATCGCGTCCTGTCAGTGTCAGCTCCAGTTCGCGTGAGGCGGTTATGGCATCGTCAAAAAACATTTCGTAAAAGTCTCCGAGCCGATAAAACAGCAGGTAGTCCTTATACTGATTTTTGACCTCCATGTATTGCTCCATCATGGGCGTCATGGGATTGTTTCTCCTCTCTTTGGAATCGGATTCGTATGTGGGACGCCGTATCAGTGACAGCCGCCGCAGCTGGAACAGTCATGCGTGCATCCGTCGGGCATTTCCCCCGTTATGGCAAACATAATGGTATTATTGACGGCGTTCATGAGATTATTTACGGCTGCCTGCGCCTCATTCAGCTCAACAAAGGCGGGATTGGCGGCTATTTCGCCGTACAGCTCGTCAATGCGCCCCTGTATCTGCCGTACAAGATCGGGGTCATACTCACTGTCCCCTGCCACCTGCTCGATGGCCTTGCGCTGAACCTCATACTCAGTCAGCATGCGGCACAGGTTATCATCCTGCTGATAGGCTTCCTTTGCCTTGTCCATGCGGACAAGCCGCGGATCCTTTTTCAGTGCCTTGCCAAGCACCATTGCCATTTCAAACACATTGGAGGGATCGAGACGGATACCCTCGCTTTTTTCGTTTTCGCTCATACAATTGTTCCTTTCCGCTTTTTCTTGTTCCATATGTATTTATCTGCCTCAATCCGCCGCGGCCGTGCCGTACAGGGCAAACGGTGCTGCCCGCTCTATACGAACGGGAATATACTGCCCGACCGGTGTTGTGTCCTGCGAGCCCGGGAAAAATACACTTTTGTTTCCGGCCGTGCGTCCGGTCCACAAATCCGCATTGCTCTTGCTTACCCCGTCACACAGAACGCGCACGGTTTTCCCGACCAGCGGCAGGTTTTTCTCCATGGAGATTCCGTTCTGCAGTTCCAGCATGCGGGCAAAGCGTTCCTTCTGCACCTCTTCCGGAACCTGCTCCATCTCCGCTGCGGGAGTTCCCTTGCGGGGAGAATAAATGAAGGAGTAGATCATGTCAAAGCGGATTTCGGAGAGTGCGTGCATTGTTTCCTCAAACTCGGCATCCGTCTCGCCGGGAAAACCGACAATAATGTCGGTTGTCAGTGTCAAATCAGGAATCCTTTCCCGCATATACCGGACGGTTTCCGTGTATTTCGCCATGTCGTAGTGACGGTTCATAGCGTGCAGCACCCGATCGCTGCCGGACTGCAGGGGCAGGTGAAAAGCCGGCGCAATATGCGTGCCCTTTGCCATGACATCGATAAGACGGTGCCCGGCGTCCTTCGGATGACTTGTCATAAAGCGCAGAAGCCAGTCACCGGGAATCGAATCCAGCTCCTCGACAAGCGACGCGAAATCGCACGGCTCCGCCAAGCCCCGCCCGTATGAATTCACATTCTGCCCCAGCAGTGTTATATCCCGGTAGCCCGCCTCGACGAGTCCCCTCACCTCGCGAACAACGGCATCGCGAGGGCGGCTGCGTTCGCGTCCGCGGACATAGGGAACGATGCAATAGGAGCAGAAATTGTTGCAGCCATACATAACAGACACCCACGCCCGATAGGAGGATGTTCTCCGCACGGGTATTTCCTGACCCGCATCTGCTCCCGCGGAGAGTTCCTCCTCCGGCAGAAGTGACCGTCTGTGGGTTTCCATGCAGTAATGCAGGACTGTCGGAAGGCGATACAGAGATGCGGTATCCAAGCAGAATGTTACATAAGGGTAACTCCGCTTCAGTTCCTCCCGCCGATGCTCCTGCGACGGCAGGCATCCGCAGACGCCGATAATCAGCTCGGGGTTCTCCTGGCGCAGTTTTTTATACTGCCCGACGGCAGCCAGCGCCCGGCTTTCCGCGTGTTCCCGAATGGCACAGGTATTCACCAGGATAAGATCGGCGTCCTCCGGGCAATCCACGGGAGTGTATCCCATTTCCTGCGCCATGCCGGCAAGCTTTTCACTGTCCGCCTCGTTTTGCTGGCATCCGAAAGTCAGCACAAATACTCCCCTGCAGCGTCCGGCGGCGGTATACGCCGCATTCAGCGCGCGTACCGCACGAATGGCCTCCCGACGCTCCGCCTCATCGTGCGGAGGCAGTGTCTTTTTTGTTTTATCCGTCATACAAATTCCTTATATCAAGTTATACCGGGCGCTTACGGATATGCGCCGTCCGTGCGCGGCAATTTATCTTTTTGATTATATCACAATCCGCCATCTGCGTCAAGGGCAGACATTGAAAAACCGTGAGAATCGAAGCCGTAAATTCTCGGTTTCGATTTTCGCGGAGTTTACAGTGAGAATTTACGCACAGAAGAAGAATTTTCTTGTTTTTTTCAAAAAGCTCTTGACAATTTCCGAAAGCTGTGCTATAATACCTGCTGTTCGGTTGAGAGATTGACCGACATGCGCCAGTAGCTCAGTTGGATAGAGTGACTGGCTACGAACCAGTAGGTCGGGGGTTCGAGTCCCTTATGCCGCGCCATGGGAACGTCTGCAGCAGCAGGCGTTCTTTTTTGCATCAAAAAAGCGTCATATCCCCGGCGGTTTTCCGCCGGGGATATGACGCTTTTCCATCTTTTCTGTCGTTACGCTGTCAGACTGTTACGCGCAACGCTGTCTCTGTCTTAAAGGGACTTCCGTGCCCTCTTCTTCAAAGCGGCCGCGGCGGCAACGGCAAGGATCAGCACGGCCAGAGCACCCGCACCGCCGACTGCGGAGCTGCATCCGCCGCCGGACCGGCTGTCTGTTTCCGTATCGCTCTCGGCCCGAGTGACGGATTCCGTATCCGTATCGTCGTCTGCAGACTTGTCCGTGTCTGTGTCCGCAGTATCCGCTGCGGTATCCGATTCGGCTGCGGCTGTTGCGGTTTCATCCCCCGAGCTGCCGTCGGTCTGAATCGTATAGCTGTAGCTTGCCTCCGGGCTCTGCACACCGTCCTTTATCGCGATCATTTTCAATGTCACGGAATCGGAAATCAAAACCGTTCCCCCGCTGTACAGGGTGCTCTGCTCTGTCGGCTGCGTGCCGTCTGTTGTATAGTAGATGGCAGCGTCGTCCGTTGCGCAGTACAGGCGCACATACTGCCGTTTTTCATAGCTGCCGGATGCAACCGACGCATACGGCATGAACACCTGCCCTGCCGTCGACGCAACATAAACCGTGACCGAAACCTCATTCGAAACGGCCCCCATGGCTATGCCTTCCGGAGCTGTTACCGTGCCGACAGCCTTCAGAATCTGTGTGTCAAGATTTTCCCCGTCAAATGCCGGCTCAAAACCGGACCACGTGATGTCGGCTTTGATTTTTCCTCCGGCAGAAAGGACCAGGGTCGCCTGCTGCGGCAGACCCCATTTCCCCGCTGCGGCATCCTCATGGGATACGCCGACACCGACAAGCTCCTCCACGGCTGCCACCGTAACCTTCTCCTCCACCGCGGATGCGGTTGCGGGGAAGGTTACGTATATGGCCGTATTTTCCTTGGCGACACTTGCCTTTATGCGGCTGTCACCGCCGTTGACAACAATCTCAAGGTTCTCGGACAGGAAATATTTAAAGACCGAATCACTGCCGGATCCGGAATCTGCCTTCAGCATCAGCTTTGCCGTGTATACCGTTCCGGATTCCGCAACGCCTGCGCCGGCTGACGGCGTCCACTGGATATCGGCAAAATACCCTGTCAGCGGGTATTTCTCCGTAACCGTCGCATACGCAGCCCTGACCTTTGACGAAAGCTTTTTGCCGGATACGGGAGCATCAAGCGTTAGCTCAAGCCTGCTCACAACCGGATTGTAAATGGCTGTAATTTCAATGTCTCCAGACATATCCCTTATGGTCAGCGCCGTATCTGTCACAGAGCCCTCAACGCCCGCCGGCACGGATTCCCACCGTTCAAAAAGCTCATCCTGCTCGGCGGGAGCGCCGATTCTGATTGTCTCGCCCTTATAGTAGCGGTACTGCTTTACCCACAGTTCCTCTCCCTGCGCCCCCTTGAGTCCGGTGTCCTTGCCGTGAATCGTAAGGGTAAAAGGGTTGTCCAGAATATAGACCTTAACTGTCTCGGAGGATCTGCCGTGATTGGCGGCCTCCGCCCAAGATGTCACTATAAAAATCGTTTCCTCGCCCTCTTCGCCGACCAGTTCAAACGGGCCGGTGTAGGTTTGCTCCTCACCTTCGTTGATGCTGTACTTTATGACGGATCCTTCCGTCGCGCTGCCAAGCGTTACAAAAATACTGCTTCCGCTGTATGTTTCGATTTCCGGCTCGGCGGCATTTGACTCCGCCTGCGGCAATACCGGCGCATCATACTCTGTCGCGCAAGCCGATACGACAGCCGCAACGTTCCGGCACGGGATACTATCACTGAGCACCGCTCTGCGGGCAGACAGTGCCATCAACCCGTCGGACTCCGTGTCATCCTCCGTATCCATCACGGCCACAGCATTCGCTGCCGCCGCCGACGATTCCGTCGCAGAGGAAGTCGGTGCCTCGGCAGGAGTCGCGGCGGAGATATATACACGGACTATGAAGGCCTTCGGATTCGTTTCCGGGTTGACAATGTTGTCGGATTCGGAAATAACAAGCGGAATCTTTACAACACCGCCGTTGATAAACGCGCCGTCCTCATCAATGGCTCCCGTCATATCCGCATGGGAAGGATCCGTTTTCAGGCTCGTCACGCCCGCCTCGGTAATGGCCGCGACGCTGTCGGGCAGTTTGGCAAGCAGCTCCCCTATGCCGGCACCTGCCTGCAGGCTGACGGCAAGACTTGCAACCGTGCGGATCTTTGCCTTTTCCGTCTCTACCTGTCCGCCGAAAATTCTCAGCGCGCCCGCAGCATCCGTATATGCGCGGAAAGCGGCTCCGGTCGAATAGCCCGCATACGTCACCGTAACGGCCTGCTCATCCATACCGGAAGCGAACACGATACCGGCGGCAAGATCCTGCTTGACAACCGCCGCCACGGAATACTTCTTGCCGTACCCGGCCTTGCTGCCGGCATACGGTGTACCGGTTTCAACATTCTCCAGCCAGAAGAGATCGACCTGCACACTGTTATCTCCCCATGTCAGCGTGCCCTGTGTCGGCATTGTCTTCCCTGCCTGCGGCGTATCCACAGTCAGGGTAACGGAATCGATTCGCGTCACGTACTCCGCCAGCAGTCCGACATTCTCCTCCGGCATGGTAAAGGTGGTCACGGCACTGTTGACATTGTCCAGACTGTCGAGCGAAATTCCCACGGAATCGGACCACTTTCTGAAGGCCTTTCCGGAATCCTCGGAGGTACCGTCAACCGTCACTATACTGCCCGGCTTGTAGCTGCCGATTTCCTCTCCGTTCACCCACACGGAAAATGTCTTATCTTTCCAGATTCCGGCGGCAACCGTACGAACCGCGGATACCTTCCCGCAGTAGACAGCCGTAACCTGCACGGTGAAATCCACCGTTGTGGTGTCGCCCTCTGGGCGGAACGTCGCAAGACTTACGGGCAGATTGTACGGCATCCAGTTGCTGTATTCGGTGCTCTCGCCTACCTTGACACGGTAGAATACGCCTGCGCCCGCGATGTCTGTTTTCAGCGACAGAACTCCGTCCGACGAGCAGCTCACATCCACGGAAGGAACCTCCGTGCTTCCGTCGGTTTCGATTACAACAGGGCTGTTCACATCATTGCTGTAGTAGCTGTCATACGAACGCAGCCACGCGAAGTTGACCTCCGGATAATGTGCCTGCGCAAGCGATGTGGTATTGCGCATCAGTGTTCCGACAATCACCTGCGCGTCACTGCCGTAACTGAGATGATGTCCTGTATAGAGTTCCACGAGATTTGCGGTGGTACCGCTGCAGTCTTCCGTCTTTGCCCAATCATTGATATCCGTGTTATAATCCTGGCATACGAACCGCAGCAGCACATTCAGAAGAGAATACCATACGGTGTTCAGCTTCTCATACTCGCTGCTTGTCAGGTAGTCGGACGCCGCTTTCCCGTCGGCTCCCTGTGTGAGAATCAGGGATTTCCACAGGAAATCGGCCCATCCCTGACGCTTCGACTGAGTCCAGGAGAATTTGATTTTATAGTTGTTCCATCCGCGAATTACGTATCCATACAGATCAGCCAGGGCGTGTCCCGAAAAATCAATTGCCGTGGAGATGGAATTGAACCCGGCCATCACGGAGTTCATGATTCCTTCCAGTTCCTCGGAAGTCTTACCAAAGACAACCGGCACAACCGCACGCAGTGAATTCTCAAAGGATTGCAGCTTTGTGCCGTAATCGGAACCCGTACTGCAGAAGCGGGCGCGGAGATCTCCGCCGCTGCCGGGCAGTCCCCACGCAAGCAGCGCGCGGATGAAAACATGGATGTATTGCTCCTGCGTAACAGGATCGCCGTCCGGCTTCAGATCGGACGTGGAGAAAAAGGGACTGTCAATGTAATTGAGTTCCGCAATTGTGAAATTGTCGCAGAAATCAAAGTTTTCCGGGTCAACCGATTCCAGCTGCTCCAGCATTTTGGCGCGCTGTGCCTGATACTCCGTTGATCCTACCTCATAGGATTTATTGTCATACCACGCGGCGTACGATTTTGCCCAATCCTGATTCTTCACATAATGCCAGACACTGGTGTCGGACTTCGGCGTTGCGGCGCCGGACTCACCCGGCACATAGTGATCCACACCGTAGCGGATAAAGCCCATCTCATCCGGTGCCACCTCGGGGACAAGGTCGGCCTTATTGATGCAGTTATGGATGCAGTAGTACTTGGATGCGTCCAGCTGCATTTCGCTGTTCCGGCCGCCCTGCGGTGCCTCAAAGCAGTAAGCGTAAACCTGATTGTTCATGGAAACGGAAGAACCGTCGCAGTACGCCTCAACCAGCCGTTTAGCCGTCAGGTTGGCGGTTGCGCCGCCGCGGGAGTAGCCCATAACCCAGAATTTCACGGTTCCGTTCTGTACGGCTTCCGTCAGGTCATAATTTTCTATGTATTTCTGAACCTGTTTAATAATCTGGTTTGCGGCAGATGCGAAGCCATTGTGTTCTCCGCTTGTTCCGACCGTGACATTGCTTGTCCACTCGCTCTCATAGCCGGCGCCGCGCACCACAATGGGAATGAGCGTGTACCCGGAGCCGATCTCCTTTTTGCCGATGGCAACACCGATCGTGTCCGTTCCCGGTTTGACGCTGTATGTGTCGCTGATATAGACATCGTCCGTATCCACCCCGATGTCCACAAGCAGCTTCTCGATATTCTGGGACTTATAGGTATATGTCAGATTGTTTTCCGTCCCGAGCTTCCCGTCATTGCCGATGTTGGAATAGAATCCCGCCAGTGCCATAGCCATGGACATGGACGCAAGATGCGGATTGTACTCCCGCGGGTCTCCGCGCGTGTCTGCGTCCGCCTCACGGTAATAGGAATCCTCTCCGAAGAGGAAATAGCCGTCCGAATAGTAATAATTCGAATCCAGATCGGCCGTGGAATCCGCAACCGATGCGTAGCTGAAATAGCCGCGGACTACGGGTTCGCCGTTGAAAGTGCCGACCGTGGTCTTGTCCTGCGATCCGACCTGCGTGTAGGAAATCGAATCCTCGACGCTGCCGCTCCTGACCCACAGCTCGTTCGACGACGCATCGTACTCAATATGGCAGCCGTCAAAGTCGGAGAAGAATGCCGAGCTGTTGAAAAAGGTTCTCCGCCCGATCATGCGCAGCGTTTTCGCCGTCCGGATGCCTACCCGGGAATTTGCGGACGGCGTGCTTGTCAGATACGCGGAGGACGAGTTTGTGTCGTTCAGGAACAGGTCGTCCTTTGCACCGTCCGTTCTGGTATTGTTTTCGATTATAAGAGTGCCGCCGAGTCCGATATCATTCTGGCACGAGGAATACACGCCGCCGCCTTCATGCGTGGCCTTGTTTTCCGTGATGGTGCAGCCGGAGATGGTATTATCATCGTTGTTGTTGTAAATACCGCCCCCCTCATAGGCTCTGTTGTCCGTAATCGTGCATCTGCTGACGGAAGTCTGCTCCTGATGAAGGTATATGGCGCCGCCGTACTTGCTGCAGGTGTTGCAGCTCATTTTGATGCCCTGAATGATACCCGAATTGCTGCCGGGCTGGCTGTCGATATAGATCGCGCCGCCGCTTCCGTCCCGCGCCGTATTGTAGCTGATGCCGGCTTTGGAATCGGAGGAACGAATGACGAAATCCGTATCGCTCAGATAGATTCCGCCTCCCTCCTTGGCACTGTTTCCGACAATCATGGAGCCATCGTTCAGATAAATCAGGTGATTGGTCGAGTCACCGTAAATACCGCCGCCGTTACCGGCCGCGTAGTTGTAGTTGATGGTACTGCCGGTCATCGTAACGGTTCCCTTGGCGTTATTGATATACACGCCGCCACCGTCATCCAAAGCGGAGTTATACGAAATAACCGCGCTGTTTTTCATGATGAGTGCCGTACTCTCGCCATCCATCATGATTCCGCCGCCGTATCCGTTGGAACCGAGCCAGTTGGTGTCGGCCTGGTTGCCCGATACTGCGACATTGTCAATCGTCAGCGTCGAGCCCTCTTTCATATGAACGCCGCCGGCGCCGTTGGTACTCCAACCGCCGGTAACAAGGCCTCCGGTCTTGATATAAGTGGAGTAGTGGGTACCGGTGGAATACCACGCTTTATAGGGAATATCCGTGTAGATCGCAACCCCGCTCTCCGGATCTGAGTAGCCCATCAGCGTCAGGTTGGATCCCTCGCTCAAATAAATTACCTCGCCGTCCCCTTCGCTGTCCGAAAGGTTACGGTCGATTTTATGTCCGCTCATATATATTTTAGCGGTTTTTCCCTCTCCCAAAACCAGCCGGTCACCGAGCGTCCAGTCTCTCAACATGGTGATGACATGGCCGCTTTGAGCCGCCGACCATGCGCTGCCGATGCTGGTGTACTGTTTCCCGTCCGTGTCCACCGCATAGTAGACATCGGTAGCCATTGCTTCCAAGGCAAAGGAAACAAGCATCACGAGCACAAGCAGAAGGCTCAGCGCGCTTTTGGAAAGCCAATGTTTGCCATACTTCTTCATACAAACTTCTGTCCTTTCTGTTTCGCAGGCACTTTGTGCCGAATAAATCAGTGACAAATCCGAACGGCGTATTATACATCCGCCGGGCGGATAATACAAGACAGGATTTCAATTATTCACAATAAAGTTACTTTTGGCAGCGAAGATTTCACGCATTCCCGTCCATCCCGCCGGTAATTTTTTCTGTGCCGGGATTGACATGCATGTCTGATTGTGGTATAC
>CAVDLN010000004.1:25234-47464 GCA_963609805.1 Erysipelotrichaceae bacterium | reverse complement strand
CATCTTGACATGCGACTTTCCGAAGCTGTTCATTTTGCCTGCCGGGCCGGCGCCGTTCATCATGGACTTCATGGCGCGCCAGTACAGGATAATCAGAACCAGCACCAGAATGATGCCCGGCAGGTAGGAGAGCCAGGCGGGAATGCTTTCCGCAGGTTCGTACTCTGCGCCGACGATGACGCCGGACGAGATCTGCTCCTTGATAAGCTCGCCCAGATCCTCATGGAAATAATCCACGCGCGCGAGCTTATAGGATTTCACGATGGTGGCGGGCGTTCCGTCTGCGTACTTCTTGTACACGCGGTTTCCGTCCGCGTCCGTGACCGGCTGTCCGTTCTCATCCAGCTCATACTGGTAGAGCAGCATGGTCAGGTTGTTCTTGTTGTCGATTTCGAATTCCCGCACCTGTTCGTTCTGGAAATAGGAAATGACCTTGTCGTATGTGATTGCTTCCGTCTTGCTGGACGTGCTCCGGTAGATCATGGCGATGACGCCGACGATTACGGCGATGGCCACGACATACCCGATGATGACTTTCAGATTGTTCTTCATTAGACTCCTCCGATCCTTCTGCGGTCTTGCCGGGGGTAATTGGCGCTGCGGAACGGACCGACCCGAAAACGGGCCGCCGTATGTATGCGGCAACACGCTATGCAGTATACCACAGCTGTATGAATATTCTATGAAATTGCTTGAAAGAGCTTGTGAAATTTAGCAGCGCAATCACTTTTCGTCTGTGTAAACCGACTTTTTCAGAACGCCGACAAAGGGGAGATTGCGGTAGGTTTCGTTGTAGTCCAGCCCGTACCCCACGACGAACTCATCCGGAACAACGGTTCCGCAGAAGTCCGGCTCAAAGGGCACCTCTCTGCGGGAGGGCTTGTCCAGCAGCGTCACGGCGCGGACACTGTGCGCGTTGCGGTGGCGGAGCAGCTCGGACAGGCGCGCCAGCGTGCGCCCGGAGTCCACGATGTCCTCCACAATCAGAAGATCGGTGTCCGGCAGGTCCTCCCGGTTCAGATCCAGCGAGACTTTGATTTCCCCGGAGGATTTGGTGCCTGCTCCGTACGAGGACACCTTCATGACCTCGATCTGCAGAGGCAGCCGGATTTTGCGCATGAGATCCGCGGCAAAGGGCATGGAGCCTTTGAGAATGGCGACCAGAACCAGCTGCTTGTCGCTGTCCCGATAGGTATCCTCGATTTCCCGCGCCAGACGGTCCGTGATGGCGTCAAGCTCCTCCGTCGTGAGCAGTATTTTTTCGCAGTCGCGGGAAACAGAGCAGGTGTCGTCGAAAATTTGTGTTTGTGTTGCCATATTGCTGTCAGCCTTTCTTTCCAATAAATCGTATCGTCAGCCGCAGGCAGGCGCCCTCGGTCGGCGGAGGCCATCCGTCCCGAAAGACGGCGGTCGGAAACCATAGCGGGATCGGGGGGGCGTCCGGTGCCCCGCCGGGAATGCACACGAGCGGCAGGGCGTCCCGCAGTTCGGGCGGAACCTGCTTCTCGGACAGAGCCTTTTTCAGCTTTTTCGTCATGCCGTGCGACAGGACGGTATCGCCGGGACGGCGCCTGCGCAGGGTCAGCGGGCGCGGCAGGCCGGCGGGAAATACGGCGGATGCCGCCGTATCCGGGCTGCTCTCGGGGAGCAGGGGATGATCGGCCGTCTCCAGACGCACCGAAAAATCAAAGCCGCCCGCCGACCACGGTGTGTCTCCGACGGTCAGCGCGAGACCGTCCGGTGATTCCGCGCCGGCGCATGCGTCGGAGTATTCACAGGCGTCCGGAGGCAGGAAGAGGAGATAGGCGCCGCGGACAACGCCGCGCCACCCGCCGGGCAGGGATACGGAGGATCCGTTCCGCCCTTCCGTGACGTGTGCGGCGAGTGCCTGCAGATGTACGCTCTCAAGGGTGATGCCGGACGGCAGGTCGCCGGCACCGCCCGCCCTTTCCGCGTAGGCGCGCGCCATGCAGCGCTTGGCCAGTGCGGGGTGCATATCCCGCAGAACCGCCAGGGACAGACTGCCGTCTCCGCGGACGTCCGCCTCGGAAAAGGCTCTCTCCGCCTCACGGCGCAGGAAATCGTCGTCCTCCCGCACCGACGCGCACAGCCGTGCGGCCGCCCGCTGGGGCACGCCGCTGTCCGTCAGCTCCTCCAGCAGCGGAACAACCCGATGCCGCAGGCGGTTGCGGGAGCAGCTGTCCGCCAGATTGGTGCTGTCCGTCACGTAGGAAAGTCCGCGCAGGCGGCACTCGTCCAGGATTTCCCGGCGTGTCGCGTTCAGCATGGGGCGGAGCAGAAGTCCGCCGGGCACGGGACGCACCGGCGCAATGCCGCACAGTCCGTGCGTGCCGCTTCCGCGCAGGATGCGCAGCAGCAGGGTCTCCAGCTGGTCGTCCGCGTGGTGAGCCGTCAGAAGGAGCGGAATTTTTCGCTCCCGCATGATGCGGGCAAAGAAATCATACCGTGCCAGCCGCGCCTCCAGTTCAAGGCTGCGCCGGCTTTGCGCGGCGCGGGCGGGCACATCCGCCCGCTCGCAGAAATAGGCAATGCCGAGCGCGGCGGCGGTTTCCCGACAGAATTTCTCATCGCGGTCGGCCTCCTCGCCACGTATGCCGTGGTGCAGGTGCGCCGCCGCCACCGCGGCTCCGTTTTCCCTCGCCCATTCCGCCGTAAGTTCCAGCAGAAGGCGGGAGTCCGCCCCGCCCGAGAAGGCAACCAGCAGCGGCGTCGCGGGCGGAAGACCGCTCAGAGCGGCGGGGGAGGTGAACAGGGATGACATTGACATCGGCGTCTCCTTACTTTTCGGGTACACTGTCGTCAATGGTGCGGAACTTGGTATACTTGCCGATCCAGCCCATCTGCACGGTTCCCGTGGAGCCGTGGCGGTTCTTGGCAATGATGACCTCCGCTATGCTGGAGGCCGCGGAGCTGTTCGGATCGGAGGATGCGTTCGTTTTGTAGTATTCGTCGCGGTACAGGAACAGAACCACGTCGGCATCCTGTTCGATGGCGCCGGAGTCACGCAGGTCGGACAGCATAGGCTTCTTGTCCTGGCGGGATTCCGGGCCGCGGGACAGCTGCGCGCAGCAGATGACGGGCACCATCAGCTCCTTTGCCATGATTTTCATGGCGCGGGAAATTTCGGCGACCTCCTGCACGCGGTTGTCTATCCGCCGGTCGGACTGCATAAGCTGCAGGTAGTCGATGACGACGAGACCGAGATTCTGCACCCGGCGCAGCTTGGCTTTCATGCCGGTTATGGTGATGCCGGATGTGTCGTCTATGAGAATGTTGCTGGCGGAGAGGCGGGTGGCGGCGACGGCAAGACTTGTCCAGTCCTCGGTGGTCAGGACTCCTCTGCGCAGGGCGTAGCTGTCAACCAGCGCCTCGGAGGAGAGCATGCGGTTTACCAGCTGCTCGGCGGACATTTCCAGTGAAAAAATACACACCGCCTTGCCGGTTTTCTCCGCCACATTGGAGGCAATGTTCAGCGCGAAGGAGGTCTTTCCCATGCCGGGGCGCGCGCCGACCAGAACCAGGTCGGACTTTCCCATGCCCGCCAGCACTCTGTCAAGGCCTTTGAACCCGGTGGAAAGCCCCTGCGAGGACTCTCCGTTTTTCCGCAGCTCGTCGAGCTGGACATATATCCCCTTGATGATTTCATGTACGGTCCGGAAGTTCCGGGTGTCGCGCCCCTGTGCGATGGCGAAAATTTTGTTTTCCGCGGCATCCAGGATATGCGCGACGGAGTCCTGCTCGGAGTATGCGACGTCGGAAATGTCGGAGCAGGTCTCAATCAGCTGGCGCAGGACGCTCTTGTCCTTAACGATGTGCGCGTAATCCTTGACGTTCAGCGCACTCGGCACCTTGTCCACCAGCGAACGCAGGTACTGCGTAGCCGCGTTTCTGTCGCTGTAGGCACCGTTCCGGATCAGCACATCCAGAAGGATGACGGCGTCGATTTCCGTGTTGCTGTCGAACAGCTCCTGCATGGCCGCGTATATGTCCTGATGCTCCTGCAGGTAGAAATCCACGGGCTTTACCAGATCGGCGACCTGGCTGAAGGCCTCCGGGTCAATGAGTATCGATCCGAGCAGCGACTGCTCCGCGACAAGGCTGAAGGGAATTTTGCGCTGCAGGGAAAGCTCCCCGTCGTCCCGCTCCCCCGCGGATCTTTGCGGTCTGTCCATATTCCGCGCGGATCAGCTGCAGACCAGCACGTGGATCTTTCCTGCCACGTCGGTATACAGCTTTACATCCAGATCATACTGCCCGTAGGCGCGGATGGGATCGCTCAGCTGAATTTTACGCTTGTCCACGGCAATGCCGTAGTCCTTTTCCAGCCGTTCTGCGATTTCCTTGGAGGTGATGGAGCCGTAGAGGCGGCCGTCGGCGCCGCAGCTGGCGTGAATCTTGACCAACAGGGTTTCCAGTTTGGCGGCCGTCGCCCGCGCCTCGGCGGTTTCCGTTTCGATTTTGTGCTTGAGGGCTGCTTCCTTGCCCTTGATGGCATTGAGTACGGCGCTGTCCGCCTCAACGGCGAGTTTGCGCGGAATGAGGTAGTTGCGGGCGTATCCGTCCGATACCTCAATGACATCGTTCTTTTTTCCCTGTGCCTTTACG
Source organism: Erysipelotrichaceae bacterium (assembly GCA_963609805.1). Lineage (GTDB taxonomy): Bacteria > Bacillota > Clostridia > Oscillospirales > CAG-272 > CAMEON01. The sequence continues at coordinate 42,838 of CAVDLN010000004.1, read as the reverse complement.
TCTGTAAGCAATACGACTTTCATGGTGTTTTATCCTTTCTGTGTGTGAAATAAGCGAAAATAAGAAACATTCGGTGAAACGGCGAAGCAGTCAGTTTTTGCCTCCGAACTGCTCGGGGTACTGCAGGCGGTATTCGTCAATGGCGCCGCGGAGCAGCTCCAGCGCCTCCTCCACGGTTCCCTTTACCTGCGCTCCCGCCATATCGAAGTGCCCGCCGCCGTCCAGCTTTTCGAGGATCAGCTGTACGTTGATGCGCCCCTTGGAACGCCCGGAGATGGCAACGCCGGAGCCTATGACGGCCAGCGCGAAGGAGGCTTCCACGCCGCGCAGCGACAGCAGCTTGTCCGCCGCCTTGGAGGCGGCGATGCGGTCGTCGGGCGACGGGGCACGGTCCTCGCTCAGCCATGTGACGGCGAATACGCCGGCATAGATGCTCGCGTGCGCGTCAAAATCGCTTGCCGTCCGCAGCTCGTCCATGCGTTCACCGAAGAACTCGCGCGCCGTGCCGGTATGTGCGCCCCGCCCGTACAGGTAGTAGGTGATCTCAAAGGTCTGAGCTCCGGCGGAGCGGGTGAAGTTGTGGGTGTCCAGCATGATTCCCGCCAGCATGACATTGGCCTCCTCCTTGCAGAGGCTGTCCGCATAGGGGGACTGCTCCAGCATTTCCGCCACGATCTCGCTCGCGGAGGATTTAGTCGCCTCGATGTAATGCAGAAACGGCGTGAAGGGCAGCTTCCCGACCAGCCGATGGTGGTCGATGACGGCAATCGGATGGACGCCGTTTTTCAGGGGAATGCGGGTGTACAGCTCGGGCACCTCGAAGATGACGGGGTTGTTGACGTCCACCAGAATCAGTACGGTTTCGGTGCACACAAGCCCGCGGGCCTCCGCGGCGTCCACGAAGATTTGCCGGTACTCCCCGAGGGGAGCCAGCTGTTCGGCACAGACCCGGAAGTTGTCGCAGGTCTTGTCGGTAACGATATAAACCGGCACGTCCGTGCGTCCTTCCGCGTCCAGTATGCTGCGGCAGAGCCGGCATGCGCCGACCGCAGCGCCGATGGCGTCAAAGTCCGGGTTGCTGTGCCCCATGATAAGCACGTTCAGGCAGCCGGCAAGCTGCCGCTCCAGCAGGTGAACCGACACGCGGGAGGTGACGGTGGTGTTGCCCTCCATGGTTTTGTGCGTGCCGCCGTAAAAGGTGAATCCGGACGTTCCCCTGCGCTGCAGGGCAACCTGGTTTCCGCCCCGCTGGAGAGCCATGTCCAGGGCGGCGTTGGCGGCGCGGTTGCGCTCCTCCATGCTGCCGTCGATGTCGGCGATTCCCATGGAAACCGACAGCGGGAAGGTGTTGTCCCCCACGCGGAGATTCATGACTTTTTCAAGAATCGGAAAGTTTTCCTGCACGCACCTGTCCAGCATTTCCTCCGAGAACAGCGCGATGTATTTGTCCCTGTCATACTCCCGGATCATGCCGTGCAGGGAGGCGACCCAGTCGGTCAGCGTTTCCTCAATGACATTGGCGGTAGCGCGGTAGCTGGCGCGGACGAACTGCGTCAGCTCCTGCAGGTTGTCCAGCATGATGTACGCCAGCACGGTGCGGTTCCGGTTGGTTTCCTCCGCAAAGTCCAGATAATCGCTGACATCGTGGAAAAGCAGCAGATAGTAGGGCTCCGGCTGCCGGCGGAGCAGGTACGACTCCGCGCGGTAGCGCCGTCCGTCGTTCAGGGTGACGATCAGGGATCCCGTTCCGTCCCCCGCATCGCTGCCCAGCGGGACGCTCTGGAGCTCCGGCAGATCCCCGTCGTCGGGATTGCGCAGTGCCGCGAGCAGCTGCTCCTGCGTGACGGAGGGACAAATGTCCGAGAGAGGTATGCTGCACAGGGGCGACCGCGCCCCGAGAATGCTCTGCATGGCGGCGTTGAGTACGCGCACGCGGCCGTCCCCGCCGACGACGGCGTAGGGAATATCTATGACGGAGCGGAACAGCCGGTAGATGTCGGCTGTCAGCAGCTCCGCCGTCCGGATGTTCCGCCGGGAGCGGGACAGCCGCCATGCGTACGCCGCAAAGGTCACGCCGACGAACAGGGTGTAGGTGCCGAGGAGAACCGCCCCGAGCAGCGCAAGCCTCGGCAGATCCAGAAACACAAGCAGGGTGTACGCACCCAGCAGCAGGAAACCCGCCGCCGCGCAGACGGCAAAGGGTACGCGCAAATCGACCCGCAGCGGGGCGTCCGGATCCTGCCGCCGCGCGGGAGAAGACCGGCCGCGGGAGATACCGTCGGAGGAAGGGCCTTTGGAAGAGAAATTCATACCGCAGCTCCTTTCGGGTGAGATGGGAAAGAAAGAAAATGAAATGCCGCGTCAGTCGTCGGAGAAGGGGTTGTCCCGTCCGTCGTGCGGCGGGCGCACACGGGCGGCTATGGCCTCCGCCACGGCGGAGACAGCCTCATAGGCGGCGGGAAGCGCGGAGGCGTATACCAGCAGGCAGGGGAGAACCAGAAGCAGAAGCGCGGGGAAGCAGCCGCGGCGGCGGGCGGCGTTGCGGAACACGCGGAGAATGCCTGCCAGCGCAAGCCCCGGCTGAAGAATGATGAGGATGTTCTGCGCGACGGTCCCCGCGAGGGAGGAGCCGCCGTCGGTAAACGACGTGACAAGCCAGATGATGCCTGCTGTCAGAAAAACGCAGGAGGACACGAGGCTCATGCGGAACAGGCGCACCCGTCCCTTGACGGAAGCATCGTATCCGAAGCGGCACAGGCAGCCCTGCAGGACGGCCTGCATGAGCGCGGCGCACAGGTTGCACAGCATGACCGCCGTGCCGGGGAGAATGTTGATAAAGGAATTCACGGTGTTCAGCGCCTGCTCCTCCGTGACGGCGGTGAGCTGCGGGATCTGTTCGGCAAGCTGCCGAGAAAGATCCGCCAGCTGCTGCGAAAGATCCGTGCGCAGACCGTCCAGCCATGTACCGAGATGCGTGGGGGACAGCGTCCCTATGCTGCGGCTCAGCAGCAGCGCGAAAATGCCGAGCGAGGCGGCACCAAGGCACAGCGAGGTCAGGCAGATGACGCCGACCCGTCCGGGGCCGTCCTCCCTGCCGGCGGAAGCGCGGGTGCCGAACGCCAGTGCGGCGGCGGCGGGGAAGGGCAGCAGTGCCGCCAGCGACAGCATCGGGTCACGGCAGAGCACCAGCGACAGGCCGTAGGCGGCGAGCGGGATAAACGCAAGCTTTGTCAGGGCGGATCTGTCCGCAACCGCAAGCAGGAGAGCGGAGAAGGCGACCGAGCACAGCAGTGACTGCAGCATGGCGGCGCCGACGGCGGAACCGGTCGAATAGACCAGCAGAACATCGAGCAGCGACAGAAGAACCGGCACCCAGCGCAGCGTGCGCAGCACCCGGAAAAGGTAAAACAGAAGCGTGAAGCAGAGAACGCCCGCAATCCCCTGCACAACGGGGGCGGAAGCGGAAACCGTACCCGTACTCAGGGCAAGCCCGCAGGCGAGTGCGGCGGCGGACAGCACGGTAAGAACGGAGATCAGCCACAGCGGCTGTACGGGAAGGCTTTTCCTGTCCAGCGGAACGGGAAACTCCTTTTCGGGCGAAGCCGGATTTCTGTCCGGACGCGTCATACAGAATCCTCCTTGGGGGAAAAACAGGTTGAACTTGAAGAGATATCCATAGATATAGATTATACCATATTCCGCCCCGCTTGTAAACAGAAAAAAGGTGACTTTTTTCTGAAAATCGGCGCAGACGGCGGCCTTTTCCGGCGGGGACATGCCCCGCCGCCCGAATACCTTCCGAATTTACGCTTTTTGGCTTGATTTTTCCGCGCTTCTGTGCTATACTGAAACGAATATAAAAGCCGAATATAAAGCAAGGAGCACAGTAATCATGCATTGGTCAGACGAAATCGCACAGCGGGTCATTGAAAAGAATCCCGACAAAGAGATCTACACCTGCGCGGCGGGGTACAGCCCGTCCGGTTCGGGTCACATCGGCAACTTCCGGGACATCGCCACATCGCTCTTTGTGGCAAAGGCACTGGAGCGCAAGGGGAAGCGGGCGCGCCTGCTGCTCTCGTGGGATGAGTTTGACCGGATGCGCAAAGTGCCCGCCAACGTCGCCGCACTGCCGGATGCCGCCGATCTGGAGGACTGCATCGGCAAGCCCTATGTGGATGTGCGCAATCCCTTCCATACCGATGCCCCGACGTATGCCGCCTACTTTGAGCGGGAGTTTCAGGCATCCATCGAGCGGTTCGGAATCCGGATGGAATACCGCCATCAGGCGGAGCTGTACCGCAGCGGCGCCTACCGGAAGGAAATCAAGACGGCGCTGGCAAAGCGGCTGGAAATCTTTGACATACTGGATTCCATGCGCACGCAGGACGCCGCCGAGGGGGAGCGTGAGGCATACTATCCCGTGAGCATTTACTGCCCCGTCTGCGGGAAGGATTCCACGAAAATCATGTCCCTCGACGCCGACTGCCGCATGGCGGAGTACGAGTGCGCCTGCGGGTATCGGGGAACCTTCGATTTCGACACCGATACCAACTGCAAGCTCGGCTGGAAAATCGACTGGGCCATGCGCTGGATGTACGAGGGCGTTGATTTTGAGCCGGGCGGAAAGGATCACGCCTCCCCGACGGGTTCCTACCAGACCAGCCGCCGGATTTCCAAGCTGGTGTACGGCTACGAGGCACCCGTGTTCCAGGGCTATGAGTTTATCGGCATCAAGGGGCTGACCGGCAAGATGTCCGGTTCCTCCGGACTGAATCTGACGCCCGACGCCATGCTGAAGCTGTATGAGCCGGAGGTCATCCTGTGGCTGTACTCCAAGACGGAGCCGACCAAGGCCTTCGATTTCTGCTTTGACGACGGCATTCTGCGGCAGTATTTTGAGTTCGACAAAATGCTGGAGGAGTACCGCGCGGGCGGTGCGTCCGACTATACCGTGTCGGTGATGGACAACTGCCTGATCCCGGGACGGGAGGTGCAGACCGTGCCGATGTCCCTGCTGGTTCAGCTCGGATCCATCGTGGACTTCAACCCCGCCATGCTGGAAACCGTGTTCGCCAAGATCGGGACGCCGTACACAAGGGAACAGTTCGCCGACCGGCTGGACCGCGCCCGCTACTGGCTGGAGCAGTGCGCGCCGGAGCAGGTAAACCGCCTGCGCACGACCCGCAATTTCGAGGTATACGAGACCCTGTCGGAAGAGGAAAAGGCGGAGATCGCCCGCCTGCACGGGTATCTGGCCGCCGGCGGCTACACGCTGGATGCGCTGAACAAGGAGCTGTACGCCATTCCCAAGCAGGTGTACGGGGAGGACAAGACAGACAAGGAACTGAAGACGCTGCAGGGAAGCTTTTTCAAGGCGGTGTACCGCTTGCTCATAGACCGGGAGCGCGGGCCGCGCCTGTACCTGTTCCTGTATGCCATTGATCCCGCCCGGTATGTCGGTCTGCTGGATTTCTCCACGCCGCGCACCGAGGAGGAGGCCGCCGCCGACCGGGCTGCCGCCGAGAAGGAAGCCCCCGCGGAGACGCTGCCGGAGAAGCGGGAGAAGGTATACGGGGATCCCGATCCCGTCGAGCCGATTCTTGCCGAGCAGGTGTCCATCGACGAGTTCCACAGAATGGATATGCGCGTGTGCAAAATTCTCAAGTGCCAGGAAATCCGCAAATCGAACAACTGCTACAAGCTCACTCTGTCCGACGGAATAGGCGAGCGTGTGATCGTATCCTCCATCAAGCATGATTATCTGCCGGAGGAGCTGATCGGGAAGAAGATTATCGTGCTTGCCAACCTCATGCCCGCCCGCTTTACGGGTGTGACCTCCAACGGCATGCTGCTGGCGGCCACCAACAGCGCCTGCGGCTGTCAGCTGATTTTCGTGGACGACCGCGTTCCCGAGGGAACGAAAATTCACTGACGGCGGGGGAGATTCCCTCCTTCCGCCTCTTCTTTCCCCTTCCCGGCCGGGAAGGGGATTTTTTGATTGAGGGGACGGCGTCCGCCGGGAAACGATGTGCCGAAGATGCGCTGTCGAATAAATCAGCGGTTCCCCATGAAAATCCCTTGCAATCATCACGGAAATGTGGTAGAATGAACGGCAGATGGGGCGGCGGATATGCCTCTGCTCCGCGAGAGAAAAAGCAAAAGACAAAAGCAAAAATCGAAAGCTGAAAGCTGAAAGAACAGATTGTTCGGAGAGGAAATGCGGATATGGAAGAGAGAAATGCCGCGGCTGCCCGTGCGGGCGCGCCGCTTTTGCCTGTCGGAGAGATGCTGCGCGCGGTTCGCGCGGGAGAGTCGGACGGACTGCTGGATATGCTGGGCGGGGAGCGCGACCTTGCCGGCAGGCGTGAGCGCTGCGCCGATCTGCTTGCCGCCTTCGCGGCGGAATACGGCGCGGATCGCCCGGCGGCCCTGCTGACCGTGGCGGGACGGAGCGAGCTGTCCGGAAACCACACGGACCACAACCGCGGCTGCGTGATCGCCTGCTCGGTGAGTCTGGATATTCTCTGCGTCGCCGCACCGCGGGAGGACGGCATGGCCTGCGTGAACAGCCGCGGATTCGGGACGGACAGGGTTGCGCTTGCGCCGATTCCCGCACCGGATAAGGCATCCTTCGGCACCTCCGCGTCGCTTGTCGCCGGAGTCGCGGCGGGCTTTGCCCGCGCGGGGTACGCGGTGGGCGGATTCGACGCGTACACCGTGTCCGATGTCCTGCCCGGATCGGGACTGTCCTCCTCGGCGGCATATGAGGACATGATCGGAACCGTGCTGTCGCATCTGTACAACGGCGGCAGGATCGACAATGTGGAGATTGCCAAGATCTCGCAGTACGCCGAGAATGTGTATTTCGGGAAGCCCTGCGGCCTCATGGATCAGGTGGCGTGTGCCGTCGGCGGAATCGTCGCCATTGATTTTGCCGATCCCGACGCGCCGCGCATTACGCCCGTCCCGATGGACATGACCGCGGCGGGATACCACCTGTGCATCGTCAGCACGGGCGGCAACCATGCCGACCTGACCGACGATTACGCCTCCGTGCCCGCCGAGATGAAAGCGGTTGCCGCCGCGTTCGGCAAGCCGGTGCTGCGGGAGGTCAGCGAGGCGGATGTGATCAACGCCGTGCCCACCCTGCGGGAAAGGCTGGGAGACCGCGCCGTCCTGCGCGCCCTGCATTTCTTTGAGGAAAACGCCCGCGTCGGGAGACAGCGCGCCGCGCTGCTGGAGGCCTGCTCGGCGGCGGAGGCGGGCGACGCGCCGGCGCGCGATGCGGCGCTTGCACGGTTTTTCGCGGATGTAAACGCATCCGGAAAATCCTCGTTCTGCTACCTGCAGAACGTCTATACAACGCGCAATGTGTCCGAGCAGGGACTGTCGCTGGCACTCTGCCTGTGTGATACGCTGTTCGGCGCGCGCCTGGCCGCGTACCGTGTGCACGGCGGAGGGTTTGCCGGCACGGTACAGGCATGGGTGCCGGCCGGTGAGGTTTCCGCTTTCCGCACCGCTATGGATGCGGTTTTCGGAAGGGGTGCCACGCTGGATCTGCAGGTGCGCGGACTCGGTGCCGCGCGGATGCTCTGAGGAGGGATGCACCGATGAAATTCATAAAATCCGGCGGCGGACGGAAGGATCGGGAGCCGGCGCCGAAAAAGCCGCAGCGCCCGGAGGCTGCCCGCGAGCGGGTGCTGGTGCTGGTTCTCACGCTGGTGCTGATGATTCTGTATTTCAGCGTGCAGCGCATGGCGGACGACGGAACGCTGCCGCGTGCGGTCGGAAAGGCCGTCATGATTATATACATGGTGTCGTTCGGCGGCCTGCTGGTTTCCTATCTTGTGTACAACCGCGCGTTTATCAATAAGGATGTGACGGTCGATATGCTCCCGGAGGACTGGCCGGAGGAGAAAAAGCAGGCGTTTGTGGACGGAAACCGGCAGCGCGCCGATCGTTCCCGCTGGCTGCTGCTGCTGCTGATCCCGTTTATTTTCGTGTTCATGGCGGAGGCGCTGTACCTGTTCCTCTGGCTGGACAATGTCGAAACCTGGTTTAAGTAAGGATACAGCCGTATGCCGCAGACAATGAAATCCGTCCCGTACCGATTCTGTACGCTGTATTCCGGCTCGGAGGGGAACGCCGCCTATCTGGAAACGCCGTCCGCCCGCATTCTCATTGACGCGGGACGCTGCGCCCGCACGCTGACGGCCTCTCTCGGACGGCTGGGCGTGCCGCCCGACGGACTGGACGCAATCTTTATCACGCATGAGCACCGCGACCATATAGCCGCACTGGAGGTGCTGACGCGGAAGTATCCGACCCCCGTGCACATGACGCTGGCGTCCGCCCTGTATTACCGCGACAGCCGGGCGGAGGAGCTGTGCAAATGCCTTGTGCTGTACCGCACATCGGACTTTACCGTGACGGTCGGGGATGTGACGGTGCGGGCTTTCCCGACCATGCACGACAGCCGCGACTCGGTCGGCTACCGCTTTGAGTTCGGCGGCACGGCGGTGGGGTATATGACCGACACCGGCTGCGTAACCGACGAAATGGAGAAGATGCTGTCCGGCTGCGAGTCGGTGGCGATAGAATCCAACCACGACGAGGAGCTGCTCATGAGCGGCCCGTACCCGTATGACCTGAAGCTGCGCATACGGTCAAAGAGAGGACATCTGTCCAACCGGGACGCCTCCGCGCTGGCGGTGCGGCTGGCGGAGAGCGGGACACGGCATTTCCTGCTGGCGCATCTGAGCGAAACCAACAATTATCCCGCCTTTGCCTACGACGAGACGGCGTCCGCACTGGCGGGGAGCGGAGCCGATGTGGTTGTGGCGTCCCCGCGCGATATCACCATGCTGGTCGGGGCAGCCGACTGTCCGGTTGCCCGCTCCGACAGATGCGCGGATGCCGCGGCGGAAGGGGGTGTTCTGCCGTGATGCCTCCTGCCGTGAAATTCATAGCGGTCGGCAGCCTCAAGGAGCCGTACCTGCGGGAGGCCGTCGCCGAGTACCGCAAGCGGCTGTCCGGGCTGTGCCGCGTGGAGGAAGCCGAACTGAAGGAGGCCCGACTGCCGGACAGACCGTCCGAGGCGGAAATCCGTGCGGCGCTGGCACGGGAGGGCGCGGAAATCCGCGCGGCGATCCCGCCCCGCTCCTACCCGGTTGCGCTGTGCGTGGAGGGGGAGCGGCTGTCCTCCCCGGCGCTGACCGCCCGCCTGCAGGATGCCTGCCGGAGCGCGGGCAGTCTCTGCTTTATCATCGGGTCGTCCTTCGGACTGGACCCGTCGGTCAAGGCCGCCGCGAGACTCCGCCTTTCCGTGTCGGATCTGACCTTCCCGCACCAGCTTATGCGGGTGATCCTCTATGAGGCCGTGTACCGCTGCTTTCAGATCGATATGGGGACAAAGTACCATAAATAACCGCCGACCGCGGACAAACGAAAAGGGATGTGAAAGGCAGAAAGGACTTTCCACATCCTTTTTTGCACAAAAATTTTTCGAAAAGCTTGCAATTTATGGCGCTTTATTGTATAATGGACGCGGTGCCGGTGAAAACCGCGTGTTTTCTGCGTGCCGGCAGGAATTTCCCCCATTACGAAAAAGCAAGGAGAAAAGAAAGAATGAAAAAATCCGTTCTGTCCCGGTGTCTTGCCCTGTGCATGATTCTGTGCACGGTGCTGGGATGCCTGACGGCAGCGACCGTCGGCGCGGCCGCCGAGGAGGAAACCGCCGTCGATCTTGACAACGACGCGGGTTCCCTGACCTACACCGTCTCCGAGGACGGCTCCACCGTAACCATCACCTACCTTGTCAACGGGGAGACGGTCAGCTACACCGTCCCCAACAGCAACAACTACACCAGCGGCGGACTTGTCGGCACGGACGATCTGGGGCGCAAGCTCTATACCACGGCCGATGAGGGCATCGTGAGCATCGGTTCCAAGGAAGGCGAGCACAATGTCGGCCTGTTCTACTTCCTCTGGCACGGCGAGCACGGCGACAACGGCGTCTACGACCTGCAGAAGATTCTGGACGAGCAGGGCGCCGAGGTGGCGGGCAGCATTTCCAAGTCCGGCAAGTACGGCCCGGTCGGCGCCATGCACTGGTTTGCCGAGCCGCTCTACGGCTACTATTACGCCAACGACGAGTGGGTGCACCGCAAGCATGCCGAGCTGCTGACGCTGGCGAACGTGGATTTCCTGTACTTCGACGTGACAAACGGATACTACTATCTGAACAACGCCCTGTCTGTCATGAAGGCGCTCCACGAGCTGAACGAGCAGGGCTTTGACGCGCCGCAGGTCGTGTTCTATACGCACTCCAGCGCCACCAATGTTGTGCAGGGACTGTACAAGAACATCTATTCCCAGGGTCTGTACGAGGACACCTGGTACAGGATCGACGGCAAGCCCGTTATCGTTGCTCCCTATGAGTCCAACATCAACGACTTCTTTACCATCAAGCGCGAGCAGTGGCCCAATGAGTCCTCCAACCTCAACGGCTGGCCCTGGATGGACTTCAACTGGCCGGCACGCATATTCCGCGGACTGGATGCCAACGGGGAGAAGAACGGACTGAACGCCATCAGCGTGTCCGTCGCCCAGCACTCCGGCAACGTTACCTTCAGCACATCGTCGCTGTACGGCTATACCGGCAACCGCGGACGCTCCTTCAACGCAGCCAAGCAGACCGATGAGACGCTGCAGGCGGCATGGGAGGCTGTGCAGAACGACCCGACGCTGTCCTATCAGGGTCTGAACTTCCAGGCTCAGTGGGATCAGGCCATCAAGAAGGATCCCGCCTACGTGCTGGTCACCGGCTGGAACGAGTGGGTGGCGCAGAGACAGCCCGGCTCCATGATCGGGGATGACGACAAGGTGGCGTTTGTCGATACCGCCAGCATCGAATACTCCCGCGACACCGAAATGATGCGCGGCGGATACTTCGACAACTATTACATGCAGCTGGCGTTCAATATTCAGCGCTACAAGGGCACGGCACCCATTATCGTGCAGGACAGCCGCAAGCAGATTGACGTGACCGGCGACTTCTCCCAGTGGGATTCCGTACAGATCACCTACCACGATCTGCAGGGCGACACACAGGCACGCAACGGGCAGGGCTTCGGCCATACCACCTACACCAACGACACCGGACGGAACGACATCGTCGCCGCCAAGGTGACATCCGACACCAAGAACCTGTACTTCTATGTCGAGACCGCCGACGAGATCTCCTATTTCGACACCAGCACCACCTGGATGCAGCTGTTCCTCAATGTGGACAGCGACACAACCGGCTGGTACGGCTATGACTATATCGTAAACTACTCCCCGCGCGATACGGGGAACACCACGGTAGCCAAGTATGTCGGCGACGGCACGACGTTTGACTTCGCCAACTGCGCCGAGGTCAGCTACAAGGTGGACGGCAACAAGATGATGATTACCGTCCCGCAGAGCGCGCTGGGAATCGGTGAGAATCACTACCGTGAGCTGTGCCTGCAGTTCAAGTGGGTGGACAGCAGCTCCTACATTACGACCATGGAGCAGTTCTATGAGGACGGCGACTGCGCGCCGCTGGGACGCATGAACTTCGTCTACCAGAACTACATCCCCGGCGTGTCCGAGGTGACGTACCCCGAGCTGGAGACCGAATCCGCGACCGAGCCCGAAACCGGACCCGACGCCGTTACCGAGACCGATGCCGCCGTGCAGACGGCTGCAGATGCGGATACGACCGCGGCCGAAACCGAGGCACCCTCCGAGGGATGCGCATCCTCTGCTGCGGCGGCTGCGATCCTGCCCCTGACGGGGCTGTGCTGCGGCGCGGTACTGACGATCGGACGGCGGCGGAAAAAGGATTGATTTCTCCGCACGGAGACAGCGCCCCCTCCCGAATGGAAAAATTCGGGGGGGGGATTTGTGACAAAGCGGTGAAGTTCTCTTGACAAATGCCTACAGTTTTGGTACAATTACAACGACAGCCGCACCTGCGTCCGCCCGGAGCGCGGCGTGCGCTGAAACAGACGGAAAGGAGCAAAATTCCGGACGACAGCCACGGCATACGACAAAGAATTCCCATAAAAAACAGAAAGGAAGAAGACATGAAAACGCGTTTTGCAAAGTTTCTGAGCATTCTGATCGCATTCTCCTTCGTACTCGGACTTGTACCCGCATCGGCGTTTGCCGCGTCCGCTGCCAACGGATATGTTGATACGCGCACCGGCAAGGCCAAGTATGTGATTTCGTCCACGGATTACGCGATTGCCAAGGGCGTAACCGAGACGGATATCGTCATGAACTCGGCAAGCGGAGATGAGCAGATCATGGGCTTTATGCTGTCCATTGATTTCTCCGCCAATCAGTATATCAAGCTGAAGGCCACCTACGGCGACTACTACGAGGGAACCGATTCCTCCAAGTGGTCCGTGGACGGCTGGACGCTGACCACCACCAGCAAGCAGGCAGCCGCCTACGAGGCAGCCACCGGCGAGAATGTCATCTTCGCCACCAACGGTGACTACTTCAACATGCAGACCGGCCAGCCTTCCGGCCCGCTGGTTATGAACGGCATTTCCTGGAACAAGCAGAAGGCCGCCAACGAGCCTTACTTCGCCGTTCTGAAGGACGGAACATGCGTATTCCGTGACGCGGGCACCCCGCTGGACGACGTGGAGGAGGCCATCGCAGGCCCCTTCTTCCTGGTACGTGACGGAAAGAACGTGGCGACAGCCCATACGGATCTGTACCCCGTCAACTGCGTCGGCAGAAAGGCAGACGGAACCATCGTGTTCTTCCTGGCTGACGGCCGCCAGTATCCGTACTCTGTCGGTATGACGCAGTCCGAGCAGGCGGACTTCCTGATTTCTCAGGGCATCGTCGAGGCTCTGTACCTGGACGGCGGCGGATCCGCCACCTTCATGACCGAGCGCGAGGGCGACAGCGAGCAGATCATCCGCAACAGCCCCTCCGACGGTTCGGAGCGTTCGATTTCCTCGGGTATCCTGCTGGTTTCCACCGCTCCATCGGACGGTACTTTTGACCATGCGGTCGTGACCCCCAACAACGACGCCTACACGCCCGGCTCCACCGTATCCTTCGGATACACTGCGGTTGACGCGGCAGGCAACGTGGCAACGGCAGGCATCCCGGAAGGCATGGTCTTCGGACTGGATGCCGCAAGCCTTGCACTGGGCACCATCAGCGATGACGGCGTGTTTACTTCCAACGGCACCGTCGGTACGGTCTGCGTCAATCTGCTGAACGGTTCGACGGTTGTCGGATCCACCACCATCGATATCGTTGAGCCGACCGAAATTTACTTTGACGCGGTTTCCGTCAACCTTGACTTCGGCGAGAGCAGCACCCTCGGCTTCAACGTCCGCGCAAACGGACGTACGCTGGTGTACAGCGGCGACGAGCTTTCATGGACATTCAAGTCCACGGTTGACGGCGTGGCGGATGACGCACTGGGCCACATGGACGGCAAGAATTTTGTTGCCGGTGAGTCCACCTCCACCCTGCGCGGAACCGTGACCGCCTCCTATACCAAGGCCTCCGGCGATGTGCTGACCGCTTCCGTCAGCGTGGAAGTCGGAAAGATGCCGGTTGTCGCGTTTGACTTCGAGCCGAACGAGAACGGCAGACTGACCGGTGCGCACTTCCACTGGGGCAAGCCCGGCTACGGCGAGTATACCGGCAGCGTATCGACCGTGACCGCGTATACAAGCGGACGGTATACGGATAACCCGAAAACGGCTGAAATCACAGCTCCCTTTACCTTCTCCGGCAACTGGGACACCGGTGTTCCCGCATCGGATATTTTCAATGCCAACGGGTATACCTTCTACCTCTGGCCCAACAACTCCATCACGACCAAAAACGCCGGCAGCGTGACGACAACGACAGCCGCCGAGGGCGGACAGGTACGCTTCGGCGAGTACTCCCTGGAGTTCAACTACGATTACGCCTCCTACGACGGAACCAAGAACTCCAACTTCTACATCCGCTACTGCGGCGACGAGCCGGTCTACATTGACGGCACGCCCACCCAGCTGGGTGTATGGGTCTACGCCGACAGCCGCGCGCATGGGTACTTCCTGTACGCCGACATCGAGGTCTGGAACGGCAGCGACTACACGACCAAGAACTTCGCCCTGCAGCACGGCGACGGATCCGTTCCGTATATTGACTGGGAAGGCTGGATGTACTGCTATGCCGACCTGTCCTCCATCGCGACCTACGCGTCCGAGGAGCATCCGATTGCGATTGTTCCCGGCTGCGGTCTGTTCTGGCTGAGCTATCAGCCCGGTAAGCCCAACGGCTCCGGACGGTATGCGGGCACTCTGTATTTCGATAACTACCGCTTTGTCTACGGTACCGACCTGGACGACCTGGACAACCCGGTTGTCGACAGCATTTCCGTCAACGGCACAACCCTGTCCGAGGACGAGATTGTGACCATCGATAACGCCAACATCACCCTGACATCCCTGTTCCATGATGTGGACGGCAAGAACGCCTCCGGCATCAACGCGGAGCTGACCACCATTGCCATCGACGGCAAGGAAGTCACGGGCGACGGCGACGCCGCATCCGTGACAACGCGTCTGGAACTGGCCAACGGCATCCACAGCGCGCAGGTTACGGTCGGCGACGGCTTCGGCAACACCGGAACCATGCTGTGCTACTTCCTTGTGGATGATGCCAAGGCGGTGACGGGAACCACCCTGCTCCTGGGCGAGTCCATCGTTACCATGGGCCTTCCCTACACGCTGACTGCCCGCACGAGCGGCGCGGTCAAGTCCTTCGACATGACGCTCCTGCAGGTCAACTCCGACTTCGGTCAGCCCGCCGTTACCTTCGCGGACGGCTGGGAAGGCGAGATGATCTACACATCCACCGGCTTCAAGAGAGCCAAGATTCAGCTCAACGCGCACTGGGTCGGCGAGGGCGACGCGCCCGCCGATGTCGATGCGGCCGTGCTGACCTTCTCCATTCCGACAACGCTGGATCCCGAGATTGATTTCTTCACCTACCGGGTGACGGAAGTGAACAGCGTGAACAACGCCGGCGAGTCCGCCACCGCAGCCTACGGCAAGGTTCAGCTGAACCTGAGCGCGGCCTACACGGTGAACGTCAGCGTCGTGCTGGCGGGCTTCAACGCTACCGCCACCGTGACCGATGTGAACGGCAATGCCGTTGCCGGCGCCGAGGTGCTGGTCAACGGAGCTGTCGCCGGTGTTACCGATGAGAACGGCGAGCTGGTTATTACCGCCACCGCTTCCATGGAGGGCAACACAACCTTCACTATCTCCGCCCGCAAGGGTGACATGGTGTCCTTCACCACCTCTGTGGTGGTCAACTCGATCGCCGGCCCTGCCGACGGCACGCCTGCCGCGGTCATGTCCCCCGTATCGGATGACGCGGATCACGAAAAGACCTTTACATGGATGGCAAACGCCGCCGCCGCCTCCGGCAATGCGGTTGCGCAGTACATGACTGCCGAGCAGTATGCCGCCGGTGAGACCGCCTGGAACGAGGCCGTCGGCGACAGCGTGCTGCATGCCTTCCTGACCTCCAAGAACGCCGCCCTCCTGAATACCGTCACGCTGACGGGTCTGGAAGCCGGCAACACCTATGTTTACCGTGTCGGCGACGGCACCGACGGACACTGGTCCGAGATCGGCACCTTCACAACGCACGGCAATTCCTTTGAGACCAACTTCTTCGTGGTGGGCGATACCCAGATGGGCGGCAGCCTGTCTGCCGACGCGGGCTACATCGCACTGCTGGCAGCCATCGCAGCCAACCTGCCCGAGGATACCGACTTCGGCATCCAGACCGGTGACTACGTGGACAACGGCGGCAACTATGCGATGTGGGAGGAGATTCAGTATGTCTTCGGCGACAAGTTCGACGGCATCAGCATGATCCATACCAACGGAAACCACGAGTACTACGGCGACACGAACGCTACGGCAGCCGATATCCTGACCAACATGCGGGAGCGCGGCTACTACTCTGTGGAGTACGGCGATGTGTATGTCGCGGTTATCAACTACTACGCCGACTGGGACGAGGCACTGGAGTGGCTGATTGCGGATGCGCAGGCAAGCGACGCCGCATGGAAGTTCCTGTCCATCCATCAGCCTCCCTATTACACCAACGAGAACGGCGGAAGCGCACGCTTCAATGACATTGTTCCCGCAGCGGTCGATGCCGCAGGAATCGATGTCGTGTTCTCCGGACATGACCATGCATACGCCCGTACCGAGGCTATGACCGCGGGACAGGTTGCCGAGGGCGGCGCAGTGTACTACATTTGCGGAGACCTGGGCGAGAAGAGCCGCAACCTGAACTACGCAGCCGTGAACAACCCGGCGTTCAACTTCGCGTTTGTCACGCAGGAGTACGGCGCGCTGTTCCTGGCCGTCAAGGCGGACAAGCACCAGCTGACCATCACGACCTACAGCGTGAGCGAGGACGGCAGTGCGATTATCCTTGACACCTATTCCGCAACCAATGAGCCCTGCACCGGCGCGCACAGCTACGAGCTGGATACGAAATCCGGAAAGCTGTGCTGCACGGAGTGCGGTGTCCGTACCGCCCTTGAGGACTATGCGGGCTTCTACATGGTCGGCGAGGAGCTGCATTATGACATGTACGGCAATGCCGTGACCGGCTGGGTGTCTTCCGACAAGAATACGAACTATTACTTCGATCCCGCTACCGGTGCCGCCGTGGACGGCGAGCAGACCATAAACGGAGTCGGATACAAGTTTGTGAACTACAACCTGTACGAGGGAACCTGGGTTGAGCATGACAACGGAACCAGCCTTATCTGGGCCGGCGGCAAGGAGCACGGCGCCGGATGGGATACCATCGGCGGCAAGCTGTACTGCTTCTCCCGTTTCACGCACCATGTCGTTTACAAGGGCATTTCCCGTATTAAGATTACGAACAAGCAGGAATATGAGTACCATGAGTTCGACGAGAACGGTGTTCATATCCGCGAGCTGACGGACGGCCTGTACCACTTCACCGACGGATATATCCGCTTCCTCAAGGACGGCGAGCCGTACGCATGCGGCCTGATTCAGGACGAGGACGGATACATTTACTTCATCGGAAGCCCCGGAAACGCATACAGAGGATACCGCTATGTTCCCGCAGGCATGACCAACGGACTTGTTCCGAAGGCAGGCACCTACTACTTCGATGAGGACTACCATCTGGCTCCCGAGCCCGAAACCGAGACCGAGCCGGAGACCGTAACCGAAACCGAGACGGAGACAGTTACGGAGACAGTTACGGAGACAGTTACGGAGACAGTTACGGAGACAGTTACGGAGACAGTTACGGAGACAGTTACGGAGACAGTTACGGAGACAGTTACCGAGACCGAAACGGTTACGGAAACTGTTACCGAGACAGAAACCGAAACCGAAACGGTTACGGAAACTGTTACCGAGACAGAAACCGAAACCGTTACCGAATCCGAGACCGAGACCGAGACCGCAGCCGAACCCGTTGAGGGCCTGACATGGGTCAAGGGCACCAAGGTTGTTTACAGCTACGGTAAGCCCGTGA
>CAVDLN010000004.1:13930-24997 GCA_963609805.1 Erysipelotrichaceae bacterium | reverse complement strand
CTTGCCTGGGCGGCAGTTATTCGGCTGAGCAGGCGGACGAGGCGTTCGAGCTGGTCAAGAACGGGGCAACACTGGAAGACTGACACCGACAATCCATAGAGAAAGACTTTCGGGCTGCCGCGCAAGCGGCAGCCCATTTTCCGTGTTCCGAGTCAGGCTTCCGATTTTCGGGGACAAAAAGAGAAGCCCTCCGTGAAAGTTTCCCTTCACGGAGGGCTTCATTGGGAAAAGGCGGGACGCGGGAGCGGTCACTCCCTGTCGATTGTCACGACGGTGTACAGCGACGGATCCCGCGCGCTTACAAGACGAAACAGGCTTTCCCGCAGTTCGGTGTCACTTATGTGAAGCTCAAACGGAACCTCCAGGTCAAAAATCAGGTTGGTGTGCGTGGAACCGGGCACAATGCGGAAATCATGTATCCGCAGGCGACTGTCAATTTCCCGCGCGGCGGCAAGTGCCAGCTCATGCAGCCGATCCACGGTCGGGTCATTTACCGCAATGGGATCCATGTGAACGGTTGCCTCAATGCCGTACTCCAGCCGGAGTTCGTGCTCAATGCGGTCGATCATGTCGTGGGACGTAAAGACGTTCTCCCGCCCGTCCACCTCCACGTGCAGGGAGGCGACCACGTGGCCGGGACCGTAGTTGTGCACCAGCAGGTCGTGCATGCCGAGCGCACCGGGATGACGGCTGATGACGGACTTTATTTCCTTTACGGTTTCCTCCGAGGGGCGTTCGCCGAGAATGGAGTTTTTCGTGTCGCGCAGAATGCCGATGCCGCTCCAAAGAATGAGCAGCGCGACAGCGACGCCGACGTAGGCGTCCGCGTCCACGCCGGTGAAGTGCAGGAGCAGCGTGCAGACCAGTACGGCGCAGGTTGCACCCGCATCGGACAGGCTGTCGGCGGCGGTTGCCCGCATGACGGACGAGCCGATACGCCGCGCCATGCTCCGGTTGAAGAAGAACATCCACAGCTTGACCAGCGCGGAGACGGCAAGCACGCATACGGACACCCAGCGGAAGTAGGTCTCCGCGGGATGCAGTATTTTCCCGACGGAGTCCGTCAGCAATTCCCAGCCGACCAGCAGGACGGCGAAGGAGACAATCATGGACGCGACATACTCTATGCGGGCATGCCCGAAGGGATGCTCACGGTCGGCGGGACGGGCGGCGATGCGGAAGGAAACCAGCGAGATGATCTGCGAGCCGGCATCCGACAGGTTATTGACGGCGTCGGCCTGAATGGAAAGTGCGCCGCTCAGAAGCCCGACGGCGAATTTTCCCGCCGCCAGCAGCAGGTTCAGAACAATTCCCACAATGCCCGCCATAGTGCCGTATGCCCGCCGTCCGGCGGGGGAGGCGGGGTCGTGCGCGCGCAGAAACAGGCGGCATAAAAGTTCTGTCATAAACGGAAAAACCTCATTGCTATCTTTCACCCCAGTATTTTTTATCCAGACTGCGGAGCTGGATGGCCTCGGCGATGTGCCGGTCCTCGATTTGTTCGGATTCGTCCAGATCGGCAACCGTCCGTGCCACGCGCAGGATGCGGTCATAGCCGCGGGCGGACAGCCCCAGGGACGCGTATGCTGTGCGCAGCAGCTCCATGGCGGCAGGGGATGCGGTACAGTAACGGCGGATGGCGGCCGCGTCCAGCTGGGCGTTGCAGAAAATGCGGGTGCTGTCCTCATGGCTCATGCGTGCGGCGGAGAAGGCGCGGGCACGGCAGACGCGCTCCCGCACATCGGCGGATGTTTCAACGGTATCCGGCTCCCGCGCGGAAAGCTCCTCGTAGGAGAGGGACGGCAGCTCGATTTGAATGTCGATGCGGTCCAGCATGGGGCCGCTGATGCGGGAAATGTATTTCTGCACATCGGCAGGCCGGCAGGTGCAGCGGTGGCGCGCATCGCCGAAATACCCGCATCGGCAGGGATTCATGGCGGCGACCAGCATGAAGGTGCAGGGGAAGGTCACCCGTCCGTTGGCGCGCGTTATGGTGACGCGCCTGTCCTCCAGCGGCTGCCGCAGCGCATCCGTGACCTGCTTGGGAAACTCCGGCAGCTCGTCCAGAAACAGGACGCCGTTGTGCGCCAGGGAGACCTCTCCGGGCGTCGGGTTGACGCCGCCTCCGATCAGCGACACGGCGGACATGGTGTGGTGCGGCGAACGGAAGGGCCGCCTGCGCAGCAGGGACACGCCCTCGGGCAGAGTTCCCGCCACGGAGTGAATTTTGGTTGTTTCGATGGCTTCGGCGAAGGTCAGCGGCGGCAGGATGGTGGGGAGACGCTTGGCAAGCATGGATTTTCCCGTTCCCGGCGGGCCGATGAGCAGGATATTATGCCCGCCCGCCGCGGCGATCTCCATGGCGCGCTTTGCCATGCGCTGTCCGCGCACATCGGAGAAATCGACGTCATAGACGTCGCCTCCCGTCATGGACAGGTCGGGGCGGCTGACGGGGGAGAGCGGCTGACGCCCGCACAGATGCTCGGTCAGCTGGTGCATATTCTGCACACCGTAGACCGTGATGCCGTCTACGGCTGCCGCCTCTGCGGCGTTTTCGGCAGGGGCATAGAATTCCGTCATGCCCGCGTCCCGCGCCGCCACGCACATGGGGAGAATGCCGCGGACAAAGCGGAATTCTCCGGACAGAGACAGCTCGCCGACAAAGCAGCGGCAGGACAGGTCGCAGTCCCGGCGGATGACGCCGGACACGGACAGAATGCCGACCAGTATGGCGGCATCGAACCCGGAGCCCTCCTTGCGGCGGTCGGCAGGTGCCAGATTGACCAGCAGCGCCGCCTCGGGGAAGCGGTATCCGCTGTTTTCGCAGGCGGTGCGCACACGGTTTTTTGCTTCCTTGACGGCGGCATCCGGGAGTCCGACCAGGTCAAACTCCGGCAGACGCGGCTGTCCGTCCACCTCAACCGTCACCATAAAGCCGTCAATGCCGTAGAGTCCTGCACTGTATACTTTGGACAGCATTCTCGTCCCTCCGTGTTTCTTGAAAATTCTGTCGGCGCGCCGCCCGGTATCAGAGCGGCAGCCTGCGCACCTCCGGAACGGTCAGAGCCGAGAGTGCGTACAGTCTGTCCGTATCCGCACGGCTTCCCATTCCGCCCGCGGAGAATGCGGCCGCGGCGCCGCAGGCGGCGGCGTACCGCAGGGCCTTTTCCGGCTTCCATCCGCGGAGGTAAGCCGCCAGGAATCCTGCCAGCGAGGCATCGCCCGCTCCGGCGGAGGACAGCGCCCGCCCGGGGATGGCGTCCGTCTGCAGGCAGCAGTCGCCCAACCCGTCGGATTTCGCCGCGCGTGCGGGGACAAGCAGCATGCCGTCGGCACCCAGCGTGACCAGCACATGGCGCGCGCCGGCAGCCTGCAGCAGCCGCGCCGCCCGCACGGCGGCACGGCTGTCGGAAATATCCATGCCGGACAGTTCCGCCAGCTCGGCGCGGTTCGGCTTTATCAGCCACGGGTGCAGGGGAAGCAGAGCGGCCATGCCTGCGCCTGCGGTATCCGCCGCGAAGGAAACCGGCGGGTTTCCCGCATAGGTATCGGCTGCCTTGGCAGCGTCCGGACGCAGAAGGGTCAGCAGGCGCACATAGGCGCCGCTGCCGAGTCCGGGGGGAATGCTCCCCGCCAGAACAAGCCGGTCGCCCGGCTGCAGCCGCCGTGAGAGGCGTGCGGCAAGCTCCTCCAGTGCGTCGGGCGTGACAGTGCAGCCTGCCGTATTGATCTCGCGCAGGACGGATGTGCCGTCGGGATGCGTCTCCCGCAGCTTTATGTTGATGCGCGTGCCGGCGTCTGTCGCGGCATCGGGATGAAGATGCACGAAGTCCGGCGCAAGACCCGCCTGTTCCAATTTATCCAGCAGGCAGCGGCCGGCAGTGCCCGCGCAGATTCCCGCTGGAACGGACGGAACGCCCAGACGTCGCAGCATGAGTGAAACATTGATGCCTTTTCCGCCCGGCAGAAATGCCGCATTGTCCGCCCGGCAGGCGGGGTCGTTTCCTGCCGTATGCGCGGACAGCACATAGTCCAGTGCCGGATTCAGCGTGATAGTGTACAGCATATCAGTCAAACAGCCAAATGTCCGCGCAGGCGGGTACGCCGGAGGAGGATGTCAGATTGATCTCCTCTCCGTATTCCTCATCGGCGGCGACATGGTAGCCGATACCCTGCACCGCGGTGCCGAAGGTCAGCACAATGCGGTCGGTTGCCGTGATTTCGGCGGCATCCGTTCCGATGACGCGCAGCGTGCCGTCCCCGTTTTTCAGAATGCCGGCAAAGCCCTTTACGGCGCCTCCGCCGCAGACGGCAAGTCCGTCCCCGACGTTGGTGAAGGTAAGAACTGCCTGCTTTCCGTCCGCGGACAGCTCCGCTGCGGCGAGAACCGGGCCGCATACCGTGCTCGGCGAGCCGACGCCGGCGTCAGCCGCGGCCGTGAGGGCGGCGCGGCGGGCCTGCTCAAACTTGCAGTTCGGATGCAGACTGTTCCAGAAGGTGCGGTCGTGCCAGAGATCCGCGGAGGAAATAACGCGGCAGGCGGGGATACGGTGCGTGACAGAGCCGAGTGTGCCGCGCACGAGGCCCAGATCCATGAAGGCCCACATCTGCCCCTGCGGAATGACCGACGCGGCGGACTGCCTGTAAATCGGCGGGAATTCAATGAGGTAAACCGGGAAATCCGGGTTGACCGTGTTATGCGTGGAGCGCATGTAGGTCACGAGAGCGGCCAGCTTGTAGGGGAAGGTTTCGGCAAGCCCCGGTTCGCAGTCGCTCTCTCCCTGATACCAGACAAGGCCCGCCATCGCGTACTTCTCAAACGGGTACATATAGTGATTGTACATATACCGTGCCGCGTCGCCGTTGCAGCCGCGCGTGGTATAGTATCCTTTGGCATCCGACCATGTGTCGCTCCCCGTCGCCTCGGCAACGGAATTGGGCAGGAAGGCGCCGATGGGCTGCCCGTTCCCGTCTGCTTCGATCATGCCGACCGGTACGCCGACAGCCCGCGCGTACTCCACGGCAAACAGGTATCCCAGTGCGGAAAAATTACGCACGCTGTCCGCACTGAGTCGCTGCCATGTCTGTCCGCCGCTCAGTTCGGCGCATACCTCCCCGGTGCCGCGGGGGACGCCTGTCGGACAGCTCAGCGAGTTGTAATGCAGGCGGACGGGCAGGGAGAAATCATCATAGCCGTCCCCGCCGTGTGCGGCATCCGTCATGTACGCCCGATGGTCTGCCACGGAGTACGCCACATTGGACTGACCGATTACCATGAATACATCGCCGACCAGCACGTTTTCGAATCTGTAGGAGAGCGTGTCCGTATATATGCGGAGAGCGTGTCCCCCCTCCGCGCAGGCCTCCGGCAGCACGCCGAAGGTCATCGTCCACGCGCCGTTCTCAATCAGCGCCTCGGCGGATATACCCATAAATTCGCCCGACAGCCTGTGCCCGTTCTCGGACGCATCGGCACAGCCCCATACCCGGAGCTTCTCACCCCGCTGGACGACCATATCCGACGAGAATACATTGGATACCGTAAAGCTGCCCGCATAGGGTGCATGGATGGTTTTCTCAATCATGATTCAAAATCTCTTTCCGCTTTCTTTATTCCGGCGCCACAATGCCCTCCCGGTAGGCGTCCAGCAGGGCGCGCAGGTCGGACATGCGATCCAGCAGGGCGGTTCCCTCATCGGTGTCGCGCACCAGCATCCGGTGCGGCATCATTTCGAACACCACATCCGAGGAGGAGAGAATATCCCTGTTTTCCCGAATGGCGGCCGCCTTTCCCTCAAAGGGGGAGTGGGATACCAGCCGCAGCCCGCGCGACGAGTATATGAGCGTGTAGCCCGCAATGCCTGTCTTGTCATGGTAGGCGCGGCAGAATCCGCCGTCAATGCGGATATACCTGCCGTCGGCGCGCACCGGATGTTCCCCCTTGGCGGCGCGCACGGGAACGTGCCCGTTGATGATATGCGAGGCATGTCCGTCCAGTCCGAATTCCTGCAGAATAGCGGCGGCCACGGGGTACTCCACCACAAGGTCATAGTAGGGATTCTTCGTTTCCTCCCAGGTGGAACGGTCCGATACGAAGTAGCGCTCGAACGTAGTCATGCGGGAGCGGCCGAACAGCGGGGACTGACGCCCGCACCAGAGGTAGTACATGAAATCCAGCTCGTTCTGTCCGCCGTCATAGAAGGCGGAGCGGGCGGTGCGGTCGCAGAAATCCATATAGGCACGTCCGGACAGATCCTGCCCGTCAAAGGTGCGCACCGTGTCGAAGCTGCCGTCCGGGCACATCGGGATACAGCCGTGGAAGAGCAGATTCCCGTTGCATACCTTGTAGAGGCTGCCGCAGGAGTATAAAAATTCGATATGGCGGCGGAGCGCGGGGGAACGCCGGAACGCCCCGACCAGCGAGGACATAAGGCTTTCCTCCCCGTCGCTCAGCCGATAGGGATCGGCGGGGTCGATTGTCGGGAAGTGCGCGTCATTGAGCGGGTACAGCTGCCCGTCTATGGTGATGGTATGCGCGGTGTAATCGATGTGCTCGAGCAGCAGCCGATCCCCCATGCCGTATTCCGGATGGCGGCGGATCAGCTGTCCCTCCAGCTTGAACATGATGATGGCAATGGCTTTGTGCGCCTTGGACAGCGTATCCATGCGGTTTTTGACGTAGTAGGCGTCGTCCTCCGTGCGGGGCATGAACCAGGTGCAGCCCTTGTAGGTTTCCTGCGCAAATCCGATGAGGTCGCGCAGACTGATGCCGTATGTGTTTTCCACGATGGCGAGCGTGTTGTACTGAAGGGCCGAGTTGAGCACGGTCGCCACACAGACGGCGCTGCCGGCTGCCGCGCCCATCCAGACAATATCATGGTTGCCCCATTGGATATCCACCCGATGGTGCTCCATGAGCAGGTCCATAATGCGGTCGGGGCGGGTGCCGCGGTCGTAAATATCCCCTACCACGTGCAGCTTGTCAACCGCCATGCGCTTGATCAGCCGGCAGAGCGCCTCGATGAAGGCGCCGGCCATGCCGACCTCTATGACCGTGCCGATGATGTTCTGATAGTAGGCCTGCTTGTCGTGCTCCTCGCCCGATGTGTGCAGCAGCTCGTCGATGATGTACTGGAAGTCGGCGGGGAGCGCATCCCGCACCTTGGCGCGGGAATACTTGGATGCCACCGAGCGCGCCAGATCCACCAGCCGGTACAGCGTAACCCGATACCATTCGTCCGTTGCCTCGCCTGCCTGCCGCATTTCCTCCAGCTTTTCGGCGGGGTAGTAGATAAGGGTGCAGAACCCCCGCCGCTGACTCTCCGACATGGTGCGGTAGAAGATATTGTCCACCTTTTCCCGGATGACGCCGGAGCAGTTGTTGAGAATGTGCTCAAAGGCCTCCGCCTCGCCGTGCAGATCGCTCATGAAGTGCTCGGTCCCCTTGGGAAGGTTGCAGAGCGCGTTGAGGCTGACAAGCATGGCGCTTGCCGCCGGGATGCTGGGGTACTCCTTTGCCAGCAGGCGCAGGATTTTAATCTGCTCTGCGGTTGCGGGTTTCTGCGTTGCGTTGTCCATACGGTATCCTCTCTTTCCTGCGGTTCAGTTCACCACGGCCGCACCCGCCGCGCGCAGGATGCTTTTTGCTTCCGCCGTATCCGCGGCGGACGGAATCCATTCGGGGTGCGCGTTGTCGGCCCTGCCGAGACGCTGTGCCTTTGAGCCCGCAAAGGCGTGATAGGGAAGTATTTCGACTCCCTCGCAATGGCGGAGTTTCCGCGCAATCTCCGCGACGGCTTTCCAATGCGCGGGTGTGTGGTTAACGCCGCGCACGAGAATGCAGCGCAGTCGTATGCGCCCCTTCGTGAGCCCGTCGCATACGGCGAGATTGGCGAGAATGCTGTCAAGATCTCCACCCGTCATGGCGCGCAGACGCGCGGGATCGGTGTCCTTCACATCGTACAGCCACAGATCGGCAAGCGGCGCCGCGGCTGCCATGCGGTCACGCGGAACCGCACCGGACGATTCGACCGCGACATGCAGCCCTGCCTCCCGCAGCGCCGCAAGCAGCGTAAGACTTTCCGCGCGGCACAGCGGTTCTCCGCCCGAGAGGGTCACGCCGCCGCACGCACCGAAAAAGGGGGCGTCGCGCAGGACAAGACGGACGATTTCCTCCACCGGCATCGCGCGCGCGGACATCTCGCAGGCACCCGTGGGGCAGACGCCGTCGCAGGCACCGCACCCGATGCAGGCGGAGCGGTCATAGATCAGGGCTCCGTCCGCGGTGATTTCCCTTGCCGCGGCGGGGCATACGGCGGTACAGGCGCCGCACCCGATGCAGGCGGCGGGATCGTAAAGAAGCGCCGGGCGCGCGGGCTGCGTCTCCGGATTATGGCACCATGCGCAGGACAGAGGACAGCCCTGCAGGAACACCGTTGTGCGCACGCCCGGGCCGTCTCCGGTGGAGAACCGCTGCACGCGCACAACAGAAAGGGAAGCTTGCGTATTGCCGTCCGTCACTGTATTTTCTGCTCCGTTCGTTCGATGACCATTTCCTGCCACTCACGGTTCAGCGTGACAAAGCGGGCGTTCCAGCCGGATACGCGCACCGAGAGCGTTTTGTAGCGGTCGGGATCCTCCTGCGCGCGGCGCAGAACATCCGCGTCGATGACGTCAATCTGCATGAAGTATCCGCCCAGCGCAAGGAAGCCGCGCAGAAGTCCCTCCAGCGCCGCTACGCCGTTTTCTCCGTCTACCGTTCCGGGGAACAGGCGGATATCCAGCGCCGCGCCGGTGGTCTGGCGGCATAGATCCGCCTTGCAGTAGGAGCGCACCGCCGCGGTGGCACCCTCCGTGTCCGTGCCGGGGGTCGGGGAGGCGTTGCCGGACAGGATATCCCCGTGTCGGTAGCCGAACGGAACGGCCAGCCGCCCGGGTGCCCATTCAATCTGCCGCCCGAAGGTGGAAACGCCCGGTGGGAATACGACCGGCAGATTCCGTGACCACGGTGCGCACAGATCCGCAAAATCATTCAGGATGCGCACGGTGTAGGCGTCCGCCTCGTCATCATCGTTCCCGTAGCAGACAAGACGTCTGCGCACGGCTCGGCGCAGAGCCTCCTCGCCTTCCCAGTCGGATTTCAGAATTTCCATCAGGCGGTCAAAGCTCACGACTCTGTCGCGGAAGACCAGACGATCGACGGCGCACAGGCTGTTTCCCGCATCCGGCGCGCCGCCGATATGCGGCGACTGAACGTTGTAGGGGACGCCGCCCTCCAGATAGGAGCAGGCGGACTCGATGCATCCGTGCTCGAACAGCGATACGACGGTACAGGGCATTTGCGGATTCCAGATGCGGCTGCCCTCCCGCCAGCCGGGCAACCATGCGTTCAGCACGCCGACGGCGATGCCGTCAACAACGGCGCGCAGATCGGAAAGATAGGCGGCATAGAGCGACTCGAAATCATCAAAATGCGCGGGGGTGTCGGTGTCGAGGCGCAGAGTCTGCCGCTGGAGCACCTGCAGGGCGTCGAACGGGCTGTAGGAAAACCTTGTTTTCCCCGGAATCTGCGTCTCCCAGCATCCGTCGTTGGCAAAATCCCGCGCTTCCTTTTGCGGGTAGCCCTGCCGCTCCAGTGCCCGCAGAACCAGCGGCTCACTGTATACAGCAACGGTTCCGCCGCCGTGCCGCTGTACCTCCGCCACACGGCGGAACAGCCTGTCGGGGGAGTCCGGCGACAGCCGCACCGTAATGGGATAGTCCGAGACAGGCAGTTCCTCCACGATATCCAGTATGAGATAGGTCACGCGTCCCACCGTCTGCCTGCCGTCCCGGTCAATGCCGCCGATGACTATGTTCTGGTAGTGCTGGGCGTCTCCGGATCCTGTCGGCGTATGGCTCTGTATCCATTCGCAGCCCTTGATGAAGAAGGAGGCCAGTATTTCCCTTGCCTCGTCCTCCGTCAGTCGTCCTGCGGCGATGTCCGCGTCAAGATACGGCTCCAGCAGGCAGTCAATGCGGCCGAGTCCCGGCCAGTTGCCGCACAGCCGCGTGAAGACGAAGCAGAACCAGAGGGACTGCACCGCCTCACGGAAATTCCTCGCCGGCGAGAAGGGAACCTGCAGGAGCATTTCGTGCAGATCCGGCCGCGCCGTCTCGGTCGCGGCGAGATACCTGCCGTGAAAAATACGGAAAGCCCGCAGGGCGGCTGCGGCGGAGCGGAGAAATTCCGATTGGCGGGGGCGCAGGTTCTCCTGCTCCGCCCGTTTCAGGCGGGCGGCGACCCGCTGTTCCAGTGCGTCCGCTCCCTCCCGCACGGTCTCAAAGAAATCCACCGTCAGGTGATTGACGCCGTACTGAAACGGATGTCCGCCGAAGGTGACGGGGAGATAGGAGGCAATGGCAAGGCCGCAGGTGGCGGCGCCGCAGATTTTCTCGTTCTCACACAGCCGTATGGGTGCATATTTCGCCAGCGCGGCGATGGCGGCGTCCTGCCTGCCGATGTCCGACAGCGCGCCGAATTGTTCCCGCGTCAGGCAGTCGGGATGCGCGGGATCGTCCAGCGCGACCGACGGCGTACGCATGGCATCGTCCCCGTACCTGCCGTGCAGGGACTCGTCGGCAAACCGGCGCGTGGCCTCGGACAGGCGCACGGGGCGCGGCTCGGCACAGGGTGTGTAAAACGTGACGGACGACATACTGTAACCTCGCATGTATTCGTAAAATTCGTGAATATCGGGGGAAAGGAACGATTATTCCGCGGACAAGAAAATCTGATCTTTGAACAGCCGGTAGAACTCCGCATTGGTGACAAGGATAACCTCGCCGTCCTCCGCCGCCTCCGCCATTTTTCCGATCAGCGTATCAAGACGGTCCCGGATGCCGTAAATATCCGGCTCATAGCCGTGCCCCCACACGTAGAACAGCATGTCCTCCGTGCGGTCCGCGCCGTGCTTCTTCAGAATCTCGATGATTTTCAGATCCTGCGTAATGCCGTCGTCAAAGCTCGGCGGTGAAGTATTTTTTCGGCGTCCCGTCCCGCACGATGCCGCTGTCCGTATCCGAAAA
>CAVDLN010000004.1:0-13920 GCA_963609805.1 Erysipelotrichaceae bacterium | reverse complement strand
GTCTCGATGTCGTCTTCCGCTGCCGTTTCTGTCGCTGCTTCCGTGGCTGCTGCCGTTTCGGACGCGGTATCCGCTGCGGGTTCGGAGGACGGATCAGGCGAACCGCCCGACAACCTGCTTGCAGAATTCCAGTTCCTCTCCGGCGGGTCCGCGGACAAAGGCGACGCGCAGGGTGATGCGGAAGGGCTTTGCGTCCAGCGGGAGATCCTCCGGGGCACGCAGACCGACGGCACCGGCACGAAGGGCGGCCTCGTACGCCTCGTCCACATTCTGCACGGAGAACGCCAGATGCAGGAAGGCGGATTCGCCCGCCGTCAGACCCGGTTTTTCAAACAGCTCGATGCGGCTGCCGTCGCCCACGTCCAGAAGGGCGATGCGGCTGCCCTCCGCCCCCCACATGGTGAAGAGCTTTATGCCGAGAGAGGCGTAGAATTTCAGCGATTTTTCAAAGTCGGCGGCGGCGACCGCCATATGGGCGATGCCCATGCCGCGGATGATTTCGTTTGCCATGGTGATTTCCTTTCTCAGAACAGAATTCGCTGCCGCAGAACCCGTGCGGCATCGGCGGGAATACCGTAGAATTTAACCAGAGGGGACAGCCGATGCCCGTCTGCAACGGTGAGCGGCGCGGGAATGCTCCAATCCTTCGGGGTCTCCCTGTCGGGAACAGATGCTTCCGCCAGAACAAAATCCCCGCACATATAGCGGCCGTATCCGTCTTTCCTGACGATCGGTGTGCCGTCCTCGGCAAGCTCCGCCTCGCAGTACAGCATGTCCCGGTGAGACTGCGCGTACCACAGACCCTCTGCCAGACGCATTGTGCAGCAGAAGGGTGCCTCCCAGCCGAGCAGCCGCAGCGTATCGCAGTCGGCAAAGCCCGGCTGATCCCGGAACACGACCGAGTCGGTGCCCGCGCCGCCGTCCTCACGCTGGGAGGAGGCAAGACCGTTGCGGAAAATCCGGGCGGCGCAGCGGCGGTATTTCTCCATGCCCGTCGCGCGGTACAGCTCACCCGAGAGCATCAGGGAGTCCACGATAGCGCAGGGCTCCGTCCACGTGTCGGGACGCCCCCACCAGTTGAGATTCTGATACACGGCATCCATGCCGCCGCCGAACACATACAGATTGAAGATGTCCTGCGCGTCGGCAAGGTAGGCGCCGTCGCCCGTTGTGTCATACATTCTCACCATGCCGCGCGCCGCTGTCAGCGTGCAGTGCGTCTGGGCACGCAGGCGCACCTTGTCTATGGCGCAGTATACGCCGATCATCTCGTCCAGCAGCGCCTTGACACGCGCGTCGCGGGTGATCTTGTAGACGTGCGACAGGCCGTCGATGCTCATAAAGGCGCAGCCCACGTCAGTGGACAGCCGCCAGCCGTCGTACTTTCCGGTGGTGGTATGGCCGCTGACTCCGCCGGACTGCAGCTCATGCGGGTCGCGCTCCACGGGGTATCCGGCATACCGCCCGGCTGTCGGCAGGTACAGCCCCTCCGTCACGGACTCCAGTGCCCGGCGGGAGAAGGCGTCCCCGAACTGCTCATAGTGCTCGCACAGCCCGCGCAGCAGCCACGAATGCCCGGACAGCTGCTGCTCGAAAATTTCGCTGCAGGCGTCCGGCCCGAAGTACAGCTGCGCGTTGGTGTGCGCGGGGAGCGCCTCCAGCAGCTGCTCCATGCAGGGATTGATATGTCCCGTTGCCTTATAGTGGCTGACGAATGCCAGCAGCGCGCGTCCCTCCTTGTCGCCGGGCCAGTCGGCGTCCGGGGACTGGAACACGTCCGGCATCTGGTAGTAGCTGCCCTGAAGTCTTGCCTCGCTGCGGGAGAGGCGGTCCGCCGTCTCGGCGGCGGTAAGTTCGTATTTTCGTATCATGCGTATATCCTTTCACTGTTGTTGCTGTCGTTATTACTGTATGTGAAATTTTATCACAATTCCGTACATATGTCAAGCCGGATTGTGTATTTTACATGCATTTGCACAGGTGTAAACACAGGTGTAAACACCTGTGTTTACACCTGTGTTTACACCGCGGAGGCATGTCGGGAGGGAACCTCCCCGGGGAAATGTCCGCCGATTTGTACCCTGCCCGAAATGCACAATAAAAATTTGAATCCTGCAAATTTATGCGAAAAATTCGCAAAAATGCGACTTTACACGAAAAAATCTGCAAATTCG
Organism: Erysipelotrichaceae bacterium; assembly: GCA_963609805.1. Taxonomy (GTDB): domain Bacteria; phylum Bacillota; class Clostridia; order Oscillospirales; family CAG-272; genus CAMEON01. Next base: position 11,746 of record CAVDLN010000004.1, on the reverse strand, counting down.
TAAAAATGTACTTGCTTTTTTGAAAGAGGTATGGTATAATGGCGGCAGTATGGGAGTCTCCGCCGGGCGGAGGCTCCGAATTTACGCGGGGAGGATTTTCGAAATGGCCGGGAAAACCTATATGCAGATGAGCCGTGAGGAGCTGCAATCCGAGTATGAGAAGCTGAAAGAGGCGTATGACGCCTTCCGCGCGCGGGGACTGAAACTGGATCTGTCCCGCGGCAAGCCCAGCAACAAGCAGCTGGACATGATGACAGGCATGCTGGACTGCCTGCACACGGCGGAGGACTGCAAGAGCGTGGGCGGCTTTGACTGCCGCAACTACGGGGTTCTGAACGGAACGCCGGAGGCCAAGCAGCTGTTTTCCGACCTTCTGGGAATTCCGGCGAAGAATCTGTTCATCGGCGGAAACTCCTCGCTGAACCTGATGTACGACGCGGTCGCGCGCGCCCTGCTGTACGGCACCTGCGACGGCGATGCGTGGGTGAAATATTCCGGCGGGGTCAAGTTCCTCTGCCCCGTTCCCGGCTATGACAGGCATTTCCGCATCTGCGAATCACTGGGCATTGAAATGATAAATGTAGCCATGACGCCGGACGGCCCCGACATGGACGAGGTGGAACGCATAGCCGGCTCCGATCCGTCCGTCAAGGGGATCTGGTGCTGCCCGAAATACTCCAACCCGGACGGATATACCTATTCCGACGAGACGGTGCGTCGTCTGGCGCGGATGCACACGGCCGCCGCGGATTTCCGCATTTTCTGGGACAACGCCTACGCGGTGCATGATCTCTATCCCGACCGCCGCGACGAGCTGGCGGACATCTTTGCCCTGTGCGGGGAGGCCGGCACGGAGGATAGGGTGTTCTACTTCGCGTCCACCTCGAAAATATCCTTCCCCGGCTCGGGCGTCGCTATTTTCGCCGCATCAGACCGCAACATGCAGCAGATCCTGCCGATTATCGGCGCGCAGACCATCAGCTACGACAAGCTGAACCAGATGCGCCATGTCAAGTATTTCGGCTCTGCCGACGGAATCCGCGCGCACATGATGAAGCTGGCGGAGCTGATCCGCCCCAAATTCGAGCTTGTGCAGGCAACGCTGGACCGCGACCTGACCGGCCCCGGCTTTGCTCGCTGGACGCATCCGCTGGGCGGCTACTTCATCAGCCTCTACACCATGCCGGGAACGGCACGCCGCGCCTATGCCCTTGCCAAGGACGCGGGTGTGACGCTGACGACGGTCGGCGCAACCTATCCGTACGGGAAGGATCCCGAGGACAGCAACATCCGCATCGCGCCCACATATCCCTCCATTGAGGAGCTTGCCCTTGCCATGGACGGCTTTACCGTCTGCCTGCGCATGGCGGCTGCCGAAAAACTGCTGGAAAAATAATACCGCTCCGGGGGAGAGAACCGATTCCGTTTCCATGGATGAAGGCTCTCTCCCCCCTGCTTTTCCTCTTACGGCGGAAGACCGAAATGTTAATAAAGTGTAAAATTTCATCCCCCTATTTACAAAAAAGTCTGCCTATGCTATAATGGCCGTGCATGACATTCACACGGTTTCCGGGTCAACCCGCATGACGGGATTTCACCGGCCGGTTGCTGTGCCAATGCCGATTTTATAACAGGGAAAGGTGAATTTACCATGACCGCAGCAGAGAAACAGGCTATTATCGCAGAGTACGCCACCCATGAGGGTGATACAGGCTCGCCCGAAGTTCAGATTGCCCTTCTTACCTACCGCATTAACGCTCTGACCGAGCACCTGAGATCCAACATGAAGGATCATCACAGCCGTCGGGGACTTCTGAAGATGGTAGGACATCGGCGCAACCTCCTCGGCTACCTCCAGAAGGTGGACATCGAGCGGTACCGCGCCATCATCGCCAAGCTGAACCTGAGAAAGTGATTGCAAAGGGAGTGCGGAGCGGTTCCTGCCGCCCCGCACTCCTTCCTGTTTATTCCGTTGTTTTCCGTTCCGCGCCGGATTAGTTCTTACCGCTGGGCCGGAGGCTCTGCCGCGTCTCCGACCCGTCGGCAAGTGCTAAACCTCCGCGGGACAAAAATATATAATTGAAAAGTGGAGGAAAAAGCAGATGTACAACATCACAAGCTCCGAGATGGAGTTCAAAAACTACCGCAAGTATGAGTATATGTTTGCGGGGCGCCCGCTGGTCATCGAGACCGGCAAGATGGCGGGTCTTGCCAACGGCTCCTGCCTGTGCCGCTACGGCGATACCGCCGTGCTCTGCTGCGCGACGGCATCCGAGAAGCCCCGCGACGGCATTGACTTCCTGCCCCTGTCGGTGGATTTCGATGAGAGAATGTATGCCGCAGGCAAGATTCCCGGCGGATACCTCAAGCGCGAGGGAAGACCCTCCGAGAAGGCAATTCTGACCAGCCGCGTTATCGACCGCCCTATCCGTCCCCTGTTCCCCAAGGATCTGCGCAACGATGTCGCCCTGACGCTGACAGTTATGTCCGTGGATCTGGACTGCTCCCCCGAAATCACTGCCATGATCGGCGCGTCGATTGCCCTGTCTATCTCGGATATTCCGTGGAACGGCCCGATCGGCGGCGTATTCATGGGCCTTGTGGACGGTGAGCTGGTGGTCAACCCGACCGAGGCACAGCGCAAGGTTTCGGATCTGGAGCTGACCGTAGCCGCATCCATGAACAAGGTGGTTATGATTGAGGCAGGCGCCCGCGAGGTGGACGACGATACCATGTATCAGGCCATCATGGCGGCGCATGAGGAAATCAAGGGGCTGCTCGGCTTTATCAAAGGCATTATCGCCGAAATCGGAAAGCCCAAGTTCTCCTACCCCTCCGGCGAGCTGGATCACGACATGTTCGAGAAGGTGTTCGCCTTCTGCGAGAAGGATGTCATGGAGGCACTGGATACCGATGACAAGAACGTCCGGGATGCCCGCATGGTTCCGATCAAGGACGCCATTCTGGAAAAGTTCACCGAGGAGTACCCCGATCTGCCCGGCCAGATGGAGGAGCTGATCTACAAGATTCAGAAGAAGATTGTCCGCCGCTGGCTGCTGGTTGACAAGAAGCGCGTGGACGGCCGTGCCATGAACCAGATCCGTCCGCTTGCCGCCGAGGTCGGCGTCCTGCCCCGCGTTCACGGATCCGGACTCTTTACCCGCGGTCAGACGCAGGTGCTGACGGCCGCCACACTGGGAACCCTGTCCGAGGCGCAGATTCTGGACGGCATCGACAACGATACCTCCAAGCGCTACATGCATCACTATAACATGCCCGGTTTCTCCACGGGAGAGGCCAAGGCTGTCCGTTCCCCCGGACGCCGTGAAATCGGTCACGGCGCGCTGGCCGAGCGTTCGCTCGTACCCGTGCTTCCCTCCGAGGAGGAGTTCCCCTACGCCATCCGCCTGGTGTCCGATGTCGTTTCCTCCAACGGATCCACATCGCAGGGCTCCGTGTGCGGTTCCACGCTGGCACTGATGGACGCCGGTGTCCCGATCAAGGCGCCCGTTGCCGGTATTTCCTGCGGACTGATTACCGCCGAGGACGGCTCGTGGGATACCATGATCGATATTCAGGGGCTTGAGGACTTCTACGGCGACATGGACTTCAAGGTTGCCGGCACGCATAAGGGCATCACATCGATTCAGATGGATCTGAAGATCGACGGTCTGACCCCCGAGATCATCCGTCAGGCACTGGCACAGACCCACGCGGGACGCGACTACATCATCGACAACGTGATTCTGAAGGCAATTCCCCAGCCGCGCGCCGAGGTTTCCCGCTATGCACCCAAGATGACGACCATGAAGATCGATCCCGACAAAATCCGGGAGGTTATCGGAAAGGGCGGCGCAACCATTCAGAAGATTGTGGCTGACACCGGCGCCAAGATCGATATCGACGAGGACGGCACCATCCATATCGCCGCCGTCAACGAGGATCAGGCAGAGGCTGCCCGCGCAGCTATTTCCGCCATCGTATTTGAGCCGGAGGTCGGTGAGATTTACACCGGCAAGGTCACGGGCATCAAGGAGTTCGGCTGCTTTGTCGAGTATGCGCCCGGCAAGGAGGGAATGGTTCACATTTCCAAGATTGCCAACCGCCGCCTGGAGCGCGTGGAGGACGCCGGCATCGAGATCGGACAGACCGTCCGCGTGAAGTACATGGGTCTGGATAAGAAGGGACGCATGGACTTCTCCATCAAGGACGCCCAGTAATCACCGTTCCCCAAGAATATAACACAGGAGGAATCAGTCATGGCTGCAAACCGGGACAATACTGATCGTTATGATGACTATGACCGCAGCGACCGTCTGCCGGACGGAGCGGGACGGGACTCGCGCGCGTCGAGCCTGTCTCCCAGGGAGAAGGTAAGAATCGTAAACACCGTCGCACTGGGGCTGGCTGCTCTGATTCTCCTGATGGTTGTGGTGCTGCTGATCGGTACGACGGCGTACGCCTGCCGCAGCACCGGAACGACGGACGACGGCAGCACGACCGCCAAGGACAAGGTGACATTCGGAACCGTGTCCGTTACGGCTGCCGACGCACAGAAGGGTACGCTGGCGCTTTCCAACCAGCTGAACAGCTACACGACGGATGACAGCGATTCCTCTCTCGTGAGCATGTATGACTACCGCAGCAAAATGCACTCCGGCGCCAAGCCCTATAAGCTGAGCGGCATGACATCCCTGATGAACGGGGAGGCGTTCGCCGCCATGGACAATATGCTGACCGCCTGCGCGGGCGTGACCGGCTGCGATGATATCACGGTGCGGCTTGCGTATGTAACCGCCGCCGAGGCAAAGGATTCCAGTGTGACGCGATCCCTGCGTACCAACGCGGAGGATTACAAGACCGGCATGGGATGCGATCTGCTGATATACAGCGATGAGGGCAGCAGCTCCAAGCTGTCGTCCAATGCGACGGTCATGGCGTGGCTGGAGCAGAATGCCGCCCGCTACGGGTTTATCGTCCGGTATCCCACCGACAAGGCGGAAAAGACCGGCGTCGCCGAATACACGGAGTACTACCGCTATGTCGGTGTGGCGCACGCTTCCTATATGAAGGCCAAAAACCTGTGCCTTGAGGAATATCTTGTCCTGCTGCGCAGCTATACCAGCAAGGACAGACTGACCATTCAGGCACTGGACGGCAAGACCTATGAGGTTTACTACTGCGCCGTTACCGGCAGCACGGGCATCAGCTGCCCCACCAACTACAATTATACGCTGTCCGGCACCAATGAGGGCGGTGTGGTCGTGACGATCGACCGGTCCGTTGTTGCCAACCAGCCTGCGCAGACCGAGTTGGAACAGACAACCGTCGAGGCCCAAAGCAGCGCAGAATCGGAGACGGAGACCGAAGCCGCAGCTGCAACCGACAGTCAGACAACACCGTAAGCTCTTCCCCGGAGACCCGTGGACTGCCGTCCGCACGGTACAGCCGCTGCGCGGCAGAGAAAAAGGAGAAGGAAAGATGAAGAAGTGGATTGTAATCGCATCGGCGGTGCTGGCTGCTCTGCTGGCGCTCGGCGGATGCGACAAGGCGGGGTCCGATGAAACCGATACCGCATCGAAAGCCGAAACGGCGGCTGATGCTTCCGCCGCGGATTCCGGGACGGCAGGCAAGCAGGACGGGACAGAGACCGGCAGCGTGAACCCGACCGATGGGCAGACGGTAAAACTGACTTTCAGCGGACAGTCGCTGAGCGGCGCGCCGGAGGGAGCCGTCCTGACCGAGGACGGAGCGTTTGTCATTGTCAAGGCAGGCACTTACGAGCTGACGGGGGATCTGAGCAACGGACAGCTGCGCGTCCGGGTGGAAAAGACCGAGCGCGTGACGCTGATATTCAACAACTTTACGGCATCGTCGTCGACGAGTGCGCCGGTATACCTTGTAAGCGCGGATAAATGCGTGATTGAGCTGGCGGAGGGATCGGTCAACCGCCTGACCGACGCAAAAACATATGTTTACGCCGATCCGACCGAGACGAAGCCCAACGCCTGCCTGTATGCGGACTGTGACCTCAAAATCAAGGGAAAAGGTTCCCTGATTGTCGAGGGCAGCTACAACAACGGCATCGGGTGCTCGAAGGATCTGGAAATCTCAAACGGAACCATTACCGTAAGCGCTCCCAACAACATCATCAAAGGGAACAACAGCGTGACGGTATCCGGCGGAAAGCTGACGCTGTCCGGCGGCGAGGACGCCCTCAAGTCGGACGAGGAAGTCAAGGAAGGCAAGGGATACATCCTGATTGCCGAGGATGCGGTGCTGGATATCAGCTGCTCCGATGACGCCCTGCAGGCAGCTCAGAGCATAACCGTTGAGGCAACCGCCAAACTGACCGTGTCCTGCGGCGGGGATGTCACGAACTGTCCCGGCGTGGTCAATGTCGCCGAAGGCACCATAACCGTAAAATCCTGAAAAAAGATAGCATGAAAAAAGCTCCCCGCGGAAGCGGGGAGCTTTTTTCAATCGCACAGGGCGCACACAGACGAAAAATTTTCCGCAGCCCTTGCACTTTTTCGCGCAATATGCTACAATGAACCGGGCGGCGCCGATGCGGCGTCCGCACACGACAAAGGAAAGGATTTTGAACCATGACAACCGAAACCTTTATACTGTCTGCCGCCTATCCGGACTGCACCTTGACTACCTATATACATGAACCGTTTGAAGAACTGCGCATCAATGCCCGCAGAGCCATCATAGTCTGCCCGGGCGGCGGCTATCAGTTTCTGTCCGACCGGGAATCGGAGCCGGTCGCGCTGCAGTACTTCGCCGCGGGGCTGAACGTATTTATTCTGCGCTACTCCATCAACGAAAAGGCACGCGACAACGCCCCGCTGATCGAGGCCGCAACGGCTGTCCGCCATGTGCGGGAGAATGCGGAGAAATACCATGTAGACCCGAAATACGTATTCATCACGGGCTTTTCCGCCGGCGGGCATGTGGCAGCCTGCTGCGGCACCATGTGGAAGGACGCCGCCGTGCTTGCCGCCATGGGGGACGCACCCTACGGAATCTGGAAGCCCACCGCCACGGTGCTCTGCTACCCGGTCATCACGGCAACCGCGCGTACGCATTTCGGCTCCATCGATACCGTCAGCGGCGGTCACGGCGGGGAGCCGGAGACGATTGAACGCTGGTCCGTGGAGAAGCATGTGGATGCCGATACGGCGCCCGCCTTTGTATGGCATACCTTTGACGACGGAGCCGTCCCGATTCAGAATACCCTGCTGTATGTGAATGCGATGGCGGAGGCGGGGGTTCCGTTCGAGTACCACGTGTATCCGTCCGGCGTGCACGGACTGTCTCTTGCCAACAAGGAAACATGGGTCGGTCGGCCCGATCTGGATGTCCCTGCCGTCGCGGGTTGGATCCGTGAGGCTATCCGCTACGTAACCGAATTCTGAGAAACCGCTGATTTCTCCCACCATGCGTGAAAAAAGGAGCAGAATATGAGCTATCTGCCGCTGAGACAGGTTCATCTGGATTTTCATACCGGCGACGACATGCCGGACGTGGGCAGCCGTTTTTCCGAACAGGATTTCAGACAGGCGCTGACCGTCGGGCATATTTCCTCCATAACGCTGTTCGGAAAGTGCCACCACGGATGGGCCTACTATCCGTCCGCAATCGTGCCGCAGCATCCCACGCTGACAACGGATCTGCTGGGGCGTCAGCTGGCCGTGTGCCGGGAGATGGGCGTCCGTGCGCAGGTTTATGTTTCCGCCGGCTTTGACGAGCATATGGCTGTAGCACACCCGGAATACCGCAATGTTGTGGTCGGCGGAGACAACACCCTGCTGGGCGCGCACTTCCATCAGCTCTGCCTCAACAATGACGCGTATCTGGAATACCTCTGCGCGCAGATTGCCGAGATTATGGAAATGTACGGCGACAGAATCGGCGGCATTTTCACGGACATCTGCACGCCGACACCCTGCGTGTGTCCTGTCTGCATCAATTCCATGCTTAAAGCAGGCATGAATCCAGAAAACCCCGCCGATGTCCGACGGCACGCCCGCATGGTGTACACGAAGTTCACCGACGCTGTCAACGGAACGGTCGCGGCGATGGATTCGTCCATGCCGGTGTTCCACAACTGCGGCAATCTGCCCCGCAACGACCGCGCGTGGGTGTTCGCCAACACGGCGCATCTGGAGCTGGAATCCCTGCCGACCGGCGGCTGGGGGTATGATCACTTCCCGCTTTCGGCGGCGTACTGCCGCGTGCTGGGACGGGAGTTTATCGGCATGACCGGAAAATTCCATACGTCGTGGGGCGAGTTCGGCGGGTACAAGCACCCGAATGCGCTGCGCTACGAGACGGGACTGTCGCTGGCGATGGGGGCGGGATGCTCCGTCGGGGATCAGCTGCACCCGCTGGGAATGTTTGACCCCGCCACATACCGCCTGATCGGATCGGCGTACGCGGAGGTCGAGAAGCGCGAGCCGTGGTGCTTCGGTGCGCGGGCTGTGGCGGATATAGCTCTGTTTACCACCTACACGGAGGAGACGCAGCACATCTGCCCCGATATCGGCGCGAACCGCATGCTGCTGGAGGGGAAGTATCTGTACAACGTCATTGACCGGGACTGCGACTTTTCCGCCTATAAGCTGATTATTTTCCCCGATACGGTGCGCTTTGACGAGGCGCTGGCCGCGCGGGTGAAGGCGTACATCGCCGGGGGCGGCAGAATCCTGCTGTCCGGGGAAAGCGGCCGCAGGACGGATTCGGACGGCTTCTTTGCCGATTTCGGGGTGACGGACGAGGGGGAGAATCCGCACGATTCCACGTACCTCTGCCCGACCTATGACATGAAAGGGAACGGGCGTGCCGCGTACCTGATGTACAGGCGGGGTCGTTCGACCCGTACGTCGGACGGTGTCCGCGTGATGGCGGATATGCAGGATTCCTACTTCAACCGTTCACTGCGGCATTTCTGCTCGCATTTTTACACGCCCAATGACCCCGATACCAGCCGCCCCGGCTGCGTGCTGTCGGCGGACGGGCGCATAGGGTACATCGCATGGTATATATTCGACGAGTACCGCGCCAACGGAGCCTACCACCAGAAACAGATGGTGTGCGACATGCTGGACGTACTGCTCGGCAGTGAGAAAACACTGGAAACCGATCTGCCGTCAAACGGCGTGACTACCCTGCTGTATCAGGAGCATGAGAACCGCTACGTTCAGCACCTTCTGTATGCCGTGACAAAGCAGCGCGGACGTGCGGAGGTCATCGAGGATGCTGTCCCGATACGGAATGTTTCCGTCACCCTGCGTCTGCCCGGCGGAGCTGTTCCGCGGCGGGTGACATCGGTTCCGGACGGCACGGAACTGCCGTTTGTCTGTGGGGACGGGTGCGTGCGCTATACGGTTCCGGAGTTTACGCTGCACGGCATGGTGTCTGTCGAGCTGTAACCGGGACGCCGGATTCCGCCGGCAGGGCACGGAAGGAAAATTGAACCGGGAAGGAGACCGCTATGAACAAAACCATGCACCTTATCAGCAACGCCCATCTCGATCCCATCTGGCAATGGCAATGGGAGGAGGGCTGCGCCTCGGCGATAGCAACGTTCCGATGCGCGGCGCGTTTCTGCCGGGAGTTTGACAACTATATATTCTGTCACAACGAGGCACTGATTTACCGGTGGATCGAGGAATACGATCCCGCACTTTTCACGGAAATCCGCGATCTTGTGCGTCTGGGAAAATGGCATATCATGGGCGGCTGGCATGTTCAGCCGGATTGCAATATGCCGAGCGGAGAGGCGTTCGTGCGGCAGATTTCCGAGGGACGCCGCTATTTCCGGGAAAAATTCGGTGCGGAGCCGACGACAGCCATCAATTTCGACCCGTTCGGGCACACGAGAGGGCTGGTGCAGATTCTTGCCGGAACGGGGTATGACAGTTACCTGTTCTGCCGGCCGGATGAGGGGCACTGCCATCTGCCCGCCGAAACCTTCCGCTGGGTCGGCTATGACGGGTCTTCCGTTATGGCGCAGCGGTCGCAGGGCGGGTACGGTACGGCGTTGGGCAACGCCATGGGGAAAATTCGCCCGACGACGGAGGCCCTGACGGATGCGGAGCCGCTCGGATTCTGCCTGTGGGGCGTGGGAAACCACGGCGGGGGACCGTCGCGGGAGGATATCCGCGCCATCAATTCGTTCATAGACGAGGCGAGGGCGGCAGGCGTGACGGTGCTGCATTCCACGCCGGAGGCATATTTCGCGGATGTGCGGTCGGAGGAGGCGTCGGGAGAGCGTTCTCTGCCGGAGCACTGCGGGGACCTGACCATGTGGGCACCCGGATGCTATACCAGTCAGGTTCGGGTCAAGCAGAAGTACCGCCTGACCGAGAACAGCCTGTTTTCGGCGGAAAAGATGGCATCCCATGCGGTTTTGCTCGGGCTGATGCAGTATCCGGAGAAGGAGTTCGGCGAGGCGCTCTATGACATGCTGACGGTTCAGTTCCACGACGTTCTGCCGGGCACGTCCATACGGCCTGCCGAGGAGGATGCCGTCCGCATGCTGGATCACGCGCTGGAGCTGCTTTCCCGCGTGCGAATGCGCGCTTTTATGGCGCTGTCAGCCGGACAGGCAGAGGCCGCGCCGGGGGAAATCCCCGTTCTTGTTTACAATCCACACCCGTGGAGCGTGGATACGGATATATCCTGCGAGTTCATGCTGGCCGACCAGAACTGGAGCGGCAGCTGCATGCTGCCGATCGTGTACCGGGACGGGAAAAAGCTGCCGTCCCAGTGTGAGAAGGAATACTCCAATCTGCCGCTGGACTGGCGCAAGCGGGCGGTATTCCGCGCCACGCTGGCGCCCATGTCCATGAACCGCTTTGACTGCAGGCTTGCCGAGCTGAAAAAAAAGCCGGCGAAGGACGGCTCTGCCTACATGGAGACCGATGAGAACGGGCAGGGGGTGCTGCGGATTGCGACACCGCTGATGACCGTGGATATCGGGCGATCGACCGGCCTTATCGAGCGCTGGTGCGTCCGCGGGAGGGAGTACCTCGGCGCGGGTGCGGGCGCACTGGATGTCATGCGGGACGTTGACGATTCTTGGGGCATGACGCGCACTTCATGGACGGAGAAGGTCGGCAGTTTTGAGCTTCTGTCCGACGCGGAGGGTTCCCGCTGCTCCGATCTGGATACCGTGATTCCGTCCGTCCGCATCATCGAGGACGGAGAGGTGCGAGTTGTCGCGGAGGCGGTATTCGGGTATGAGGAATCCGCCGCCGTGGTGCGCTACGCCGTTTCCCGTCTGGCACCGCAGATCGATCTGGACATCCGCATTGCCAACCGCACCAAGAGGCGCATGATCAAGCTGCGTCTGCCGCAGGCACTGCCGGATCCTTCCCCGGCCGTGGAGACCGCCTTCGGGGAGGAGCCGATGCACGGCGGCGGGCGTGAGGAGGTAGGGCAGAAATACCTGACCGTCACATCGCCCTGCGGTGCGCGCCTGAGCGTGCTGAACCGCGGCATTTACGGCTCCTCCTTCGAGGGTGGAACCGTGTATCTGACGCTGCTGCATTCGCCCGGCTATACGGCGCATCCGATCGGGGATCGGCATGTCATGCCGGAGGATCGCGACAGCGAACATATGGAGCAGGGCGAGCGCAGCTTTTCCCTGCGGCTGATCGCGGGGGAGGTCGGGGATTCCGATACGGCAAGGCAGGCGCTTGCCTTCAATGAGGAGCCCATGGTGCTCAACCTG
>CAVDLN010000003.1:0-49386 GCA_963609805.1 Erysipelotrichaceae bacterium | reverse complement strand
CGTGACGACCGTCCCGTCGGTTTTTTTTATTTCATAGACGACACTGGGCGCCGTGGTAATCAGGTCGAGATTGAACTCCCTCTCCAGCCGTTCCTCTATGATCTCCATGTGCAGCAGTCCCAGGAAACCGCAGCGGAACCCGAATCCCAGCGCAACGGATGTCTCGGGATCGAAGGTCAGCGCCGCATCGTTGAGCTGCAGCTTTTCAAGCGCGTCACGCAAATCCCCGTAGCGCGCGCCGTCCGCGGGGTATATACCGGCGAAAACCATCGGCTGTGCCGCCTTGAAGCCGGGGCAGGGGGTCTCTGTGGGATTGTCCGCCAGCGTAACCGTATCGCCCACGCGGGTGTCCCCGACCGACTTGATGGAAGCCGTAAAGTAGCCGACCTCTCCCGCCGCCAGCCTGCCGGTAGACTGCAGTCCGAACGGTTCCAGCGTTCCGACATCCACCACATCGAAAACGGCGCCCGTGGACATGAGAAGAACCTTGTCACCCGTTTGCAGAACACCGTCCATGACGCGGATATTGACTACAACGCCGAGGTAGCTATCATAGTATGAGTCGAAAATCAGCGCCTTGAGCGGCGCGTCCCCGTCACCGCGCGGGGCGGGTATGTCGCGGATGATGGCATCCATGACGTCCTGAATGTTGAGCCCCGTCTTGGCGCTCACGGCAGGACAGCCATCGGCCGGAATGCCGATTACATCCTCGATATCCTTCCGGCATTGCTCCACCTGCGCCGAGGGAAGATCGATTTTGTTGATAACGGGAACAATTTCCAGCCCCGCGTCCACTGCAAGGTAGGCGTTGGCGAGCGTCTGTGCCTCGATTCCCTGCGTCGCGTCCACGACCAGCAGGGCCCCGTCGCAGGCGTTGAGCGATCTGGACACCTCGTAGTTGAAGTCCACATGCCCGGGGGTATCGATGAGGTTCAGCTCATACACCTCCCCGTCCGGCGCCGTATAATTTAGCCGCACGGCGCGCGCCTTGATGGTGATGCCGCGCTCCCGTTCCAGATCCATGTTATCCAGAACCTGAGCCTCCATTTCCCGTTCGCTTACCGTATTGGTGCGCTCCAGAATGCGGTCCGCCAATGTGGATTTTCCGTGGTCTATATGTGCTATGATGGAGAAATTGCGGATATGCCGCATTCTCTGATTCTCTTTTTCCTTTTCCTTGTCTTTGTCTGACATGCGTATCTCCTGTGTGGTTTTTCTTGTCCATATTATACATGCTTTCCGAACGGATTGCAAGAGGAAAAAGCAAAAAAAGAGGGACGGCAAAGGCTCTCGCCGGGCGGGCAAAAATCCGCGTTCGGCTTGACAACCGCGACGCATTGTGATATCATGATACCGACAGAACGGACGTCTGCCGCGGCATGCGCGGCGGGCGGCACCGTAAAATCGAACATTGAAAAAGGAGCAAACTATGCAGCTTCATGAATACAGCTTCCGCGCGGCACGCCCGGTCTGGGAGGCCGGCAGTGCGCTCACAATGAACCGCACAGTCAGTTTCTGTGCCGATATCGCACTGTCCTCCCTTCCCGCCGGGGAATCCGTCCGTCTGGCGGCGGCAGCCTCCTGTTCCTTCATCCTGCTGGTGAACGGACAGTTTGCCGCGCACGGCCCCGCCCGCTGCGCTCACGGATTTTTCCGTGTGGACGAGTACGACCTGACCCCGTATCTGACCGCCCCGGTCAACCGCGTCTGCCTGCGCACGGTCGGCTACAACGTCAATTCCTTCGCCACGCTCAACCAGCCCTCCTTCCTGTGCGCCGAAATCACGGCGGGTGAACGGGTGCTGGCGGCAACCGGCGCGGACGGCGGCTCCTCCTTTACCGCCTACGGCGTCGGGGAACGCATACGCCGCGTGCAGCGCTACTCCTTCCAGCGTCCCATGACGGAGAGCTACGATCTGCGCCCCGGTGCTTTCTCCTATGAGGTCGATCCCCACACCGCAGTCCTTCCCGTCGCCGTCGAACCTGCCGTGGCCGGACGGTTCCTCTGCCGGGATATGCCGTACTCCGACAACGAGCCGCTGCGCCCGCTCGGAATTATCCGCACGGGGCACATGACCTACTCCGACAAGGCGTCCTACTACAACAGCCGCGAAATATCCGGAATCAGCAATATCTTCTTCGGATACCGCCCGGAGGAGCTGGACTGCGCCTCCCACATTGAGGTCGGCCGCATCGACTACGACGCAGGCACGGAGGTCTCGCTTCCCGCGGATGTCATCTCGCTTCCGGTCGACGACTGGGCAGACCTTGACATGGGCTGCAACTATACCGGCGTGTGGGCGCTGGACATCGAGGCGGCAGGCGACGGCATCCTGTATCTGACCTTTGACGAGGTGATTAACGGGACTCTCAATCCCTTCCGCATGGGCACCTCCAACATCATCCGGATCGGCGTGCGGGCGGGGCGGTACAGCCTCGTTACGGCTGAACCGTATGTCATGCGCTACCTGCGTCTGTCCGCCAAGGACTGCGCCGTTACCGTCCGCAACCTGCGCCTCTACCACATCGCCTTCCCCGCCGACCGCATCACGGCACGCTTTGCCGGCGACGACGACGCCATGCACCGCATCTATAACGCTGCCGTCGAAACCTTCCGCGCCAACACGGTTGACATCTACATGGACTGCCCCTCCCGCGAGCGCGCGGGATGGCTGTGCGACAGCTTCTTCACCTCGCGCGTCGAGCGCGTCCTGACCGGGCGTTCCGATGTCGAGCGCGCCTTCCTGCAGAATTTCCTTCTGCCGGATCACTTTGAATTTCTCCCCGACGGCATGCTGCCCATGTGCTACCCGTCCGACCACAACAGCGGCAACTTCATTCCCAACTGGGCCATGTGGTACGGTGTTGAAATGGGCGAGTACCTGATGCGGACAGGCGACCGCGCTCTTGTGGACAGTGCGCGGGAACGCCTGTATGCCCTGCTTGCCTACTTTGCTCCCTTTGAGAACGAGTTCGGCCTGCTGGAGGGTCTGAAGGCATGGGTGTTTGTGGAGTGGTCGAAATCCAACGAGCTGGTGCAGGATGTGTCCTTCCCCTCCAACATGCTGTATGCCCTGCTGCTTGAAACCTGCGGGAAGCTGTACGGTGACGGTGCGCTGACGGAAAAAGCCGAGGCCCTGCGAAAGACCATCCGGGAAATGTCCATGACCGAATCCGGCTTCTTCTGCGACAACGCCCTGCGGCGGGACGGAAAGCTCCGTCTCTCGGGCGAGCGTACCGAGTCCTGCCAGTACTACGCCTTTTTCTGCAAAGTCGCCACGCCGGACAGCCACCCGTGGCTCTGGGAAACGCTCCTGCATGACTTCGGCTACGACCGCGCCGCACGGGGACTGTATCCCGAGATTTACCCCGCCAACGCCTTCATCGGCAACTATCTGCGGCTTGACCTGCTGGATCGCTACGGCTTCCGCAAAGAGCTGTACGACAACATCCGGGGTTACTTCACCTACATGGCGGACAAAACGGGGACGCTGTGGGAGAATGTCGGCGACTACGCCTCCTGCAATCACGGATTCGCCTCCCATGTGCTGTACTGGATGGATCATCTGGGACTGCTGGCGCACGATGCCGCCGACGGCAGCGCGCCGGATAAGACGGCATGACGGCGCCGAACTCCGGGCCGCGCCGCGGCATGCCCCTCTTCGCGCGGGGAATCTGCTTTTTCCTGCTGTTTGCCCTGCTCCTGGGCGGGCTGCACTGGATCTGCCTGCACCACTACAAGAACGCCGCCGCGTGGGGCGGAACGGGGGAGGCGCAGCGGGACAGCCTGCTGTATGACGGGACGGTGTATTATCTTGCCGCCGAAGTAGGGGCCCCCGGCATATCGGCCTCCGTCTATGCGCAGGGGGATCTGCTCGGCGAAATCAAGCCGGAAGGTCTTTCCGCACTGCGATACAGCCTCCCCGTGTACACCGTCAAGGCAAGCGCGGGCAAGCAGCGGGACGGCTACCTGCTGGTCGTGTATGAGGACGGCGAATCCTACATTTACTACCGGCAGGGAACAGACAACCCGTACCGCCCGGCCGAGAGCGACATCTCCGATACGGAGGACGACGAGGAACCGATCGGATAGGAATATGCGGCTGCAATTTTTGAGGGAAAATTTTCAAAACCCCTTGCAATTTGCAGAGAATTGTGGTATGATACAAGGGTATATGTGAGTCCTGCGGCACACCCTCTCAGTTGAAGCGGGACGTGAGCATAGAAATCATTCTATGAGGAGGAAGCTGTCATGCCGAATATCAAGTCCGCGAAGAAGCGCGTGCGTGTCACCGAGACAAAGACCCTGCAGAACAAGATGTTCAAGACCGCGCTGAAGACCGATATCAAGAAGTACTGCGCTGCAGTCGCTGCCAATGATATGGCCACCGCGCAGGAGCTGTACAAGGTTGCCTGCAAGAAGATCGATGTTGCCGCTGCGAAGGGCATCATCCACAAGAACTGCGCCGCACACAAGAAGAGCGAGTTCACCAAGGCTCTCAATGCTATGCAGGCATAAGGGAACCGTCGATTTTCCCGATAAAAATCTCCCGCAGACGATGTGTTCTGCGGGAGTTTTTTTGCGAACGGACGCACAATTTCACCGTCATTTTTACCTACAGCACATTGCTGATTTTGTACAATTTTGTAGAAAATGAGTATTTTCGTGGCTTGTTCACGAAAAGTTCTTAACTTTTCCTATGATTTGTAACATATCTATGATACACTGCCGGAACAGGCGACCGCTCCGTCGCGGGGACATACGGTGTCCTCCCGTACGGCCTGCCGAAACTGCAAACCGGAAAGGAAGAAACAATCCATGAGCATGAAAAAGATTATCCCGATTCTGCTGTGTCTGTCCATGCTGCTGACGGTGGGTATCGCAACAATTCCATCCTCCGCACTGAGCGACAGCGTAAGCGACAGCACCTGGTCCGAAATCGAACTGAAGGCCCTTGTGTATCAGGAAGGAGAGTACTTCTTCTCCGAACTGAACAGTGACTACGAAAACTACGACGGCATCTGGAAGGAAGTCCCCGAAATGGACGGCGAAGAGCTTCAGTACTGCCAGTGGTCGATGAGAGGCTTCAGCGTAACGCCGGACGGCAAGTACGCTCTGATGGGACACCTCAACGGCACGACTTTCCGCGGCTGCGCTCTGTTTGATTTCGCAACCGGAACCGTTACCGATGTGTATTACCGCCATGACTCGGAGCAGGATCAGAGCATTGACGTCGGTCCTTTCTCCCATGCAAAAGGCATAGCGGCAGACGACAGAGGAAACGTCTACTGCGGTTTCGCTTTCTCCACCAACTACAACCTCGTGTCTCTGGGCATCGCTCACATCAACGACGAAACCAAAACGTTTGATGAACTTTGGGAAGGTCCCGTGTACCAGTTTGGCGACAAGCCCGGCGATACAAACGGTCTGCATGTCGGCGTCAACGGTGTGGAAGTCGCCAAGGTCGGTGAGAAGTACTACTGCTACCTGATGCTCAACTACGACTACGACGCGCTGTACTGCTATGATGTCACCGATCCCTCCAAGCCCGTTCTGAACAAGGACTTCGGCACCAACGGCTGCATTATTTTCTCCGATGACGACTGCCAGGTTGTCGGCGAGGTCGGCAAGCTGGACGAAGGGTACTACATGGCTGTTGATTCCGACGGCGTCATCTGGCTGTGCGTCAAATTTGACAACGGCTCGAAGGGTCTCATGAAGATTGCGCCCGACGGATCCGCCTGCGCAGCCTCCTACCTGAACGACAACGCTTATTCCATCTGCCATGCCGGCAAATACATCCTGCTCGGAAGCAAGAGCGGAACAGTCATCAAGGTTTACAATGACGACGATATGAGCGAGATCGCCACCGTCAAGTACGAGGAACCCTACGGAACCTGCATCGTTCGGATTCAGGTTGTTGACGATATCCTGTTTGTTGCGGACGGCCAGGAGAGCGATACCGGACTGCGGAACGCCATTCTCGTCGCGGGCCTGACCGCTGACGCACAGGCGAAGGTCGACAGCATGGCAAAGGCTCTGAGCGGTGACAGTGACAGCGACGAAACCGCAACCATCGAAACAATCGATGACGCCACCGTTACCGAGACGGAAACGGAAACGGAAACCGCTACCGAGGCTGCTACCGAAACGCAGACCGAGGAGGTTGCAGACGATACGACCGCTGTGACAACTGCCGACTCGACGGAAACCGAGAAGGAATCCGGCTGCGCCTCCGTTGTCGGCGCGTCCGCAGTGGGCGTTGCCGCACTGATTCTTGCGGGTGTGGGCGTCTCGCTTCGGAAAAAGCATTGACCGGAATTGATTTGACCTGCTTTGCGGAGAGTCGGCTATAAGCCGGCTCTCCTTTTTCATCTTTTAGGTTGAAATTTCATCTTTCAGATTGAAAGAAAAAGGAATCCCGACGCTTTCGCGCCGGGATTCCTTTTTCTTCTTTGAGGATATCAGATCTCCGGGATCTCCAGTTCGATCTCGTGACCCAGCTTTGCGGAGCGGGCAATGCCGTCCAGAATAGCCTGGTTGTAGATAATCTGAGAGGAGGGAACGGGAGCCTTTCCGCCCGTCTTGCAGGCGTCCAGGAAGGAGCGGATCTTGCGGTCGAACAGGGAAGGACCGCCGTCGTTGATAATCGGTACCTGCGTCTCGTAGTTGACACCGCCGATGGTCTTGTAAATGGTCATAGGACCGCCGACAGTACCGTTCCAGCAGTCGGTAGAGGGAATGCGCAGACCTCCCTTGGTACCCAGAATAATGGTGTCACCGGGGGTGTCGATGTTCATGGCCCACGCGATGCGGAAGTCCAGAATGATGCCGCCCTCCAGACGGATGAACGCAGCGGCGAAATCATCTACGCCGAACTTCTGCGCATACTCGGGATGATCCGGGTAGGTGTTGGGATCCTTACCGAAGAAATCGCTCTTGTAGCCGGTCACGGACAGCGGCTTCGGATATCCGATTGCGTTGAGCACCATATCCAGCGAGTAGCAGCCGATGTCTGCCAGTGCGCCCAGTCCGGCGGTCTCGTCACGGATGAAGGTAACCTCCGGGAACGGGGTGGGAATGCCGCGGCGGCGTCCGCCGCCGGTCTGGATGTAGTAAATCTTGCCCAGCTCGCCGGAATCGACGATTTTCTTGATCATCTGCATGTTGGGATCAAGCCGGGGCTGGAAGCCGATGGACAGCACCTTGCCGCTCGCCTTTTCCGCCTTCATGACCTCCAGTGCCTCGTCCAGCGTGACGGTGAAGGGCTTCTCCAGCAGAACATTCACGCCCTTGCTCAGCGCGTAAATAGCGGGGATGGCATGCTGACGGTTGTAGGTGCAGATGGACACGGCGTCCAGATGCAGGCTCTCATCGTCCAGCATTTCCTTGTGGGAGGCGTAATCCGTCTTGGCGCCCTCCACGCCGTTGCTCTTGAAGAAGGCGGCAGCCTTGCCGGGAATCAGATCGCATCCCGCGACCAGCTCGACGTCGGGCATTCTCTTGTAGGAATCAATGTGTGCGCCTGCAATCCAGCCGCATCCGATGATACCGACGCGCAGCTTGCGTTTGGTATCAACGACCTGCTCAACCTTCTGGTTGGCGTAGTCCAGTTTGGCATCCATTTTTTCTGCCATATCCGTAGTCTCCTTTGAATGATTTGTTTTTTGAGGGTTATATATCTTTTTTGCAAAAGATCAATAAATGGGTAGCTGTCCCCGCAGACAGCGGCAGTCAGCATTTGCATCTCCGGCATTTTGCCGACAGGACACAGAGCAGCGCAATAACCGCGCACGCTGCGCCGCAAAAAACTCTCAGGGAGAAAGTGCTCTGCGGGAGCAATTCGTACAGAAACACGGCGCCGACATTCAGCACACCCCATACCACATAGGCACTCCATGCATGCCTGCAGCGCAAGCAGACCGGAATCAGTACCAGCACGAGAATTATGCAGACAAGCAGGTGGTACGCCCACCTCAAAGCGGGATAGTCAATTTCCAAACTGTCAGGGCGAATAAGATCGTAGAAAGCAAGGTACAGATTCATGCAGGGGAAATACAGCAGGGTTCCGACTATGACGACCAGCGGAAGAGAGTTTCCCAAAAAGGAAGCCTTGTCGCGCATTTCAGCCGAATAGCGGGCTGTGACAAGTATCAATGAAGGGATAAAATAGGTGTACCACAGAATGATATGAGGTATCCGGAGTGCAATACAGACAGCCGTGACAGCTGTAACGATGAGAACCGACGTTACCAGCACCGGCTTTTTAATGGAGGTGTCAGTTGTAGTATGCGCTTTCATAGTGCATCCACTTTATGCGTGTACTTGTAGACGACAAGACGGACGGAAGTAGAAGAGTTGGGATGGTAATAACCATACTTGAACCCTGTAGTTTGTGCTTGACTAACCGAAATTCCTGAAATCGGAGCATGCTAACCCTGACCGCTCTCCGCCGCAACCTCGATCTCATTTTCAGCAGAGACGGATTCACCCAAAGTTTTTGCCATTTCAGCGGTTTCTGCCGGAAATTGTGCCACCCGTTCGTTGGAAAATTCAGTGAACCACTTGTTTACATAAGCTTCTGATGTATGGAACTTCAGTAACTCCTGAATGTCCTCATCCGTAAATTCATCATCATAGCCAAACGAGTAAAAATTCGCAATCACCTCTTTTGTTGATTATGACATATGCACAGGCATATGTAATCCAATAATCGTTATTGCCCGTACCGGAAGGCGTAACGTCATTGCTCGCTTCGGCAGGCGTAACCGTGTCCTTTCTACCGTGCTGAACATTATTGATGTGTGTATACAGGGCATCCACATCCAGATTGTCTCCGACAACAAAGTGAAATCCCGGTGACGCTACAGTTCTGTCTGCAAGGAACACTTCCTGCGTCTCACGTTTTGCGGTTTTGAACAACACTTCGGCATCTGCCGATGCAAATGCGGGTTCCCACTGATTTTCTTGCACGGAGCTGTCAGTCAATGCTTCCAGTGCGGTGACACTCATCGGAAGAGAAAACAATTGAAGCAAAACAGCTGCTAAATGGTCGCGATAAAACGAACGCCGGTTTTCATAACAATACCTCCGATTTATATGAATTTTTTGGAACACCACAAGAAAGGTACAATAAAGGCTTCTTTCATGAAAGCAAACTTCCATGAAAGTTTGCTTTCATGTCATCACAACGCTGTTCTTTTTGAGGAACTCTTTATTCCGATATGGGGTCAATCCCCTCCACAAGGAAAACTCCGCAATACTCGTAGGGCACGACTGCGGCAAAATTGTTCACCGTGTCGGCGCGCCCGACCGCGACCACGCGTCCGGTCAGCAGATCCGTCACGCGGTAGTTGTAATACTGCTGCGTGAAGCCGTCCGAGAAGGGAATTTCAACCGTGCAGACACCGGTCTGTTCCTCTTTGTTATTGGCAACCACAATAACCATTCTGCCGCCCATGTAGCGGGCATAGTTGTCCGTCTTTTTGTCCGTAAATCCGTTGACGGTTACCTTGCAGATATTGGAATCCCGATGGCTGAGCGGGAAGTAGTTGAAAATATCCGGATATGCCCTGCGGATGGCAATCATACGCTTGACATCCTCAAAAAACAGTCCCTGCTCCGGGTTGGTTTCAATCTGACTGTAATCTACCGTCACATTGTACAGGACAGCGTTTTTATCCGATACGCCGAATTCGTCACCCATATACCACACGGGAATAAAAGGCGCGTAGATGGCGGCATATCCGATCTTGAGCCGATTGCCGCAGACGCTGCGGTTCTCGTAATCGTGATTGGTAATGCAGTTGGTGTAGTAGCGGTAAGTACCAGCCGTGCGGCGTTTGTTCTGCTGTGCGGCAGAGCCCAGTCCGCGCCCCTTCTGCACCGACGACACCATGGACAGGTATCCGTCCACGTAGAAATTTGCCTGCGTCTGCTGGTAGAGCTGCCCACGCGTCATGGAGGTGTAATCCAGCACGCCGTCCTGCTCGCAGTCAAAGGCGTTCTGCCGCTCGCCGCCGTCCTCGCTCATGATCAGGGGATAAATGCCCTTTTGGTTCAGTCTGCTGCGGATCTCGGCATACACATCATACCCGGCCGTAAACGGCTCGCAGTCGCAGCGGTAGCCGTCCGCGCCGGTGTATTCTATGTTGTAAACCGCCTGCGCGATAAACCACTCGCGGAACTCGTCGCAATTCCAGTTAAATGCGGCATTGCCCCATGATTCCCCGTCAAACCACTCCGGATGCTCCGTGACAAGCGGTGCGCCCTTCATGGTTCCCCAGGAAACGATATCCAGCAGGATATACACGCCCTTGGAATGTGCATACTCCACAAAATCCTTGACAATAGCCCAGCCCTCCGCCATATCCTGTGTTCCCGTCAGGGCAGGCTCCACGGTGTGCAGTCCCACGTTTCCGTAGCCGTTTCCGCCGGGCCCGCGCTGATAGATCGGGTCAAGCCAGATGACGTTTACGCCCGCCTCGGCGTAAAAATCGATCAGGTCATAGGAATCCCGGAAGGTTCCGCCGATGGAGGCGGTGTCCAGCCGGACTTCGACCATAATGGCCGTATCCAGCCATACGGGCGACAGAAGCTTCCCTTCCGCATCGGAGGGTGCGGCCGTGCCCCGCCCTTCATAGGTGAGATAGCCGCTGTTGTCGATCTTGTCCGTCTCGTAGGTGTAGGTATAGCTTCCGTTCACGGGAACCGTCAGGCTGCCGTCTGCCGCACCGCAGAACTGCGTTCCGACGTAGCGGACGGCCTGCCCCAGAGCGGCGGCGGATCCGCCGCGCAGCGCAATGTTTCCGGTTTCGGCATCCACCGAAACCGACCAGTCATGGCTGTTTCCCTCAAGGGAAAGGGTAATGACGCTGCCGCTGCCGGAGGCACTGTCCGCCTCGGCGGGATGCGTGCCGTACTTCTCATCCATGACGGCATACAGCCAGTCCAGCTCGGCGCGGCAGGCGTCCGCCGCACCGTCCCCCGGAATAACCGTATAGGAAGTCTTGCCGTCCGCAATAACGGCTATGGTCTCTGTCGGTTCCATGGTCATTTCCTCCGGAACCGTCGATACGGGTTCGGTTTCTGTGGGGCTTTCGGTCGGCGTCCCGTCATCCGTCTCCGTGACGGATGCGTCCGCCTCTGTTTCCGTACTGCTTTCCGCTGCGCTTCCGGAGGCGGCGGGGGTATTGTCCGAACAACCCGCAAGCCCCAGCGCCAGCAGCGCGGACATCAATACTGCCGCAGGCATCCACCCGTGGTATTTCATAAAAGTTACCCCCCGAGTCCACGCAGGTACTCAATGCTGACGCGGGCGCACTCCATCGGAGACAGTCCCATGGAGGGCTGATCCTGCTCGACGACCAGCCATTTCGCCCCGGCGTCGTTGGCGGCCGCGATAATGGCGGGCATGTCCTGCACACCGGATCCGACGGGGCGGAACTCAAACGGATGCTCCTCCGGCGCATGCTCTTCGGACGCAATGCCGATCAGCTCATACATGTGCTCGGATTTTCCGCCGGCATAATCCTTGAGGTGGACAACCGGCGCGCGTCCCGTGTACTTGCGGACATAGGCGGCGGGATCCTCACCGCCGACACGCACCCAGCACACGTCAAGCTCCGTCTTCAGCAGGGAGGCGGGCACGGTGTCGTACAGCACCTCCAGCGCGTACTTCCCGTCGATTTTCTGAAACTCGAAATCGTGATTGTGGTACAGCAGGGTCATGCCCAGACGGTTGGCAACCTCCCCCAGCACGGAGGCATTCCGGATAACATCCGCGAAGCCCGGCGTCCCGGGACGGTATTCCGGCATCAGGTACGGAATTGCCACATATTGGCATCCGATAGCCGCGTACTGTCCCAGCACACCCTCCGGATCCGCCACCATTTCGTCATACGGAACATGCGCCGACAGGGGCACAAGTCCGATCTCCCCGCACAGCGTCTTGATTTCCTCTGCGGAATGCCCGTACAGTCCGGCGAATTCAACACCGTCGTACCCCATTTCCTTGATCTTCTGCAGCGTACCCCGCAGATCTGCTGCGGCATCGTCACGCACGGAATACAGCTGAAGGGCTATCGGCAACATTGTCTGCAACATAGAAATCACTCCTTTTATTTGCGTATATTTGAAGCTCTTATACAGCGGAATATTCCGCTCATACACAATTATTATAGCATGTGCCGGCTTTTCTGTCAAGTTATTTATACAAAAAGACGTTTTTTCGCGTACGCGGTGAACGGTTGTACAGGTTCACTGTGAGCTGTTCACTGTGAGCTGTTCACTGTGAGCTGTTCACTGTGAGCTGTTCACTGTGAGCTGTTCACTGTGAGCTGTTCACTGTGAGCTGTTCACTGTGAGCTGTTCACTGTGAACTGTTCACTGTGAGCTGTTCACTGTGAGCTGTTCACTGTGAACTGTTCACTGTGAGCTGTTCACTGTGAGCTGTTCACTGTGAACTGTTCACTGTGAGCTGTTCACTGTGAGCTGTTCACTGTGAACTGTTCACTGTGAGCTGTTCACTGTGAGCTGTTCACTGTGAACTGTTCACTGTGAACTGTTCACTGTGCAGCCCTGCCGGGGCACGGCAGGTCGCCCGGACGCAAAACCCCCGCGAGGGTTCGCTTCGCCATCCGGCGAACCGATCCCTCACGGGGGTTCTTTTTTCGGGAACACGGCTATACCCGGTTCCCGTGCGGAATCACTTCATAATCTGAATATCTAAATTCTAACTCTCTTACCGGATTCCCTTCAGCATGTTCAGCTCGTCGCCCAGTTGGGACAGCTTGTTGCTCACAGCGGTCCTGCCTGCCGCACCGTCGGTCTTCTTGCCGGCCGCCGCCGTATCCTGCCGCGCGGTATTCCCGTCGGGAGCGGACTCCTTCTTCTGTCCGACGACGGAATCGGTCTCTGCTGCGGGTGCGGGATCGGACGCAGGCTCGGCTGCGGGAGCGGGAGCTGCCGTGCCGTCCCTCTTGTCAAAGCCCGTGGCAATGATGGTGACACGCATGGTATCATCCATCTCCTCGTCGAAGTTGACACCCCAGATGACGTTTGCGTCGGGGGCTGCCTGCTCCGAAATCATGGTGGATGCGATCTGCACATCCGCCAGGCTGACATCCGGAGGAGCCACCACGCTGATCAGCACACCGTGAGCGCCCGTAATGGAGGTCTCCAGCAGCGGGCTTGTAATGGCGCTGCGCGCCGCATTCTCTGCCTTGTCCTTGCCGGTGCCGACACCGACACCCATATGCGCGTAGCCGGCATCCTTCATAACGGAGGATACATCCGCGAAGTCAAGGTTGATGAAGCTGGGTACATTGATGAGGTCGGAAATGCTGCGGGTGCCCTGCGACAGGACACCGTCCGCGATCTCAAAGGCATTCTGCATGGTGATGCGGGGCGTATCGGGCATTTCGCAGAGACAGTCGTTGGGGATAACCACCAGCGAATCCACGTACTGGCTCAATTCCTTGATGCCTGCCTCCGCCTGCGACACGCGGCGCTTGCCCTCGAATTTGAACGGCTTCGTGACGATACCGACTGTCAGCGCGCCGGCCTCCCGTGCAAGCCGTGCCACAACGGGAGCCGCTCCGGTTCCCGTGCCGCCGCCCATTCCGGCAGTGACAAACACCATATCGGCATCTTCCAGAATCTTCTTGATCTCGTCAATGGACTCCTCGGCCGCGCGCGCGCCGATCTGCGGATTTGCGCCCGCTCCGAACCCGTTGGTCAGCTTCTGACCGATGGGAAGCTTGATGGTGGCATCGGACTTTTTCAGTACCTGTGCGTCGGTATTGATGGCGACGAATTCCACACCCTTGATGTTGGAGTTGATCATGCGGTTTACGGCGTTGTTTCCGCCTCCGCCGACACCGATCACCTTGATTTTTACGCCTGACGAGTTAGTATCGTCGTGTTCGAAAGTCATATGTTGTTCCTCCCCTTGCTCGGATTATTCTCTCGGGCATGCCGCAGCGCAGGCGGCATGACTCCCGCTGTGCCCGGATATGTATATGCCTATATAATAACTTTTTTTGCCAAAAAAAGCAATAGTTTTGGAAAAATTTATGAAATGTTTACATTTTGTTCTTTTGAAAACCGTGTCCCGCGGGCGCGTGCGTCACTCGCCTGCCCAGTCCGGCAGGGTCATATCCGGGTCCTCTCTGTAGGTGACGGCCGACGGATCGGATACATCCAGAACGGCCTTTTCCGTCACATTGCCCTGCTTTGCCAGCACCGTATATGCCAGCGACAGCTTTACGGCCAGTTTGTCGGAAGTGCCCAGCCGCACCTTGATTTTCCCGTCCAGCAGAAACCACAGGTCATACCGGTCGCTCAGTTCAAGCCCCGTGACGCGTCCTGCCAGTGAGGAGCTCATGACGGCGGCGCGCACCGTTTCCACATAGGCAAACTCTTCCTTCGCCGTGTCCGTATCCACCTCATAGGTGGCGACATCGCCGGATTCCTCCTCTGTCGGATACGGCAGAAATTCGAACGACAGTGTCTCGCCGACGCGCAGCCGTGCCTCCTCCGGCATGCCGACATACACGGGGGACAGGTCACTCCAGCCGTCCGGTGACGACTCCACGGCTATGACCCGCAGCGTATCGGCAGACAGCAGGTAGTAATTCTGGTAGTGCTCCGTATAAAGCAGGCTTGTCTCCTCTTTGACCGTCAGCGTAAGCGTTCCGTCCAGTGCCCTGTGCAGGGACGCGGACGCCAGAAGCGGAAACTGCTCCCGCAGGCTCCTTACGCTGTCGGAGGCAGAAAAGCCCAGCATGCGGTCCCCTGCTCCGACGCCCAGAGCCTCCCGCAGATTTTCCGCCCGATACCGCGTGTTTCCCTCCACCCGGATATCCGCCACAAGCCACGTGGAGGACACGCCGAGCACCGCGGAGGACAGAATCAGTGCGGCAAGCAGCGCCGCCCCCGTCCAGTACAGCCACCGTCGTCCGCGGAACCTTTTCTTCAGCGGAATGTCCGTACCGAAATATTCCTTCCTGCGGAATTTCTCATTGAACCCGCGCAGGCGCACAGCCTTCTGCGTGCGCTTCGCGGAGAATTTTCCCCGGATCTTCCCCAGTGCCGCATGCACCGCACGGCCGACCCGCTCCGATTGCTCCCGTATCCATGTCGCAGCAGCCATTTTTTCTTTTCCTCCCCTCTTCTTCTCCCGTTCGGGCAGCGCGTCACCGATGCTTCCGCAAAAGACGCAGCAGTTCCCCGCAGATTTTTTCGTTGGCGTCCGGGCAGGCGAATTCGGCCTGCAGACGCCGACCCATGGCATCGCGCTCCGACGGCCGCTCAAGCAGCGGCAGAACGGCCTGCGTCAACGCCCCGTCCGGCAGTCCGTCCTCGGCGACGCACACGCCTGCTCCCGCCCGCACCAATGCCTGCGCATTGCGGAACTGATGGTTGTCCGCCACATACGGGGACGGAACCAGCACCGCCGCCCTGCCGAGCAGGGAGAGCTCGGATACCGTCATGGCACCCGCGCGGGACACGACCAGATCGGCCGCCGCCATCCGTACCGGCATATCGTAAATATAGTCCAGCAGGCGGATGCGGGGACAGCCTGCGGCGGCACCGGCCTTCAGTCTTTCCGCCGTGCGCTCGTAATCCCGTTTCCCCGCGGCAAATGTCAGCCGGACATGCGGGAATTCCCGCGCAATCACGTCCGCCAGATCCGTCAGCGCATCGTTGAGACGGCTCGCCCCGAGACTGCCGCCGAAAGCCAGCACGGATACCGTGTCCTCCGCTATGCCCAGCTGCCGCCGTGCCTCCTCGCGGGACACTGCGCGAAACCCCGTCATGACGGGGTTTCCGACGCGGATTACCTTGTCCTTTTCCCCCTCCGACAGTCCGAGCCTGTCGGCCGTTTCGGGAAAATTGACAAATATCCGATCCACCCTGTGCCGCAACTGCAGGATTGCCTTTCCGGGCAGCGCGTTGGACTCGTGAACGGCAGTCGGAATACCCGCTGCCGCCCCCTCCGCCACAACCGGCCAGCAGGCAAATCCGCCCGTCCCGACAATCAGATCGGGAGAAAATTCCCGTATCAGCCTCCGCGCCTGTGCGCGTGAGCGCAACATGATAAAAGGCAGAGCGAAATTGGCGGGGTGCACGACAGGCCTCCTCATGCCCCGGATATGGACATGGCGCAGCTCATACCCCGCACGCGGGATCAGATCATTCGCCTTGTCGCGCGGCATATCCGATGCGGCAAACAAACACTGCGTCTCCGGGTCCCGCTCCCTCATTGCGTCGGCAATCGCGAGCGCCGGATTGACGTGTCCGGCCGTTCCGCCGCCTGTGAGCAGAATTTTCATGCTCCGTCACATCCCTTTCCATATCACATTTTGTTATCGTTATCCGCCGTGCGCTATCTCACGCGTCGTACTTCCTTCCCGACCGGTCCTCCCTCCTGCATGGCGGCAATCACGCCGTCCACCTCCGCGGGGGATTCCACGGTGAATAGGAAATGCCGCCGCAGGATGCCGCTGTGCAGGAGCACATCCTCCCGGTCCGTCATGGATACCGGCAGGCTGTTGAACACCTGATTGCGGTGCCCCGCACAGCGGAGCACGGGAAACTGTGCCCCGGTGCGATCACGCAGAACCGCCTCCCCCCGGCGGCAGGCGGAACAGGCAGCGCCCGCGCACCCGTCCGGCAGGAGCGGATCGGCGGAACCCGGATACAGCTCGCGAATAACGCACTTTTCCAGCAGCATGAGCGGAATCCGTCCGTACACAATCGCGGACGCCGACGGCATGTTCCGACTCAGATCCCGCAGCCGCGGCAGAGTCAGCTCCGGCGACAGAATCACGCCCCGCAGCGGAAGTCCCGTAATTTCACTGCATATTTTTTCCTGTTCCCGCGCCGCCGCAAGGTTTGTCACATTCAGGCGCAGACCGCCGTACAGGCGGACATCTTCGGTTTCCGGCAATCCCGCCTCCGCCAGCGCATCCCGCACCAGCTCCCAGTGCCCCGGATTTCCGATCTGCAGATCTCTCACGCCGCTCCGCAGGGCATCAACCAACGCCTTCCGCACGCATGCGGACTCCCGGTCCGGTATGACCGGCGGCAGGGCAGCACCGAAAGCCGACCCGGAATTTCTCCGTTTCTCAAGCGGAAGGAAGCAGACAGAGAAAAATCTCTCCGCCTCAGCCGTAATCTGCTCCCGGCTTTCAAAATTGGCCGTATAGGAAACCGGCCTCACGGCTGCCGCTGCGGAGTCCCCCGACTCTTTTGCAATCAAAGGCAGAATCCGCGGCAGCGCCTCCTGCGGCAGACTCCCCGCCGCCGCATCGGGCATACCGGCAAGGCGCGCGTCGGTCAGTGCGTCCAGTGCCGTGCGCCGCAGCGCATTGATCTGCGCGGGCGTGAGTGTCAGTCCCTCCGGGGAATCGACCTCGCAGCCCCCCTCCGTCAGGCGGTAGGGTGTTCCGCCCGTGCGGGACAGCTGCCGTTCGGCTCCCTCCGCCGTCAGGGTATCCGAATTGCCGGTTTTCGCGGGGATGTCGCCGTCCGCCGTCACGGAAACCGCATCCTTCCCCTGTCGGAACAGCGGAGCCGTCAGCGTCAGAGCGGCAGGCTGTCCCTCGCGCAGAACCAGTTTTGCGCTGACGGGAAGCCGTCCCGGAATGCGCGCCGGGTTCAGAGCGGCGGCTGCCTTTTTCTCGGCGGCCGCCGAGCGTTCCTTGTCCGCCTCGGACCGCACGCCTGTCATACCGTGGCCGATGTGCCCGGTAAAATACCCGTCCGTGAATCCGCCGCGTGAGAACAGCTCGGCAAGGAAGCCGATCTCCTCACGGTCGGCAGCCCGGTTCTCGTCCAGCAGGCGTCGGAATATACCGGTAACACCCCCCACATAGGCCGGGCTTTTCATGCGTCCCTCTATTTTAAGCGATGCCGCGCCCGCCCCGACAAGCTCCGGAATGTGGGCGGCAAGCGTCAGATCCTTCAGGGAAAGCGGGTAGCACTCCCGCCCGCGCACATCCCGATACGGCAGGCGGCAGGGCTGGGCGCACTCCCCCCGGTTTCCGGATCTTCCCCCGACCATGGAGGAAAACAGGCATTGCCCGGAATGGCATACGCACAGAGCGCCGTGCACAAACACCTCAACCTCCAGCGGACTGCCCGCCACAGCCGATGCAAGATCGCACAGGCGTGTTTCCCGCGCTATGACAAAGCGGGAAAAGCCATGGGAGGCAAGTGCCCGTCCCATGGCAGCATTGTGTCCCGAAAGCTGTGTGCTGGCGTGCAGGGGAAGTTCCGGCAGCGCACGGCGGATACAGGCAGCCGCGCCCAAATCCGCGATAATCAGCCCGTCCGCACCTGCCTCGGCGGCATCGTACGCGGCCCGCACCGCATCGGTCATCTCACGGTCATAGACCAGTGTGTTGAGCGTGAGATACACCCGTCCGCCCTGCCTGTGGGCATACGCCGCCGCTTCCCGCAGCTCGGTACTGTCAAAGTTGCGTGCGCTCATGCGAGCGTTAAACGCCGTGCCGCCCAGATATACGGCATCCGCCCCTGCGCAGAATGCCGCCTCAAGTGCCTTCGGAGATCCTGCCGGAGCAAGCAGCTCCGGCAGGTGCTTCCCCGCCGAATCAGACATCGTCAAAGGAGAGCAGATCGAACATGCCGCCCGTCCTGCGCCGCTCGCGGGGTGCGGTCTCGCCGGCTGCGGCCGCTTCGGGCTGTGCCGACGGCTTCTTCTTTTCCTTTTCCTCTTCCTCTTTCCTGTCCCCGCCGTCCGTGTACTGCGCGTCCGCGACCTGACGCAGGAATTCCTTGGCGGATACCGGATTGGCGGCGGGAGCCTGTACGGGCGCAGCCTCGTCCTTTGCGCCGCCGTCGCGGTCCTTATCCGTCAGCAGGGATCTGAGCAGCTCGTTCTCGCTGCGCAGCTTGCTTACCTCATCGTTCAGCTCATGGTTCTTGTCACGGAACACCTTCAGCACCTCGTCGTACTTTTCGGCAAGCTGCTCCAGCTCGGAAAGGCGGCTCTGATTTTCCAGCCTCTCGGCGCAGAACTCCAGTGCGCACAGCAGTGCCGCCTCATTGCGGGTGCAGCTGCGGCTGTGCAGGTAGATCTCGCGCATCTTGCGGTCCACGATGCCGGAAATCCTGTCCACCTCTTCCCGCGGTGCCTCCGACAGAACATCCAGCTGGATGTCCGCAATCGTCAGTGCGTATTTATTCTTCATACCATCCGTCCTTTCGCCCGGCCGCACGGAAAATCCGACGCGCGGCGCAGAATATACAAAATGTACTTGAATTCCGGCCATCCCGGGAGTATAATATGAGTATATTTTCTGTTGCCCCTATTATAATACAAATCGGCGGATTTGAAAAGACCTTTTCGGTAAATTTTCGGTGACGGGCGGCTTTTTATTTCCCGATCCCGACATCCGCCCCGGAAGGAGGAGTCCCATGCGTCCTTATATCTGCGTCAGCCATGCCGATGCCGATGCCGAGACGGTGCGGTGTTTTCTGAGTGAGTTGACCCGATACGGGTTCCGATACGAAGCGCCGGACGAATCCGTTCCGCGGCAGGAGAGAGAGAAGCTCCTGCTTTCCGCCGAGGCCGTCGTCGTGCTGACCTCCCCGGCTGCCGCCTCGGGCGGAGTCTGCGCGGCGGACATACGGTTGCTCCTGCGGCGTGGGCATCGGGTTCTGTGCGTCAGTCTGGCGGAAAACGCACTGGATGACCGCTTCTGCTCCGATCGCGGAAGCACTGCAGAACTTATTGCTTTTCCGGGGGAAGGCGCGCCTGACCGCACCCGCACGGCATACTACATCCATCGGCTGTATCTCAACCGGCTGTGCCGCTGCACGGGGGCTTTTTCCGCCGTACGCTGCGTAGACAACGCATACGGACAGCTGATAAGGCAGGCCGTCCTGGCACACCGTGTGTGCGGCGGGGAAAAATTCGAGCGTCGGGAGGAGTATGCCGCCGCCGTACAGGCGGTCGGTTCTCTGGCGGATGCCTACCGCACAGGCGAAATCGTTCCGCGGCTGGAAAGCGAGGAAATTTTCTGGCTGGAGCAGGGCACCGCGCTGGGTCTGCCGGATTCCATGCTGCGGCTGGCCGACCGAAAAATTTCCGGCGGTGCCGTCCGGCGTGACCCCGCCGAAGCTCTGGCGCTGTTCCGCCGCGCCGCCGACGCGGGCGACATCCGCGGAGTCTATCAAATCGGCCGCTGCGCTATGGAAGGCATCGGCATGATGCGTGATCCGCAGGCTGCGGAGGAAGCCTTTACCCGCGCGGCAAACAAGGGGTCTCTTCCCGCCCGCTGCCAGCTGGGGCTGCTCCGCCGGGACGCCGCGTCAACTTCCTCGGAATGGTACGGCGCCGCCTTCGATCTGTACGCCGCCTGCGCCGATCTGACCGGCTACCGCCCTCCGGATACGGGAATCGGCGCGCCTCCCCCGCAGAAGCCGGGAGAGGTTATCCGTCCGGTTGAGCCTCGTCCCGCCCGTGCAAAGGGCACGCCTCCCCGCGACGGACGCCTGCGCCGTATGGTTTCCATGCGGAAAATGCGGGAGGACAATTTTGCGGAAATTCTGCGTCCCTCCGGCGGGAGCCGTCCGAATGGCGACGGCCTCACGGCATGCGGCGAAACGGATGACGATTCGCGCCGCCGTCTTCGGAACTGCATGGCGAAATGCCGCTATCGCCGGATCGGAATTTCCGACAGCAGGCATCTGAATGCCGTTCTGACGGATATCCCGACCGAACGCAGAGCAGGCGGCCGGATCGATTGGGATCCGTCTGCCGCCGCGTATGAGCTGGGCCGTATGCTGGAGAGCGGATTTCCCGCCGCGGGCTGCCGGCCTCTGCCGCTGCACGCGCTGTACTGGTACCGCCTTGCAGCGGAGCGCGGGTACGGTGATGCCGTGCTGCGTCTGGCGGAATGCTGCCGTCTGGGGCTGGGCGTGCTGCGGGACGGAAAGGAAGCCGTGCGGCTCTACCGCATTGCCGCACAGCTCGGGAATCCCGAGGCGCAGTTCCGCCTCGGCGTATGCTGTGAGAAGGGCCTGTATACAAGGCAGGATGCCGCCGAAGCGGCACACCTCTATGCCGAGGCGGCAGAAAAGGAGTACGCCCCGGCGCAGAACAACCTCGGAAGCTGCTATGAGCGGGGCATCGGCGTCAGGCAGAACCTGAGCAGTGCCGTGGAATGCTATCGGCAGGCAGCGCAGGCAGGTATACCCGAGGCGGCCTGCCGGCTGGGTCTGTGCTTTGAGCACGGAACCGGCATCCGCCGGGACATCGCGCGGGCGTTCGCCCTGTACGGGCAGGCGGCGCAGGGCGGCCTTCCCTATGCCATGTACCGTCTGGGACTCTGCTATGACCGCGGGCTCTCCGTCCCGACGCAGTACGCGCGGGCGGCACAGCTGTACGAGCAGGCGGCGCAGGGCGGCGTGTCGGAGGCATCCTATGCCATCGGACTCTGCTGTCGGGACGGGAGAGGCGTCAGCCGGGACAGCAGGCGGGCCTTTTCATGGTTTGCCGCATCCGCGGCGGACTGCGTGCAGGGAGCTTTGGAAACCGGGCTGTGCCTGCTGGAGGGCAGGGGCGCTGTCCGGAAGCCGGAGGAGGCCGTCCGCTACTTTTCCGCCGTTGCGGCATCCGCCGCGGATGCGGATATCAGCGCGCCATGGGAATCCGTCCCCTCATCGGGTACGGCGGAGGAGCTGTACGGCGGTATGACGGATATCCTTCCCGAAAAGGCCGGTCCACACGAGCCTGCCGCGGCGGCTGCAGCCGATAGGGCAGCGGAAACGGAGAGCGGTCAGGCGGAAAATGCCCCGGGGGCACCGCGCCACAGCGAAATCAAACCGGAAGAATCGGACGGAATCGGCACGGAATCCGACAGCTCCGCCGCCCCGCCGGATCTCCCCACCGCGGCGCTCACCGTGGCGGAGGCAACGGCCGAGGCACTCTGCAGGCTGGCGTTCTGCCGGCTGACAGGCATCGGAAGCAGCGGCACGGACGGGGTCCCGCATACGGGAGAGTCGGCATCGGAGCTTCTGACGCGCGCCGCCCGTCTCGGCAGCAGTAAGGCATGCCTTACGCTTGGTCGGCTGTGTGCGGCAGGAAAAGAAGCCCCGCACGCAGCAGACGCGGCGGATGCCGCCGTTGTCTGGTACCGCCGTGCGCTGCATTGTCCGCCGACATCCGAGACCGGAGAATCCGCGGCCCGCGCCGAGGCACAGCTGCGGCTGGCGCAGGACTGTTTCCGTCGGGCCGACGCGTGCGGCGGCGAGTCGGGCGCGGATGCATGGAATCGGAGGGGCATTTCGTATCTGTCGGCAGCCGTCGGAGGCGGCAGCGCCGAGGCGTTTATTCTGATGGCGGAATGTGCATACCGGGGAATCGGTACGGTGAAAAATCCATCCGCAGCCGAAACGCTGCTGAGAGCGGTACGCCGCCGTTTCGGCAATCGTTATGACGGCATCGTCTGCCTGTGGCTGGGAGATCTGACCCTTACGGGCACGGAAAAGGCCCTGTATGCAGACGCAACGACGGACACGGCGGCCGTGCGGAATACGGACAGGTGCCGCCGCGCGGCGGATCTGTACCGTCTGGCCGTTTACGCAAAGCCGTATGCCGACACGGAAACCCTGCTTCCGACGGAAAAAACCCCGTCGGGAGAAAATCCGCACGACAGGATACGCGGCGAGGCGATGTACCGTCTGGCGCTGCTGGAAACCTCGAATCCGGAAACCGTCGGGGAAAGTTCCGACGACCGCCCGTTTGTCTGGCTGTGCCGTGCGGTGCTGGCGGGGCAGCCTGCCGCGCGGGCAGACTTTGCGCGGATGCTGGCGCGGGAAACGGACAAAGCGGAAAGCAGCCGCCGCTCCATAGAGGAGATATGGCAGGGACTGCGCGAGGCAGGCGGCAGGAACAGGAAAGAGGAAGGCGTCAGACTGGCGCGCGCCCTTGCGGAGCACAGAAAAAGTTTTTCAAAAAGCGATCCCGCCGCATGGATGCGGGAATACTACGCCGTTCTGTCCCCCGCACCGGAGCCCTTCCGGTATGCGGAGGATATGACAGCGGCAGCAGCCGCGGCGGGTGCGGAGACGGAGGATACGGCCTATGTCCGCGCCGCCGTTACGCCGCGCATGGACGCGGATGCCATGTACTATCTGGGAGAATGCCTGTTCGGCGGGCTGCACATGCCTGCCGACCGCGCATCGGCTGTTCTCTGCTACAGGCAGGCAGCCTCCTTTACCCCGGGGCGGGGTGAACCGCTCTGCCGGGGTGCGCTGTGGGCGCAGTACAGTCTCGGCTGGTGTCTCGTACACGGCGTCGGCTGTCCGGCAAACGAACGGGAAGGCGTATCCTGGCTGCTGCGCGCATCCAGATACCATGGGCAGGCGGCATACCTGCTTGCCGAATGCTATGAA
Source organism: Erysipelotrichaceae bacterium (assembly GCA_963609805.1). Lineage (GTDB taxonomy): Bacteria > Bacillota > Clostridia > Oscillospirales > CAG-272 > CAMEON01. The sequence continues at coordinate 25,956 of CAVDLN010000003.1, read as the reverse complement.
CGCGGCATCGGCATGGATGCCCCCGACCCGCGCAGTGCCGTCACCTGCTATCGGCGCGCGCTGAGACTGGGCTGCCGTCAGGCGGAAGCGGGTGTGGCAGCCATGGAAAAGCGGCTGCGGAAGCAGGAATAATTTGGGAGATTCGGATAACATGTCGAAAAATCAAAGTCTGGAAAAAGAAATCCGGGGGATCGGGCGCGTCGCGGTAATCGGCTGCGGAAGATGGGGATCCCTCATAGCATGGTACCTGTCGTCCTGCCGCGGGCTGGACGTAACGCTGTACGGACGGCCGGATTCCGCGCACATGCAGCGCTTCCTGCGGGAGCGGAGGAACGACCTTCTGACCCTGCCGGACAGCGTGCAGCTGTCCTGCGACCTTGCCGGGGCGCTGGACGGACGGGAGGTTATCATCATATCCATAGGCGCACAGGGGCTGCGCGGGCTGACGGAGGAGCTGCGTCCGCTTTCCCTGCGCAACCGCATTGTGGTGCTGTGCATGAAGGGCGTTGAGGCGGACACGGGGCTGCGGCTGTCCGAAATAGCGGAAGCGGCACTCGACCCGTCCTGCCGCATAGCGGTGTGGGTCGGTCCCGGCCATGTGCAGGAATTCTACGCGGGCATACCCAACTGCATGGTCATAGACAGCAAGGACGACAGCGTGAAACAGCGGCTGGTAGATGCCTTCTCGGGCAATCTGATCCGGTTCTACTACGGGGAAGATCTGCTGGGCAGCGAAATCGGAGCCGCCTCCAAAAACGTAATCGGCATAGCCGCCGGCATGCTGGACGGCATGCATCTGACAACGCTCAAGGGTGCACTGATGTCGCGCGGAACACGGGAGATCGCCCGCCTGATCCGCGCGATGGGCGGAAATGAACTGTCCGCCTACGGACTGTGCCACCTCGGGGACTACGAGGCAACTGTTTTCTCCCCCTTCAGCCACAACCGGGCCTTCGGGGAGGCATGGGTCACGCACAAGCCGTATGCCGAGCTTGCCGAAGGCTATGCCACCGTGCGCGCCATGTGCCTGCTCGGCAGCCGCTACGGTGTGGATCTGCCCATCTGCCGAGCCGTGTACCGCATTCTGTACGAGGCGGCGGATCCGTCCTCCGAGCTGCAGTCGCTGTTCTCCCGCGACGTGAAAACGGAATTCTACTTTTGACCCGCCGTACCGCCTCTCCTCCTCAAAAAAGCTTGACATCCCGTTTATCGTGTGTTATAATGTGTGCTGTTTGAGGGAGTAGGTGACCGTGTGCTCTGATTGTCGGGCGTGCGGCGGCAAGTCAACAGACTGACAGGAAGGTTCCTGTCTGGCTTGTCTGAAACAGCGAGACTCAAGTATGGCATACCGTACTTGGGCAAAAATCGCTTCGGGTACGTTGTGCCCGAAGCGATTTTTTTTGGAGGTATATCTTTACTATGAGCCTTATCGAACTTCTCCTGCTTGCCGTGGGACTGTCCATGGACGCTTTCGCCGTTTCCGTCTGCAAGGGGCTGTCCACACAGCAGCTGCGTCCCCGCCACTATTTGATTATCGGTGCGTGGTTCGGCGGGTTTCAGGCGCTGATGCCGACGCTGGGCTGGCTGCTCGGCTCGACCTTCGCCTCCTACATCACCAGATTCGACCACTGGATCGCCTTTATCCTGCTGGCCCTGATCGGCGGAAACATGCTCCGGGAGGGCATCTCCGGCGAGAGCGAGAAGGTCAATGACTCCTTCTCTTTCAAAACCATGCTGCTGCTGGCCGTGGCGACCAGCATTGACGCGCTGGCGGTCGGCGTTACCTTCGCGCTGACTCCCCCGACAGTCGGCATCGGGTGGTCTGTCGGAATCATCGGCGTCATCACCTTCCTTCTGTCCGGCGTCGGTCTGAAAATCGGCAATGTGTTCGGCCTGAAATACAAGAACCGTGCCGTCATAGCGGGTGGTGCCATTCTGATTCTTATCGGACTGAAAATCCTGCTGGAGCACCTCGGCGTTCTGCCGTTCTGATCCCTGCCGGCTTTGTGCAAGCCGGGGGACCGGTTCACACTTTTCATGGCGATTTTCAATGATATAACCCCCACGTGACCCTATAACAAATATTCCGAATAAAACAAGAAATCCGAACCCCCGACCGATCGGTCTGAGGTTCGGATTATCTTTCTTTGGTGGAGATAAGGGGAGTCGAACCCCTGACCTCTTGAATGCCATTCAAGCGCTCTCCCAACTGAGCTATACCCCCGGATGAACTCCGAAAAGCTCCTTGACTGTCTATGATTATAACATACGGCAGCCGCCTTGTCAAGGGCGTTTTTAAGGAAATGCCAATTTATTCGGCAGCGTTTCCGTAAATAACGGTGCCTGCCCCCTCCTCTTTTGCAAAATTGTTCTTTTTAGCTTTTTTCTATTGCAAATTGTCCGGAATTCCTGTATAATTAGGCTGACACAAGTTGACACAATTTGTTCATGGGAGGTTTTATCATGAGAAAAGCAGGCCTTACCGCCATCCTGTGTCTGCTCCTTTGCGTTCTTTTTGCCGTTTTTTCCTCCTGCAATGACGAGGAAACTCCGACAGAACCGGCGCAGGACACCGCACAGACCGAGACGTCCGGCGTGGAGAATCCGTCGGATACGGAATCCGCCGACAGCGAGTCGCAGACGGAAACCGAAAGTCAGACGGCCGAGGACACCGAAACGGAGGATCCGGAGAGCTTCTGGACTCCGATCGTGTAAGGAGGGGATGTTATGACACACCTGAAAATGAGAAGAAAAGCGGCTCCCGCGCTGTGCGTTCTGCTGGCGGTGCTGATGCTTCTGCCCTCGCTGCCCGTCGCCGTACGTGCCGACGGCGGCGCCACCCTGGACGTAAGCCATATGGAAACCGTATATGAGGAAACCTTCAGCGGGGAAACGGCGGAAACCCTGCAGGCAGGCAACGCCTCTCCCCGTGAGGACGGTCTTCTGCCGCTGAACAGCGTATACGACGCCGCCATTACGCCGAACGGCGCCGCTACAATAAAGGAGTACAAAGTCGCCTCCAAGACGCTGACTCTTTTGGGCAACCACTCCTCCGAAACGCGCTCCGCCTCCACGCTGAGCATTATCGCGGCAACGGGGAAAAGCGTGCAGGGACTGATTACGCTGTTCCCCGCGGGCAGTCTTTCCGATACGGACGAGTTCACCGTGTCGTATATTGCGCGCGTCCACAAGCCTGCCGGCGGCCTTCTGGGCCTTGCCCTGTTCTATGACGGCGGCACGGAGCAGGACGGCGTTACCTACTTCGGCGGGTACGACAACTATGCGTTTGCCGGCTACACCGGTGCCATGCTGAACTCCGGCGCCGCCTATACCGTTTACGGCGGACAGCAGACCGACTACGAATGCGCCGATCCTGAAACCAAGCACGTGATAAGCGACGCGGGATACGCCAACGACTCGCTGTATACCTCCGTGCGCTGCACAAAGGGCGAATACGAGCAGGGCGGCAAGACCTACACCGCAAAGATCGAGAGCTACATCGATGACCAGCTGATTTCCACTTCCTACGCCATGTGGAAGGACGCTCCGATCATGCTTCTGTATAAATCGGAACAGTCCACCCAATGGGCAGTCCAGATTACGGATGTCACGGTCAGCAAGCGCGTCACGGACAGCATGACCCCCGATGAGGCCGCCGAGCTGACCCGGCCGCTTGCTATAGAGGGAACATCCGCGCGCTACAGCGGGACTCCCGGTCTTCGCATTTATACGAGCCTTACGGACAACGAACTGACGGCAGCCGCCTCGGAGGTTTCCTGCGGCGTTCTGCTGATGCCGGAGGAGGACTGCGGTGACACCTTCGACGCATCCACGGCGGGCGTAACAGATATCCCGGCGGAGAAGGTATCCTCCGATGAAACCGGATCGACCTACCGTGCCCAGCTGCTCGGCGAGGCGGCGTCGCAGGCTTATATGTGCCGTGCCTATGTCCGCTATACCATCGGCGGGCAGGTGTATACGCACATGACGCAGCCGCAGCGTGTCAGCATAGCGCGCACGGCGGCAAAAGTCGTCAAAAAGTACGCCGACTCCGAGGATGCAGCCATGCTGGAGGCATGCGCCGCGCTGGGAAAGAGTGCGCTGGATATCCGCGCCATGTCTTTCAACGTGCTGGTCTCCGGAACCTCGACCGAGCGCACCACCGAACTGTACGGCTCCCTGACGTACACGGAACGGATGGATGCGAGCATCGAGATGCTGCTGGATCTGCTGCCGGATGTGTGCGGACTGTCCGAGTGCCGTCTGGTACAGTACAAATACATGACTGCCAAGAAGAAATTCACGGAAGTATACGGTGTAATCGGCTCGGACGAGGTCTCCGGAACCGGCGAGGAGGGCATTTATATCGCCTACCGGAAGGAGAGGCTGGAGCTGGTGCGCAGCGAGGTGCGCTGGCTGTCCCCGACACCCGATGTGCAGGGCTCGCTGTTCCCGGAGGCGGAGGAAGCCATGGAGCAGCATCCCGGAGAATCCCGCTTCTATTCGCGCAAAGCTGTGTACGCCCTGTTCCGCGACAAGGAAACCGGCACGGAATTTGTGTTCTGCTCCACGCACCTTGCGTACAACGCCTGCGATACGGCAACGGGAGCAGTTCTCCGCAGAAAGCAGGCCGCTGTCCTGATTGAGCAGCTGAACAAGCTGTTCCCGGATATGCCTTACGTGATTGTCGGCGATATGAACTGCGCTCCCAATTCCGCACCGTATAATGTGTACATGGAGAGCTGTGTGGACGCGCGCTATACGGCCGCCGTCACGGCACCTGCCGAGAGAGGAACCTTCCACAAGTTCGCCAAGAATCCCAGTGCCACCATACTGGATCATATCTTTATCCGTTCCGACAGTGCCTACTGCTCGAAATACGATATTGTTACCACCGAATACCCGACGAAAAAGAAGAGCAAGACCATTCTGCCGTCTGACCACTACGCAATTTACGCCGATGTGACCATTCTGCCCTGACGGCAGGGCGGTTCATGTCCGCAGGCGGGGGAGCGGCAAAACCCGGGAACGTGTTTTGCCGCTCCCCCGCGTTTTTTCTTTCGCCTATTGCATTTATCCCGCATATGGGGTATAATAGAAGCATCGACAAAGAAAGAGGTACCACCATCATGCAGCACATACAAATCGCCGTAGACGGTCCCAGCGGGGCCGGTAAATCCACCATATCCAAGGCCGTTGCCGCACGGCTCGGCATAGTGTACGTGGACACGGGCGCGCTGTACCGCACCGTAGGCTACTACGCCCGCTCGCAGGGCATTCTCCTCCCGGATGTCTCCCCCATAACGGACAGGCTGAACGATATCCATGTGGAAGTACGGTATACGGACGGCGTTCAGAATGTTTTTCTGAACGGTGAAAATCTGGGCGACCGCATACGTGAAAACGAAATCTCCCTGTACGCCTCTGCCGTGGCCGCCCTGCCCCCCGTCCGCGCGTTCCTGCTGGACACGCAGCGCCGCATCGCACGGGAGTGCAGCGTCATCATGGACGGGCGGGACATCGGCACGGTCATTCTGCCGGACGCGCAGGTCAAAATCTTCCTGACCGCCTCCAACGAGGCCCGCGCACGACGCCGTGTCGCCGAACTGAAGGAGAAGGGAATGCCCGTGGAGTACGAAACCGTCCTCGCCGACATGAACAGGCGGGACGAGGAGGACCGCACCCGCGCGGTTTCCCCGGCTATTGCGGCTCCCGATGCCGTCCTGCTCGACAACTCGGATCTGACCTTTGAGGAGAGCGTGGAGGCAATTCTGAAGATAATCCGCGAAAAAGCCAACGGAAAGGGGTTGAGCCTGTGAGCACAAACAGCACGGAAACCGCTGTGCCGACCGAGGAGGAGCGCCGCGCGCGCAATCGGAAGCACTGCCGCAGCGGGCTGTACAAGGTCGTGCACGCCCTGTTTGCAGGCCCTGTCCGCCTGTTTCACCGCGTTCGGGTAACGGGACGGGAAAACGAACCGCGCCGCGGGGAGGGCTCCTATCTGGTCATCTGCAACCACCTGACATGGCGGGATCCCATCTTTCTCTGCGCCTCCCTGCGCCAGCAGCAGCCGCATTTTATGGCCAAAAAGGAGCTGTTCCGCATCCCGGTATTCAACTGGATGATACGGGCGCTGGGCGCATATCCCGTCAACCGCGGCGGTGCGGACGTTGCCGCCATCCGTCACACCATCCGGATGCTGGAGGACGGCAAAACCGTCGGCATGTTCCCGCAGGGACATCGGAACAACGGTGCGGATCCCCGCACGACCAAAATTCACGCCGGCGCAGCTATGATAGCCCTGCGGGCGGGCGTTCCCATTCTGCCCGTTTTCATCAAGGTGCCGGACAACCGTATGCGTGCCTTCTGCCGCAAGCAGATTATCATCGGCAAGCCCATCACGGCGGAGGAAATGCAATATAATCCGGAGGTTCCGGGCGAATACGACCGCATCATCCGCATGGCGTTTGAGCGCGTCTGCGCGCTGGGGGACGATACGCCGTGAGCACGGAGGTTGTTGTTGCCAAGGGCGCGGGTTTCTGCTTCGGCGTTGCCCGTGCAACCGAGGCGGTCGAGAAGGAAATCGCCGCGCATGTGCCGGGGGAGCGCATTTTCACGCTCGGGCGGCTGATTCACAACGAAACCTATACCGCGCGCCTGCGCGGATGCGGCGTGGAGGTAATCGAAACCGGTGACATCCCGCGCCTGTGCGGCGAGGCACGGGAGGGAGCGCCTGTCCGTGTGTTTGTCCGCGCCCACGGCATGACGGCGGAAACGGAAAATCTGCTGCGTGCCTGTGCCGCGGGAAACCCGTACTTTACCTATGCGGACTGCACCTGCTCCTTTGTCAAGAAAATTCACCGCGTCTGCGCGGAGCAATCCGCTCTCTGCCGGGCAGCCCGGGAAACCCGCGGACAGGATGACCGGTTTCTGCTGGTGCTCGGATCCGCAAACCACCCGGAGGTGATCGGTTTTCTCAGCCGGTTTGAAGGGGAAAAGCATGTGTTCTCCTCGGCGGCGGAATTGGAAGCGCTGCTGACCGACGCGGACAACCGGAAGCGGTGGGCGGGTATGACGCCGGTTATGGTCGCACAGACCACGCATAACCTCGGAGAATGGGAATTATCGAAAAAATTTCTCAAAAACCTCTTTACAAATTCGCTCATTTTTGATACAATATGCAGTGTGACGGAATCGAGGCAGCAGGAAGCCGCCGCTCTCGCACGCGAATGTGATCTCATAATCGTGATTGGAGGCAGAGACAGTTCGAACTCTGCCAAACTTTTTTCGATATGCAAAAACATTTGTGCTGACACCGTGTGGATCGAGCGGGCCGATGAGCTGAAAAACAAGATTCCGTTATCCCGTCGGAAGGCGGGCACCCGCTGCAAAGTGGGCGTCGTGGCAGGGGCTTCCACCCCCCGCGATATCATTGAGGAGGTTGCAAACAACATGAGCGAACAGGCACAGAACGAGAACTTCGCCGAGCTGCTGGAAGAATCAGCTCTCAAAACCATAAAGACAGGAGATACCGTGGTAGGGATTGTAACCGCTGTCAGTCCCGGCGAGATTCAGCTCGACCTGGGAACCAAAGTGACCGGCGTAATCAAGCTGGACCAGATCACGGATGATCCTGCGGCGAAGCTGGATCAGATGTTTAAAATCGGAGATGAGGTAGAGGCTTTCGTAATCCGTGTCAGCGATGTCGACGGCTTCGCTACACTTTCCAAAAAGCGCGTTGACTCCGACAAGAACTGGAAGAAGATTGAGGAAGCCTACGAGACGCAGGAGAATATCGAAGGCAAGGTCATTCTGGTTAACAAGGGCGGTGTTGTTGCTCTTGTCAACTCCAATCAGGTTTTCATTCCCGCCGCACATTCCGGTGTGCCGCGTGACGGCGATCTGAACACGCTGGTGGGTCAGACCGTTTCCATGAAGATCATCGAGATCAAGGAAAACAAGAAGGCAAAGGGTTCCATCCGCAAGGTTCTGCAGGAGCAGCGCAACGCGCGCGAGAAGGCTTTCTGGGAGAACATCGAGGAAGGCAAGGTATATCAGGGCGTGGTCAAGAGCATGACCAGCTACGGCGCGTTCGTGGATCTGGGCGGCGTGGACGGTATGGTTCACTCCTCCGAGCTGTCCTGGAAGCATATCAAGAGCCCTGCCGATGTTGTCTCCATCGGTGACGAAATCACCGTGTTCGTCAAGAGCTTCAATGCGGAGAAGAAGCGTATCTCCCTCGGCTACAAGACCGAGGCAACAAACCCCTGGTACATCTTCACGCACACCTACGCAATCGGCGATGTGGCTCCCGTCAAGATCGTGAGCCTGATGCCCTTCGGCGCATTTGCCGAAATCGTAGACGGTGTAGACGGACTTATCCACATTTCCGAGATTGCGGACCACCGCATCGGCAAGCCCGCCGACGTGCTGGAAATCGGTCAGGTTGTGGATGCCAAGATTCTGGACATCGACTCCGAGAGGCAGAAGGTTGCGCTCTCCATCCGCGCACTGCTGGAAGAGGCACGGGAGGCCGAGGAGGCTGTGCCCGAGCAGATTCCGGAGGATACCGTGGTTTACTCCGACGAGGAGTAACGACAGACATAAAAACAGGAGGCTTCTTCATGAAGCCTCCTGTTTTTATGCATTTCTATTCGGCATAGGCATTGTACAGTGCCACGTGATCCCGGACGCAGGCTACATAATTCCCGGCCGCCTCGGAGGTTACGCATATGTACGCGTGCCCGTTCGCGCCGACCGCATAGCTTGCGAGACAGTACCCGGAATTGCTGCCGGCGTACCCCGTCTTCCCTGCCGTTATGGTCAGCGAATCCGGCTTGCTGCCGCTTGTCTCCGACAGAAGCGACAGAAATTTGTTGGTGACATAGTAAGTAAAGCTGCTTCCCGCGTTCTTCCCCGCCGTCGCTGTGCAGGACGCGTTGTAGGAAGCCGCCGTCAACACCTTGCGGCAAAGCGACATCTGCATGGCGTAGGACAGGATCGCTGCCATATCGCGGCAGGTCGAATAATTCGCCTCGTCCTGCAGTCCTGTCGGATTGGAAAAGTGCGTGTTTTCCAATCCCATTGCGGACGCCTTCCGGTTCATCAGCAGGACAAAGGATTCCTCGTCCCCGGCGATGTAGCGTGCCAGCTCGCTGGCGGCAATCCCATCCGACTGGAGAACGGTCATATACAGCAGTGCCTCCACCGTCAGCTGTTCGCCCACCTCAAGCCCCATGCCGGATGCACCGGCCAGATACATGGCGTTGTAGACCTCACTGCTGACGGTCACCTTGTAGGACAGGCTGACGGACTCCGGCAGATTTTCGACCGCCACAATCAGCGTCATGACCTTTGTCAGCGATGCGGGGTACATTCTTTCGTTGGACAGCCGGGAGGCAATGACCTCTCCCGAGGACAGATCCACCACAACGGCACGCGCGGACAATATGCTGCTCTTGTCTATAATCCGGCTGTCATCGGCATACGGGAAGGTCACATCCCCCGTCGGGCCGTCCGCAAACGGATGACTGCCCGGCGTGGCAATAGAATCGCCGGTTTCGGCAGGCTGCTCGGGAATATTGTTCCCGGAGGGAGCGTCCTGCTCGCGTTCCACGAAAATGACCTCCCGGCCGGCCACAAATACACCTGTCATCAGCAGGAGCATCGCCGCTGCCAGTGCAATCACAACGGCGTATGTCGGTACGGACATCCGTCCTCGCCTTTGTGCTGCGCTGCCCGCATATGCGTTGTCCGTGCGGTGCGCCGCCCTGTGAAAGTCCGACGCGCCGGACACATGCCGTCCGTATCCGACGCTTCCTGTTTTCGATTTCCGATTATTTTCCATTTTCTCGCTGCACCCCTCCCCTCACAGCTTAACTCTTAACTTTTAAAGCATACAGAGAAAAGGGTCGATGCCGTGCCCTCCCGCCTGCCTTCCTCAAAGGACGCAGGGCGGTATACAAAGAGCAAACCGCGCATCAACCCTTTTCCACATCTGTCGTTCTGTTCCTGTTTTCAGGATCGCCTTTTGCGGCCCTCAGGGAAGCAAACTGCTTTTTCAGTTGCCGGCGATGCAGTACAGCGCCACAATCAGAACGAAGAAAACCGTAGACAGAACCGTTGTAAGAATACGGAGCGTCCTGTCCTTGCGGCCGGTCTTTCCCTTCCCGAAGAAGGTATCCGAACCGCCGACGATAGCGCCGGACAGCTTCTTGTCCTTGCCGGACTGCAGCATAACAGCCACCACGATACCCAGCGACAGCACAAGCAGCAGAATTCCCATAACCAGTTCAACAACTGCCATTTCCATGATACTGACCCACTTTCTACCTTTTTCCTGCACAGCTGCACGCAATGTGCACGACTATACGATATTATAGCATACATCTCCGCAAAAAGCAATAGTTTTTTTAAGGAAACGCCGATTTATTCAGCTGTTCCTTAAATCATTGCTTCCTAAATTCTAAAAGTAAGCTCCGCAATGGGCATTGCAACGGAAGCTGCCTCGGGAATTTACTTTTTCAAAAAAACATCTTGACATTCGTCCCCGCCTGTGCTATAATAACGGAGTAGCATGGAAGCGTAGCTCAGCCGGTTAGAGCGCACGGTTCACATCCGTGAGGTCAAGGGTTCGAGTCCCCTCGTTTCCACCAAACAAAAGCAGCCCCTGCGGTATACCGCGGGGGCTGCTTTTTTTCCGAAGGCGACACAGCCGTAATACGGCGGCCGTATTACGGCTGTAAATACGCGCGTATTTACGCGGAAACGCGGTAATGCCCTCCCTGCGGAAGGGTGTCCGAGGCCCGCCAGGCAGAGAAAGCCGCTTACCGCTCCTGCACCTCTTTCCCGCTCATGTGCTCGATTTCGATTTCAAATACCTGCGCCGCTTTTCCCGCACGCCTGATCTCATCGTCAACAAGCTGTTCGGAGGGATAGTATTTCATGGCAAGCTTCTTCAGCAGAGCGATGCCCGCAGGGCAGGCTGTGCATGCCGTCTCGTCCTCAACCGGACGGCATATTCCGAATACCACAACGCTTTGCAGGAACGGCGCCCATTCGTCCTCTCTGACGGTTTCGTTTCCGTACACGGTAAAGCAGACCTTGCCGCACGCCCGAATCGATTCATATTTGTGTCCCGCGCGCGCACCGTGAAAGTATATTTTCCGGCTGTCCGCATCATAGAAATAGTTAATCGGCACCGCATACGGGTATCCGTCGTCGCCGTTTACCGCCAGCACACCGCGCCGACTGCGAAGCAGCAGCTGCTCTGCCGCCTCCCGGCTGATTTCCTTGTTCTTCCTGCGCATGGGTCTGAACATCTCCGTACCTCCGGCTGAAAAATTATCGAAAAGCAAAAGCAGGGGACTGTGGTGTCCCCTGCTTTCGATACCATATCCTTCCGCAAAGAGAAACCTCTGCGGAAACACTGGTGCGAGGAACGGGAATCGAACCCGTATGGTGTAAACCACACGCCCCTCAAACGTGCGCGTCTGCCAGTTCCGCCACCCTCGCTTACAGTTAAGCTAACAGATGGAATTATACACGATTTCACGGTTTTTGTCAAGAGGTTTTCCGAAATATTTCGGGTATCCCGGTGTAAAGTTGGCGTGCGGGTGCGGAGTGTGTCGCCCCGCGCCCGCCGCCGTCCTGTGTTCATCAAATCACTTGTGTTTATCAAATCACATAGAAGAAAATGCAGAAAAACTGAAGCAGGCTTCCGAGAAGAACAAACAGGTGAAAAACGGAATGCATGTAGGGTGCGCCGCCCTGCTTGCCCGCCTTGACATACAGCACCGCTCCCAGCGTGTAGGCAATCCCGCCGCCGACCAGCCACAGGATTCCCGGCAGGGCAACCGATTCCAGCACGGGGCGGATTGCGAATACCACGGACCAGCCGACGCCGACATAGCAGAACATGGAAAGCCCCGCATACTTTTTCAAATCAATGGCGGTAAGTACGGTGCAGAGCGTGCAGAGCCCGAACACCACACCGAACAGTCCCCAGCCCCAGCCCGGCGACACGCGGCGGATAGAGCACAGCAGAATAGGCGTGTAGCTGCCGCAGATCAACGCGTAGATAGTGCAGTGATCCATCACCTGCATGACCTTTTTGGCCGTCGGGGTTGTGCGCGGAAGTCCGTGGTACACACTGGACATGGTGTACAGCATCACCAGCGACGCGCCGTACACGGCACTGCTGACCACCGACCATGCGTCCCCCTTCAGGGCCGAAAACACCACACAGAGCGTCAGCGCCGCTATGCCGAAAGCCGCCCCCACAATGTGGGACACCATGTTGAATATTTCCTCTCCGCGGGTATAATCCGGGAGTACACGGTCGCACAGTTTTGTTCGCGTCATGATACGATTCCTCCTTACGGCGTAATTTTCGAAATCCCGGTACTCAAAAAGCTGCGGTTTTATGCTTTTGCCAGCCTGCGGCAGGACGGATCCCCGAAGAAGAACAGCGCCAGCGCGCCGGGCCCGACATGCGCGCCGGTCACGGGCTCATACATGACCGTCATGATCTCCCGCGGGGGGCGGTGACGGTTAAGCAGCGCAATCAGCGCCTGCACATCCGGATAGCAGTCGCAGTGCGCGATGCCGATGCACTGCTCCTCCGGCGAGACGACCAGGGAATCATACCGCTCCGCCAGCGCCTGAATCGACGCCCGGCGGCCGCGCACCTTGGCACAGGACAGTATCTGTCCCTGCTCGTCAGAGCAGAGAATCGGCTTGATGCCCAGTGCCGTACCCAGCAGTGCCGCCGCACCCGACAGTCTGCCGCCGCGCTTCAGGCAGAACAGATCGTCCACCGTGAATATCTGACTCATCCGCATGCGCATCTCGTTCAACCGATCGGCTGTCTCGTCCAGACCGATGCCCTTCTCACGCATCCGCGCCGCCTCTAAAACCAGCAGGCCCTCCCCCAGCGAGGCGGACAGCGTGTCCACCGTGCGTATTCTGCGCTCCGGATACTGTTCCGACAGAACGCGTGCCGCCTGCGCGGCACTGTGGTAGGCTCCGCTGATGCCGGAGGACATTCCCACAAACAGGATGTCCTGCCCCGCCTCCAGCACCGGGTCCATAGCGCTGATATACTGGTGCATGTTGATTTGCGCCGTCGTCACAACCTGTCCGCCCCGCAGGGCGTTGTAGTAGGCGCTCCCGTCGAATTCCTCCGTGCCGGGACAGGGGAGTCCCTCCGGGTGATCCGGGGGGCAGTAGAAAAAGGGTATTCTGTGAAGGCTGTATTTTTTCGCAATCTTGTCCGGAAGATTGGCGGACGTGTCTGTAAAAATCACATAATCCATGTGCTGCGCTCCCTATATCTAATATTGCATATTATATTATCACACATTCGATACAATGTCAAGAGGATTTTGTAAGATATTTCCCGCTTTTCCTATTGCATTCGCACGCGGGATATGCTATAATGAGTTTAGAAAATCGCCGATTTACATTTACAGAGGGAGGCACGGAGTATGACACCCGACAAAGAGCTGGTTGCCGCCAAACTGCGCCGTTGGGAAAAATATCTGCGGGAATACAGGCTGCCGGAATGGGAGCGCATCCCCGATCTGGGGCTGTATATGGAGCAGGTCACGGTACTCATGAAGCAGTATCTCGACTACCTCCCGCCGGAGCTGAAAGAGGAGCAGTTTATCACGGCCTCCACCATCAACAACTATGTCCGCATGAAGATCATGCCCGAACCGCGCAAAAAGCGGTATTACCGTATTCATCTGGCGTATCTCATCGTCATTCTTACACTGAAACAGAGCCTCAGCATAACCACGATCCGCAATCTGCTGCCGCTGAACCGACCGGAGGAGGAAATGGAAGCCTTCTACCGGATGTACACGGCGCGCCACCGCATCGTCTCGGAATATTTTGTCGAGCAGGTGCGCGCCGCGGCAGGCTCTCTCCTCGACCACGATGTACCGGGGGGAACCTCCGTGGAAAATGCCAGCGACCTCATCATCGCCTCCGCCATGGTAGGCGGTCTCACCCGCCTGCTGGCCGAAAAGCTACTTCTGCTGGAACAGGGCAGTACGGAGGAGACGCACCCGGACAAGCACAGGCAGGCGAATTCGGATGACGGCAAGGTATCCGAACCGGAAACGCTGCCCGTGGCGGAAGCAGACACGCCCTCCCGGCCAAACGAAGAAAAAGAAGGAAAAAACGCATGAAACAGCTTCTGATGCTGCGGCACGCCGCGCCGGTTGTCCGCCGCAGCCTGCCCGACGGATACGCCTATACCCCGTTTCTCGGAACGCAGGCCGAAATTGACGACTGGCTGACCATATGCGCCGCGGGACTGCTCCCCGACACAGACCCACACTGGTTCGCCGACTCCATTCGGAATTACCCCGATCTTGACCCCGCACGCGATCTCTTTTTCGTCACGGATGCGAACGGTGTGCGCGTCGCAACCTCCGCTGCCGTGCGCCATGCAAACGGGGAGGGATATATCCATATGGTCGGTTCCCTCCCCTCCTGCCGCGGCAAGGGCATCGGGCATGCCATGCTCTCCCGCGCGCTGGAGGAGCTTCAGACACGGGGCTGCGCGGTCATTACGCTGACCACCGATGATCACCGCCTTGCCATGGTAGGCGGTCTCACCCGCCTGCTGGCCGAAAAGCTACTTCTGCTGGAACAGGGCAGTACGGAGGAGACGCACCCGGACAAGCACAGGCAGGCGAATTCGGATGACGGCAAGGTATCCGAACCGGAAACGCTGCCCGTGGCGGAAGCAGACACGCCCTCCCGGCCAAACGAAGAAAAAGAAGGAAAAAACGCATGAAACAGCTTCTGATGCTGCGGCACGCCGCGCCGGTTGTCCGCCGCAGCCTGCCCGACGGATACGCCTATACCCCGTTTCTCGGAACGCAGGCCGAAATTGACGACTGGCTGACCATATGCGCCGCGGGACTGCTCCCCGACACAGACCCACACTGGTTCGCCGACTCCATTCGGAATTACCCCGATCTTGACCCCGCACGCGATCTCTTTTTCGTCACGGATGCGAACGGTGTGCGCGTCGCAACCTCCGCTGCCGTGCGCCATGCAAACGGGGAGGGATATATCCATATGGTCGGTTCCCTCCCCTCCTGCCGCGGCAAGGGCATCGGGCATGCCATGCTCTCCCGCGCGCTGGAGGAGCTTCAGACACGGGGCTGCGCGGTCATTACGCTGACCACCGATGATCACCGCCTTGCCGCCATCAAAACCTATCTGGATGCCGGATTCCGTCCCGTTCTGTGGGCCGACCCGGACAGTGACATGCAGGCGCGCTGGGACGCGGTCATCGCCGCGCTCGGCTGCGCAAAACCGGTGGAATATCTGCCGGAGAGCTGCTGAGGGAGCGTGACGCGAACTATGCAGCACAAACAAAAAGAACAAAACGGGGCGTCCGCTGCCGTTCGTACCGCCCGCGCCCGTGCGCTGGACGTGGCCTATGTCGGCATGGCTGCCGCCGTGCTGACCGTCTGTTCCTGGATATCGGTTCCGCTGCCGCGACCGCTTGTGTCATTTACCATGCAAACCTTTGCCGTCGCACTGATTGCGGGCCTTCTGGGCATCCGACGCGCGACCTCCGCCGTCGCCGTATGGCTGGCGCTGGGCGCATTGGGCGTCCCGGTATTCTCCGGCTTCAACGGCGGCATTGCCTATATGCTCGGCTCGACAGGCGGGTATCTGTGGGGATTCCTGCTCTGGGCACCGGCGGAGGCCTTCCTGTTCCGCCTCGGAAAGGGGAAACTCCCGTTTCTGATTGCGGGCATGGCCGCCGGCTTGGTTCTGTGCTACGCCTTCGGGACGGCGTGGTTTATGGCCGTTTATGCGCGCACAACCGGGTCTGTTGCGCTGTCTGCGGTTCTCGGCTGGTGTGTCCTGCCCTACCTGCTGCCCGATACGGTCAAACTGGCCATGGCTGTTCCGCTTGTCCTGAGGGGACGTAAGTGGGTACGAAACTGATATACGGTCTTTTCCAGAAAAGCGTCGGCACAAAGTGAGTGCCGACGCTTTTTTACAAAAAAACTCCTCCGGAATCGCGGGATTTACCAAAAATTACAGAATTGTTTATATTTACGCAATAACTTCAGTATACAATGTTAACTGTGATTTCCCTTTAATCTGTATACGGAGGATTATTTCTGTTATGTTCAACATTCTCGTTGTGGAAGATGATTTCAATACCCGTCGGCTGATGTGTGCCGTTCTGGAGCGGAACGGCTACGCAGCCATACCGGCCAACGACGGCATGGATGCGCTGCGCCATCTTGAAACCACACGCATCGATTTAATTCTGCTGGATATCATGATGCCCAATATGGACGGGTATGAGCTCACACAGGATCTGCGCAACCGCGGCAACATGGTTCCGATCCTGATGGTATCGGCCAAGCAAACTCCCGCCGATAAGCACCGCGGTTTCCTGCTCGGCACCGACGACTACATGACAAAGCCGGTGGACGAGGAGGAAATGATCCTGCGGATTGCGGCACTGCTTCGCCGTTCCCGCATCGTGAGCGAACGGAAGCTGGTTGTCGGCAAGACCATCCTGTATTATGATTCACTTACCGTCCGCACCGACGGAGATTCCTCCGAGCCGACCGGTACCATGGAGCTTCCGGAAAAGGAATTCCTGATTCTGTTCAAAATGCTGTCCAACCCGAATCAAACCTTTACGCGGCGCCAGTTGATGGATGAATTTTGGGGAGAGGACAGCGACTCCGACGAGAGAACCGTTGACGTCCACGTCAGCCGTGTGCGGAACCGTTTCCGTGACAGCCACGATTTTGAAATCGTCACAGCGCGGGGTCTCGGCTACAAGGGAGTGTACCTGAAATGAAACACGATCCGCCCCGGGATTCCGCCGAGGCACCCGCACTTCCGCGCCGCTACCGGTTTGTACGCACGTTCAGCAATCGCGTCATCCTGCTGCTTTTTTCCATTATGGCGGCTTCCTCCCTGTTTACGGTCCTTCTGTACTTCCTTATTTCCCCCGTGCTGCCGGGCGAGGTGAGTGCCCCGATTCTTGCCGTTATCGTGAGCCTTTCGGTGAGCCTGCTCACCGGCTTGCTGCTGTCCTTTATTCTCTCAAAGAAGATATACCGTCCCTTTGAGAAGCTTATCCGTGCCACGGAGAAAATAGCGCAGGGGGATTTCAAAGCCCGGCTGACGGAAACGGCTGATCCGCGGTCTGACCTGGGTGCGCTGCAGCACAGCTTCAACCACATGGCGGAAGAGCTGGACAACACGGAAATTTTCCGGAACGACTTTATCAACAACTTCTCTCACGAATTCAAAACCCCTATCGTGTCCATCCGCGGCTTTGCCCGACTGCTCCAGGACAGGAATCTGTCCGAGGAGGAGCGCAGGAAATACACGGACATCATCGTCGAGGAGTCCAATCGGCTTGCCAACATGGCAACCAATATTCTGTTTCTGACCAAGCTGGAAAACCAGCAAACCATCACCGACTGCAGCAGGTTCTATCTTGACGAGCAGCTGCGCCGTGCCGTTCTGACGCTGGAAAAGCAGTGGTCCTCGAAGAACATTGAGCTGGACATTGATCTGGATGAGATCATGTATGAGACGAACGAGGACATGCTGCTGCAGGTGTGGCTGAACCTGTTTGGCAACGCATTCAAGTTCACACCCGAGGGCGGAACGGTTTCCTGCACGCTGCGGCGGGAATCCGGCGACGCCGTTGTGGAAATCCGTGACACGGGCTGCGGCATGAGTAAAGAAGTGCAGGCCCGGATTTTTGAAAAATTCTATCAGGGAGACACCTCCCACAGCGCAGCCGGTAACGGAATCGGTCTTACCATCGTAAGAAGAGTCCTGATTCTCTGCGGCGGGAGCATACAGGTTTCCAGTGCCCCCGGAGAGGGGAGTACCTTCACGGTACGGCTGCCTTTGGGAGAAAATGCATAAAGTCCCGATTTTGTAACAAGATACATAATTTCCCCTTTCACACCTTCCGAGAGAGAGGAGCAGGTTTGCCATGAAATATGCAAAGCGGCAGTCCACCCCGCAAAAGCCGATCACCCGCACCCGCGCATCCGTTGTGCTGTCGGTGGCTTCGATTGTATTCACGGGTTTGACCGCGGTCGGCATCTGGCTGATGTGGCGGTACATGGACGATCCCGCCAAGGTGCGCGACATGATCGGCGAACATTACATACTCGGCGCACTGTGCATGATTCTGATCTCCATGGTGCAGGTTGTGGTGGCGCTGATCCCGGGCG
The DNA here is from genome assembly GCA_963609805.1 of Erysipelotrichaceae bacterium. Classification (GTDB taxonomy): domain Bacteria; phylum Bacillota; class Clostridia; order Oscillospirales; family CAG-272; genus CAMEON01. The sequence goes on along the minus strand of CAVDLN010000003.1, from coordinate 7,696 downwards.
AGCTGGTTGAAATATCCGCCGGATATGTGTTCGGTGCGTGGCCGGGCGCCCTGCTGTGCCTGGCAGGAACGACGCTGGGCAGCGTACTGGTTCTGCTGCTGGTGCGAAAATTCGGCGGAAAATTCATATACACCTTCTACCCGGAGGAAAAAATCAATGCGCTGCCTGTTCTGCGCACGCCGAACAAGCGGAATTTCCTGACTTTTCTGCTGTTTCTGATTCCGGGAACCCCCAAGGATTTGCTGACCTACGGTATCGGACTGACAAACATGAAGATTCCGACCTATCTTGCGCTGACCACGGCCGCCCGGTTTCCGTCCGTCATTTCGTCCACGGTCGGCGGCAACGCCGTCGGAGAAAAGAAGTACCTCGGCGCCGTCATCGTGTTTGCCGTCACTGCCGCTGTCAGTTTTGCCGGTCTTTGCGTATACAATTCCATCCAAAAACGCCACGCACGAAAGACATCTGCCGTGTCCGAGGACATTCCGCAGGAAAAGCGGTAAAAAAAGTCGAGCGGGTGTTACAACACCGTCGACTGCCTCCGAAAGACAGCCCCATAAATGCGGCCGCCCCATAAGTGCGCATGCACGACGAGGGGGCTGAAAAGCTCATTTTTTGAGTTTTTCAGCCCCCTCTTTTATGCGCAGGCAATGCATTGAAGCAAAAAGCCCTTGACAGCGCATAGCTCTCAAGGGCTTCAATGAGAATGGCTCCCCCTACTGGACTTGAACCAGTGACACCCTGATTAACAGTCAGGTGCTCTGGCGGATAGGGCATCTCGCACGGGGTGCGCAGGCGGGTGTCTGTTAAGTGAAACACAGGCACAACGCTCCCTTAAAGCATACATAATTCCTCAATAGCGGTCAGTCGTAGAAGGAAAGCCTTTGCAATGAAAATGCCGCCGGCAATCAAGCGGTGGCATTTATCTTTTGTTCAAGTGTCGCCCATTCGGCGCAGAATTGCTTGTAGGTGAAGTTTACATAACAGCGCACCTTATAGTCCTTACTCAACTCGATCCGGCTGAACAGCTCATTGATAATCATCTTCTTACCTTCATGCGAGGCTTCGTCGAATTCCAAAGCCCATGTGCGGAATCTCCGGTATGCCGGGATGATTCCGTCTGACATGACATTCCTCTGTTCTTCCTCATCCTGCAAAGCCTTCAGCCGTTCCCTGCTCTCGTCAATTCTTGTGCGCACTGCCGTAATAGCAGTGGACAAGTCCTCCGAGGTATAGACGCTGTTTCTGGTCAAAGCATTGGCAATTTCGGCGCGAAGCGTACCAAGCTGTTTTTCGTCCTTTGCAATCTGCTCTGTTAGTTTCAACTGTTCCAATCGGCTGGCTTCGACCGACCGTTTGAAAGCAAGCTGAATTTTCTCCTCTTCGGGGCATCCTGCAATGTTGGCAAAAATCTCATGCACAGTCTGCAATACGCACTTATCTACCCTATCAGCAATATAAGTGGTGGCACCGTCGCAATCGTTAAGTCCCCTGCTCCGATGGTAACACACATAAATCCCGTAGTTTCGTTCTTTGACACTACCGTCCTTATGTACTTTTTTTCTGTCCTGCGACTTGCCACCAAACGGCATCCGCAATGTCCGCAGAAAAGATTTCCTCCAAGCAAAGATTGGCTTTTGTTGCTACGACATACGGTGCGCTTGTGTTCCTCTTTACAGGTTCTTTCTTCAAGAATCTGCTGTACGCGGAAGAACAGCTGATCCGGCACGATCTGAAGTTCTTCAATTCTTTCCGAGCGTGCATTACCTCTTACCATAAATCCACGGTAAATCTCATTTCTCAGGATTCTGAGGACATTGCTGGAATGGAACCTTGAACCGGTCGATGTCTTGAATCCCTGACGGTTTAACCATTCGGCAAGCTGATGGGACCCATATCCTTCGTCCGCAACCATCGTAAACAGTTTCAAAACAACCGAAACTATCACCGGATCTATCGCAAGATCCAGCGCACACTTTCCTTTTTTGTTCTTTCTCCCATTGTCTACAAGCCGATACCCGAACGGAACCGGTCCGCCCGTGTAAACACCCTCGGCTGTCATCTGTTGCAGTCTTGTCCGGACACGAATTGCTGTCTTTTCGGATTCTCCCGATGCCTGCCAGAAGCGAATATAGTTCATGAGCTTATCCGAATGGGTTTCGATCTTTTGCTGCCCCTCGTTGACGCTCCATACTTCAATCCCATGCTCCGTAAACCATTCAAGAATAAACGGCGTTTCGTTTTCGATACGACCGAGACGGTCGAACATAAAAACGAGAAGCACATCGTATTCCCCTTTGAGGGCGGAATCCTTGAGTTCCTGTATCGCGTCACGCTTGGATGCGGAAACCTTGAAACCGGAGATACCCTTTTCCTCTTTTTCGATAACAACCGTCCACCCTTGCCTTTCGGCAAACTCGCGGCAGGCAATCCGCTGCATCGGAATATCGTCTTTCACAAGATCGACCTGCTTTTTTGTTGACACTCGATATAAATTTGCTACCCTTTTCATTATGTATGCCTTCCTTATTTATAATATTGTAGAAAGGCACTGACCACTATTCCTTTTTCAAAGACCACGCAGTTTTTTCTGCGACTTTATTATACCGCATTTTTCTCTGCGCGTCAAATGTGCAGATGGTCAGCACCGTGTATATTCTCCTATTACTCTGTTCTAATTCTCTTAGCGTGTCGCTTTGTGTTCTTTTTTCTGATGTTATGTCGCACTTTTCGGAACTTTTTATTGTTTTGGTATTGACTTTTCGGTTAAAATCGTCTATAATATAATCAGTAAAATTATGGAGGTCTCATGTATGAAGCGACTCATTACAGATAAATTGGTCGAGTGGAAGAATTCTTCGTTTCGCAAGCCGCTCTTATTGAAAGGCGCCCGGCAGGTAGGTAAAACATATGCCTTGCTGGAATTCGGTAAGGAGTACTACGATAATGTTGTATACCTTCATTTTGAGGGCAATACCGAAACATTGAATAAAATTTTTGTTCCCGACCTCAACCCCAAGCGGATCATTGAAGAACTCTCTGCATATGCAAAGCAAACAATTTTCCCGCATAAAACTCTTATCATTTTCGATGAGATTCAAGCCTGCGAGCAGGCTCTGACTTCGCTCAAATATTTCGCCGAAGAAGCTAATGAATATCACATCGTTGCCGCCGGCAGCCTTTTGGGGCTTGCCATCAACAGAGGAAATTTTTCATTTCCGGTGGGCAAAGTTGATATGTTGACAATGTATCCGCTTTCATTTGAAGAATTTTTGCTTTCAACAAATAATGAAACACTCATCGAAAAGATACGGGAATCGTTTGAAACATTCACGCCACTTGCCGATGTTTACCACAATCTCGCTCTGGATTTGTATAAGAAATATCTTGTCATAGGTGGCTACCCTGCTGTCGTAAAAACATACCTGGAAACCGAAAATTATGACTCCGTTCGTGCTGTACAGGCTGACATATCAGACTCCTATATCGCGGATATGACAAAGTATGCAACGCCCAACGAAACGATCCGAAGCATCGCCATTTTCAACACGCTTCCCTCACAGCTCGCCAAGGAAAACACGAAATTTCAATACGCAGTCATAAAAAGCAACGCGCGCGCAAAGGACTATGAGCTTTCCCTCCAATGGCTGAAAGCTGCCGGTGTTGTTTTGGAGAATATCAAAGTAACCGAAGGCAAACTGCCCCTTACTGTATACGAACAACTTGATTCCTTTAAGATATACTACTCCGATGTCGGATTGCTCTGCTTCAAATCCGGCACATTTCCGCAAGATGTTCTTGTAAACAGTTCCATCTCCGACCGTGCAAGAGGGTTGCTTGCCGAAAACTATGTTGCCGAGCAACTGACTGCCCGGGGATACAGACTGAACTACTGGGAGTCTGACGGAAAAGCCGAGTTGGATTTTATTATCCGACAGAATGACTCTGTTGTTCCGGTCGAAGTCAAGTCCGCAGATAATGTGCGCGCACGAAGCCTGAAAATATTCGTCGATAAATACGCCCCGGCATACTCTATCCGGCTTTCAACGAAAAATTTTGGTTTTGAGAACAGCATTAAGTCTGTTCCGCTGTATGCCATATTCTGCTTATAATTTGCTCTCTAAAAGAAATTTTTGTTCCATGCCGCGCAAATTTCTGCTACTCACTTTACGACACTTGAAACCATAGAACGCTCATGCAATGATTAAATTTTCGTTTTTCATAAGCGCAAATTTCCTGAATGCCCTTGACTTTTTAATGCTTTTTCGGCTATAATAGGATTGTATCGTATTTTAGCCATAGGAGGTGCTGCAATGTCTTATATCAAGCGAACACTGGAAAAGCGAATCACGGAAATCAGCCAAGAATACAGCTGCCTTTTACTCATTGGTCCCCGTCAGGTCGGGAAAACAACCATGCTGGAGCATCTCATGGAAGGAACTCCGAGAAAGCGCGTCACACTTGACGATGTGGACGAACGAAAGCTTGCCAAAACCGATCCGGCTCTTTTTCTGGACCTGCACCCTGCCCCGGTTCTGATTGATGAGGTGCAGTATGCTCCGGAATTGTTTTCTTATATTAAAATAAAGGTGGACAACGGCGCTGCTCCGGGTTCTTTTTGGCTCACGGGATCCCAATCCTTCCGTCTGATGGAGCTTGCACAGGAGTCTCTCGCCGGCAGAACTGCCATTCTTCATATGTCTGCGCTTTCACAAAATGAGCTTTACGGAAACGGTGAAACAGAGCCATTTTCCCTTGATCTTGCCGCATTGAATCACCGAAAAGACTTACAATCCCCCGTTTCGTCCGTTCTCGAAATGTATGAGCGCATTTGGGAAGGCGGCATGCCGGGACATCGGAGCGGCAGATATACCGACCGTGATGTTTTTTACAGCTCCTATATTCAAAGCTATATTGACCGCGATGTTTCCGAAATGATTCCGGGGGTTGACAAGCTCCTTTATGCGGATTTCATCCGCGCAGCCGCCTGTCGCGCAGGTCAGATGCTGAACATTCACGACATTGCAGGAGACGTTGGTGTCAGCGACGACACCGCGAAACGCTGGCTGACAATCATGGAAAAATCAGAAATCATCTTTTTCCTTCGCCCGTATTCAAACAATCTGCTAAAGCGAACGATCAAAACGCCAAAGATGTATTTCTTTGACACCGGGCTTGTCGCTTATCTCACGAAATATTCCAGTCCGGAAATTCTCATGAACGGCGCAATCAATGGTGCCATTCTTGAAAACTACACAGTTTCAGAAATCATCAAAACCTATCACAACTGCGCAAAGGAATCGCTGCTGCACTATTACCGCGACAAAGAATCCAACGAGATTGACCTTGTGATGGAAAGCGACGGTGAACTTCATCCGATGGAGATCAAGAAATCCACATCTCCGGCAAGCGAGTTGGCAAGTGCCTTCAAAATCCTTGATAAAAGCTCCTTGCCGCGCGGGACCGGCGCGATCCTCTGTATGCGGAATGAACTGTCGGCAGTCAGTCGTGAGGTTTTGATTGTTCCGATTTGGATGATTTAATTTTCTTATATAGCTACCATATTATTCCGAGCCGCAACTGCGGCTCGGAACTTTTATTCTCCAGCCACTGCCCTGCTCTCATACTGCCTGCCAATGATACTCAGGCAAGCCTCTTTCGCGTTTCGCGCAGGTTCTTCTTCGGCAAAGAAAATCGTAATCTCCACACCGCCGATAGAGGAAGCAAGAATGGTCTTGTCGTTTTCCTTTGCCAAATGCAACGGTCTGTCGTTGCCTGTCAGTTGCTTCTCCATAACCTCGGCTTCTGACATAGCTGACAACGGATGTCCTGGGCATCAGAAGCGCGACGCCCATAGCCGTTGCCATACTCTCGGCAATACCGAACATGTCGGCAAGCTCTTTCACTGTGTACTGTTTCTCCGTGTCAAACTCTCGACTGAAAGCGGAAGTCACCGGGTTGTTTCCGAGCCTGTCCATGAGTATATGACCGGCTTCATGTGCAAGAACAAACCGCCGTTTCCTATGGTTCTGCTCCTGCCGCAGGTACTCATCAACAATGATAAGTCCTTTGGGCGGTACAATCGATACTCGCTGACCGTTCCGCCAAAGTAACAGCGCCGTCTTGCCATCCGCAAGGAATGCCATTTTTCCGGCATCTCCTTCGGCAATTCGATCATAGACAATTCGGTATCCAAGATTGGATATAATAAAGTCTTCTATGTCCGTAGGGGTTCCCTGGATAAAAGATTGATATTGATACTTACGGATCAGACCTTCGCCGATCTCGTCGATTTCATCGTGCGTCTGGTAATAGTCCAATCGTGCGTCCTCCCGTTATAGTTTTTTGATTACATGTTTGGCGACTCCTTGGATATTACACGCTCTGACAATGATGTCCTCCATACCCGCATTTTCCGGATGCAGCCTGATCCTCTTGTTCTCCGGTTCCGGATAGTAGGTCTTCAACGTTGTTTCGTTGTCCACAAGCGCAACCACAATATCGCCGTAGTTTGCATAATCCTGTTTTCTCACAACAACCATATCGCCCTCATCAATCCCGGCATTCACCATGGAATGTCCATGAGTCCGCAACACAAAGAAATCTCCCTCACCAAAAAGAGCAACCGGAAGAGCGATAAATTCCTCAAAGTCTTCTTCCGTCAATTCGGGTGAACCGCAAACGATGCTTCCGAGAACGGGGGCTCGGTTCATCTTGTAGTCTGATTTCTGTGTATGCGGTGTTTCAATGGTCTTTCCATCATAGTGCAGCATACCGTTCCGCGCCATTTCCATGACGTAGTAGTCCCAGTCGCGGATCACATTCGTCCACTTTTCGGTCAGATCATGCGTGGCAAGATAGAGTGCTTTGAGCAGAGCTCTGCTGTCCGGAAAGACACTTCTGCCACGGTTCAGGCGGCGGTAAGATTTCAACGAGCGTATCCATTACCACATCGCCTTGAAGATGGTGACGCTCTACAATATCTTTTATATAGGTTTCTTTGAGATTATCGCGCAGATATTTGGATTTGTCGGAATCGCGCTTCTTGGACAAGACCAGCGGCAAACCGCCGTAGGTAGAATATTCGGTAAAAGCTTCGTATGATCTATGGCGTGTTCTGCCCAAGAATAAGGACTTTGATGAGGACTTAAAAGCATTGCATTGGAGTGTGCCGTACCGTTTTCTGATCAGGCGAAATCATGGGATGAGGCATATCGGAAACGGAGAGACGCCATCCTCGCCAAAGCGGATATGACCACTTCTATCAGTGAATCGTACAACCGAGGATGCTTTCACGCTCGAAACCGCTACATGGTAGATCGGGCAGATGTGGTGGTCTGTGCCTACAACGGACAAAAAGGCGGCACGGCTTATACGGTGAACTATGCCTTGAAAAAGGATAAGATCGTGATTCAGATCGATCCGGCAACGGCAAAGGTGAGTGTGATCAGTAGAAGAAGTTTTGAACGGGATATTGAATAAAGATACAAACTAAATTGAAGTGAATAAATGATAAATTATCCTTATTTGTATTGACATTGGACTCAGAATATGTTATACTATATTTACAATTGATGCAGGAGCAGAATGCGTTATAGGTTGGCAGGAATCGATAGGTTCCACAGATGCCAAAAATTGGCAAGCGAGATTTCAAAGTAAATTGGTTTCTGGTACAACGGTATTACAAGCAGCTAAC
>CAVDLN010000002.1:0-57228 GCA_963609805.1 Erysipelotrichaceae bacterium | reverse complement strand
ATTTTCTGCTGGGCTGGCTGGCGGGGGCGCTGGCGCACTCCCGGCTGGCGCACAATCTGCCGTCCTTCGCGGTGTTCGCCGCCATAGGGGCGTCGGCGGAGGGACTGTTCCGCTATGCCGCCGCGGCCGCGGCGGCGCATGCGCTGCCGCCCGCAGGCTTTTTTCCTTACGCCGTGATTCCGCATGTCGTTATGTGCGTACTCTTCTCCCCCGCCGTGTACGGCATCGTGTATGCGGCAAGAAAATTTCCGGGGGCGGACGGAAAATGGGGCGGGCAGCGGAAAAAGGCATCCCGATTCAAGAGAAAAAAATAAAACGGGACAGGACGGATATTCCGCCTCGCCGTAATCATATAAACACCCGACAAACAAGAAAAAGAGGATAAGCAAACCGTGGAAAAGAAAGAGAAATTCAGCAGGAAAAAAGAGCGTGAACAGGAGCTGGAAAACGAAAGCCTGATATTCGAAAATCAGAAAATCGTGGACGTAAACCTGGAACACGAGGTAAGAAAATCCTTCATCGAGTACGCCATGTCCGTCATCATGCAGCGCGCGCTGCCGGACGTCCGCGACGGACTCAAGCCGGGACAGCGCCGCGTGCTGTACGATATGTACGAGCAGCACCTGACCTACGACAAGCCCACCCGCAAATCGGCGACCACCGTCGGCGACGTGCTGGGTAAGTACCACCCGCACGGCGACAGCTCCGTATACGGCACCATGGTGCATCTGGCGCAGCCGTTCTACATGCGCTACAAGCTGATTGAGGGCAAGGGAAATTTCGGCTCCATCGACGGGGATCCGCCCGCCGCCTACCGGTATACCGAGGCGAAAATGTCCCGTCTGGCGGACGAAATGCTCCGCGACATCGACAAGAACGTCGTGCCGATGGTGCCGAACTTCGACAACAGACTCAAGGAGCCCTCCGTCCTGCCGTCCCGTTTTCCCAACCTGCTTGTCAACGGCTCCATGGGTATTGCGGTCGGTATGGCGACCAATATCCCCACGCATAACCTGCGCGAGGTCATAGACGCGACGGTGTACCGCATGGATCACCCGGACTGCTCCGTCTCCGATCTCATGAATTTCATCAAGGGGCCGGATTTCCCGACCTACGGCACCATTCACGGGGTCAACGGCATCAAGGAAGCCTACATGACCGGCAAGGGGCGCATCATCGTGCGCGGACAGGCGGAGGTCGAGGAGGACAAGCGGCGCATTGTCATCACCGAGATCCCCTACGGCGTGAACAAGAGCATGCTGGTCGAGGCCATGGCGGGGCTTGTCAAGGACAAGCGCATCGAGGGAATCAGCGACATCCGCGACGAGTCCTCCGGCAAGGGAGGCATGCGCATCGTGGTGGAGTACAAGCGCGAGGCAAACGGGCATGTGATACTCAACCAGCTCTACCGCTACTCCCAGCTGCAGGATACCTGCGCCGTCAACATGCTGGCGCTGGTCAACAACGAGCCGAAGGTGCTGACCCTGCCGCAGATTCTGGATTACTACATCGCGCACCAGGAAAGCGTCATACGGCGGCGCGTGGAATTCGATCTTGCCGCCGCGCTCCGCGAGGCGCATATCTTCGAGGGCTACAAGCTGGCGCTGGACAATCTGGACGAGGTCATCTCCATCATCCGTTCGTCGCCGGATACGCCGACGGCAAAGGAAAACCTGATGAAGCGGTTTGACGGCCCCCGCATAAGCGGAGACCCGACCGTGGATCTGGCGGCGTTTGCCGCCGATGAGAACCCCGGACTGTCCGAGGAGCAGGCGCAGGCCATCGTATCGCTGACGCTGGGACGGCTGTCCGGTCTTGAGCGCAAAAAGATCGAGGACAGACTGGATACGCTGCGGCAGTCCATCGGCGAGTACCGGGTGATTCTGGGCGACCGGGAGAAAATCCGCGGCATCGTCAAGGACGAAATGACGGCTGTACGGGACAAGTACGGCGACGACCGCCGGACGCGCATCGAGGAAGTGGAGAACGAAATCATCGATGAGGATCTGGTGGAGAAGCACACCTGTGTGCTGACCCTGACCGGCGCGGGCTATGTCAAGCGTCTGCCCAGCGATACCTACTCCGCCCAGCGGCGCGGCGGCAAGGGCGTGACCGCCATGACGACAAAGGACGAGGATTTCATCGAGAAGGTCATGACCGTGCATTCGCACTCCACCGTGCTGTTCTTTACCAATACGGGGCGCGTGCAGACGCTGCGGGCCTTCCAGATACCCGAGGCGTCCCGGACGGCGCGCGGAAGCAATATTGTCAACCTGATTCAGCTTGAGTCCGGCGAGAGCGTCACCTCCATGATTGCCGTGGACGGGTTCGGCGAGGGTGAGTACCTGCTGATGGTGACCAAGCGGGGCATTATCAAGCGCACGATGCTCTCCGAGTTCGAGTACCGGCGCAAGGGCGGAAAAATCGCGCTGACGCTGGACGAGGGGGACGAGCTTCTGTACGTCCTGCATACCTACGGACAGAGCGACGTGCTGATCGCCACCAGCGACGGACGCGCCGTCCGCTACAGCGAATCGAATGTCCGCACCATGGGCCGCACGGCGCGCGGCGTCATCGGCATTTCTCTGCGCGGGGAGGACAGAGTCGTGGGAGCCGTTGCGGTTGACGACGGCAAGAGACTTGTCACCGTGACCGAGAACGGATACGGCAAGCGCACGCCGTTTGACGAGTTCCGCACCATGACGAACCGCGGCGGCCTCGGCGTCACCTGCCAGAAGTGCACCGAGAAGACCGGACGGCTGGCGGGCATTCTGGCGGCGTCGGACGACGACGACCTGATGATGATTACCAACCAGGGCATGATTATCCGCACGCCCGCGCAGGATATCTCCGAGGTGTCCCGCACGGCGGCCGGCGTGATTGTCATGCGGCTGGAGGAGGGACAGAAGCTTGTCAACCTGACCAAGATCGCACGCGCCGACGAGGAGAGCAAGAACGGCGAGAAGAGCGGATCCGCGTCCGCGTCCGCGGAAAGTGCCGGCACGGAGGAAAACGACGGCGGGGACAGTGAGGACAGCCCGGACGGCGGGGAAATCCTGCTGGAGAACGAGGAGCCCGCGGACGGGCAGGAGTGAGTGAACCGTCACCCTGCCGCCGTACCGCGCACCCATGAATTGCGAAGGGAAAGCTGAAGTATGAAAAAGAGAATCGGGATTCTTTGCGTATGCCTTGCGCTTGCGCTGACGGCCGTTTTCCTGTCCGGGTGCCGCTCCGCGGTGCCCGCGCGGGACGAGGTGTTCGACCTGCTTGTGGAAAAGATAGAGATGGCGGCGGATGTCAATACGGTTGTGTTCGGAGCCGGGCTGCCCGTGTTCGCGCGGGAGGGCGCCGAGGAGGAGCTGATTCACCGCTACTACGGTACGGGGGACGACAGCAGCGATTACGTCATGACGGCGTATGCCCGGTATGTGAGCTGTGAGGAAATCGAGGCAGCCGTGCGGGAGGTGTACTCCGAATCCTATGCCGATTCGATCTGCTCCTCCCTGCTGACCGGGTTTTCGCTGACCGAGGGCGGGGTCGTTCTGCCTGCCCGCTATCAGGACGGCGACGGAAGCCTGATGCAGAGCAATCAGGTAGGGCCGACCGTTGCGGGGACAAGATTTTTCGACTATGACACCATGGAGATACAGTCGGACAGCAGGGCGGACTACCTGCATGTAACCGTCAGATCCCGCGCCGATGCCGCCGGAAGCGAGTGGACGGAGAGCAGCCTGTACTTTGTCCTGCAGGACGGGGAATGGTACCTGAACGGTCCCTCCTGCTGAACGGGGGCGTTCAGAAAAAATTCATGGTTGTGTCATGCGGCGCACACCGCGGCGGAGTATGATATTCCGGAAGAAAAAACAGAAAGTCGAAAGTCGGAAAAGGAGACACGGTTTTGATAGAAATTCAGAATCTCTGCAGGATCCGAAACGGGAAAGAGATACTGCGGGACATAAACCTCCGCATACGCAACGGCGGAGCGGAGGGCAGCGTATACGCGCTGCTGGGGCCCGCGGGATCCGGAAAGACCGCGCTTGCGGAGCTTATGGCGGGGTGCGTCCTGCCGGACAGAGGCAGCGTGACAATCGGAGGGTACGATACCGCAAAGCGGCCGCGCGAGGCAAAGAAACAGGTCGGGTATATTCCGCAGGGCCTGAGACTGCCCGCCGATATGACGGTATGGGAGTATCTGGAATTTATCGCCGAGGCAAAGGGAATACGGGGCGAGGACGCCGTCCGCCGGATCGCCGCCGTCTGCCGCATGACGGGCATTGAGGACGTGCGGGACACGAGAGCCGGCGTGCTGCCGCAGGCGGTCTGCCGCCGTGCCGCGCTGGCGCAGGCGCTGCTGGGAGATCCGGAATACCTGATTCTGGACGATCCCGCGTGGGGACTGGATGCCGCGAACAGCGCGGTGCTGTACCGCCTGATCCGTGAGAACGCCGCCGGCAGGACGGTGGTGCTGGCGGGGAGACTGTCGTGCGGCGCGCAGGAATACTGCGACCGGGTCATTCTGCTGAGCGCCGGCAGCGTCGCGTCTGAGAACGGTATCGGTGAGATTCGCCGTGCAGCCGCGCCGGGCGGAGCCGTGCTGCACCTGACCGCCAAGGGAGATCCGCAGGAGATAGCCGGGGTGCTGCGCACAATCGCGGGCGTCGCCGATGCTGTCGGAGAGCAGGCGTCGCCGGGCGTTGCCGCCGTGACGGTGCACCTGTCGCCGGACGCGCAGGGAGACGGCACGGATGTGCGGGACGAAATTTTCTTTACCATGGCGGAGAGGCGGTATGCCGTGCTGTCCATGGAGGCGGAGGAGAGATCCATGGAGGATCTGTATGCGTCGCTGACGCGGGAGGACAGACAATGAGAGCCGTATTCAAACGTGAACTGCTCACCTGCATGAGCGGCCTGCGCGGCTGGGGGTATGCGGCGCTTATGCTGTTGGCGTCCGGCATTGCGGTCGCCTACTACAACCTTTACAGCGGATCCGCCGAGATTCTGTATGCGCTGACCTTCGCGGAGTACATGCTGGTTCCGGCCGTGCCGATGCTCTGCGCCGACAGCATGGCGCGCGACCGCCGGGACGGGACGGACCGCCTGCTGCGCTCCCTGCCCTGCGGCAGTCTGTCGGTCGTGCTGGGCAAGTATCTGGCGCTTGTATGCGCGGCGGCGCTGCCTGTCGCGGTGCTGTGCCTGTATCCGCTGCTGTTTTCCCTGTACGGGACGGTGAACTTCGCCGCCTCCTACACGTCGATACTGAACTTTTTCCTGCTGAACGCGGCGTTTGCGGCTGTCTGCCAGTTTCTGTCCTCCCTGACTACCCGCTGGCCGATTGCCTTCGGGACGGGGACGGCAGTTCTGCTTCTGCTGTACTTTCTGCCGATTCTTATGTATTTTCTTCCCACGTCGCCGTGGGTGTCCTATGCCGCGCTGGTGCTTGTCGCACTGCTCACGGCAGGGGCGGGATTCCTCTTTACGCGCAGTCCCCTTGTGAGTGCCGTGACGGGCATCGTGCTGACGGCGGCCCTGACGGCGGGCTTCCTGCTGCAGCGGGAGTATTTCGGCGGGCTTTTCTATGACCTGACGCTGCTGCTCTCGCCCTTTATGCGGTATGAGGAGGCAGGGCTGTACGGTCTGCTTGACATAAACACACTGCTGCTGCTGCTGGCTGTGCCGCTGCTGTTTGTAGGGCTGACGACCGCCGTGACGGAGCGGCGGAGATGCCGCTGAAGGGAGGCGCCGATATGGTTTCAACGAGAAATCAGCGAAGGCTGACTGTTCTGTTCGCCGTCTGCGTCTGTCTGGCGGTGCTGCTGCTGGCTGTGCAGATTCTGGCGGTTCTTCTGCCGTGGCGCATGACAAAGATAGACGTCGGGAGCGGCAATATTTCCCGCGTATCCGAAAAATCCGTGCAGCTTGCCGCCGGTCTTACGGAGGACGTGAGGGTGTACTGGCTGTGCTCCGGCGGGTCAACGGATTACGATATGGAGCTGTTCCTGACGCGCTACGAGGAGGCGGGGGAACATATAAGCGTGGAGGTCATAGACACCGACACGCAGACGGACTTTGCCGAGCAGTATATCGGCAGCAGCTCCACATTGAGCAACTACAGCCTGATTGTGGAGAGCGACCGCCGCGTGTCCGTGCTGGATTACACCGATCTGTATGTATATTCCAATGACGTGATAGACAGCGCGTACGGCGGATCCGTGACCTATCTGACCTACTCACAGCTGGTGCAGTACATGACCTACTACAGTGATGTTCTGAAGAACTCCGTGACCTCCCGCTATTTCCGCGGGGAGGCGCAGCTCAGCGGAGCCATTGACTACGTGACGGCGGAGAGTATCCCGCAGGGGTATATCCTGACGGGACACGGGGACACGTCCCTGCCCGAGCTTCTTCTGAATGTGCTGGGCAGCTACGGACTGAGTACGCTGGACCTTGCCGGGACGGGTGAAATCCCGGAAAATGCCGACTGCCTGATTCTGTATGCCCCGGAGAGCGATCTGACCGAGAAGGAGGAGACGCAGATCCGCGCGTTTCTGAGCGGCGGCGGTTCCTTCCTGCTGGCGACGGATTCCGCAAGCCTGTCCGCCTGCCCGCGCGCGGCGGGACTGGGCAGTCTGTACGGGCTCACCGCGGCGGAGGGGATTGTTTCGGACGCGGAGGAGAGCCATCACGGCGCGGACGGAGAGACCGACCTGAAACCCGACTGCAGCACCGGCAACACGGTGAGCGCGACCATCGGGGAGAACTGCACCGTGACCATGCCGTCCTCCCATGCCATAACCGTTGCGGACAAGCTGCCGCTCGGCGTGACGGTGACTCCGATTCTGACGACCTCCGAGCAGGCGGTGCGTCTGGATTCCGACGGGACGACGGCTCTCTGCGAGGCGGGCGTCCTCAATGTCGGCGTGTGCGCCGATCTGACCGCGGAGCAGAGCGACGGCAGCAGCAGGACGGGGCATTTTGTCTGGTTCGGATCGACGGAGGCCTTCACGGAGGCGGAGACGGAGGAGAACGAGTACGGAAACTATTCCATGCTGCTCGGATTTTTCCTCTACATGAGCGAAACCTATACGTCCGAATATTCCTCTGCCGATTTCATCTGCCTTGACGGAGACTCTATCGAGATGGAAAGCGTGCCCGCCATTCTGTGGGGGGTTGTCGCTGTCCTGCTGATTCCCGCCGCCTGCCTGACCGCCGGTCTCTGCATCAGCGCGCGCCGGCGCCGAAACCGGACAGCCGTCACACGGTAACGGCAGAAGGGAAAAAATTATTCAGGGGAGGAGCGTCCGCGCATGAACATAGCTTTTTTTCTCACACCGAAGAGTCAGGTTGCCTATCTCCGGGAGGGAAACAGCCTCCGCCAGGGGCTGGAGAAAATGAAAAGGCACGGGTACGCCTGCCTGCCCGTCCTGTCCCGTGACGGACGATTCGTGGGATGCGTCAACGAGGGGGATTTTCTGCGGAAAATCCTGAGCATGGAAAGCGCCACCATGAAGGATCTGGAGCGGGAGCGGATTGACGGCATCATATCCGACCGCTACAGGCCGGTGCGCGTCACGACGACCATGGAGGAGCTGCTGCACTACGCCATCGAGCAGAACTTTGTGCCGGTCATGGACGACCGCGACATATTCATGGGCATTATTACGAGAAAAGCCATGCTTGCCTACTGGACGCAGAACGTCCGGAAAATGATGGCCGCCGATGGGGAGGAGCCGGCGGAGCGGCTGCCCGGAGGGCAGGAAAAGCCATGATGACGGAAAGAGAGAAAGGTAAGAGCAAGGGCACAAAAATGTTTACAAAGTGCCTGCCCTTCCCCCTTGACATTTTGGCAGGATTGCGGTATAATGATTTTATAGAATCTGTATCTGTGCGGAGGTTTCCATTCATGAAAAAAATCTGTGCTCTGACAGCGGCTCTGCTGGCCGTCCTTTTGCTGTGCGCGCTGCCGCTGGCTTCCTGCGCAAACCTGGAGGGTGACCCGGACGCCATTGATGACTATACGCCGGAGGATATGACCTTAAAGACCGACAAGGGTGTCTTCACGTTTGAGAACGGCGAGGGCGACACCGCCATTCTGGTGAGCTACGCAGGAAAGGCTACCTCCAACGATGAGGTGGAAATTCCCTCCACGTTCAACAACCGCCGCGTTGTCGAAATCGGCGCGGGCGCGTTCTATCACCTTGCGTCCATCGTGAAGGTGACCATCCCCGATTCGATTCAGGTTATCGGCGCCAATGCGTTTGCCGCCTGCACCGAGCTTCCCTCCGTTACGCTGCCTTCGAGCGTGACGACAATCAGCCAGAGCGCCTTCGCCGGCTGCACCAAGCTGACGGGCGTTGACATGAGTGCCTGCACCGCGCTGACCTCCATCGGCGACAAGGCATTCTGGGGCTGCACGCTTCTGGAGAACATCACCCTGCCCGCCTCTCTGGAGAGCATCGGAGACGCGGCCTTCTGGAACTGCACGTCAATCAAGTCCGTAACCCTGCCCGACTCCCTCAAGACGCTGGGCACGCTGGCCTACTACAACTGCACCGGCATCGAGAGCATCCGCCTGACCGATTCGCTGGAGAACCTCGGCAGCTATGCCTTTGTTCTGGACGGTTCCACGCTGAAGGACAAGATCGACACCTCCAACCTGACCAACGAGACGGTTCTGAAGTATGTCGCCGACATGAAGGATCCGACCGTCGGGGAGGACGACTGACCGGAAAGGTCACAGTCACCGTCACAGAATGAAAATAATCCCGCAAATTTCCGCATCGCGCGGAATTTGCGGGGTTTTTTCGCGTGTGCGCATTTTTTGTCTGCCGAAGCCCGTTTTTTCCGTTCTTTCTCTTGATTCTTTCCTCTTTTTGTGATATACTGAATTCTGATTGATTGAAAGAAAAACAATCGGAAGGAAGCAGGAATAAAAAGCAGTGGGGAACAGAAGGCGATACGGTTCGGGAGGCAGAAGCGCGCGGCAGGGAGACGGGCAGTCCGCCATGGTCTGCCTGTCCGCAAAGGAAGCGGAAAAGAGGGGGTATCTGTCCGCCGATATCCTCAATCGGATGCATCTTGCACCGACGGGTTCACCCGTCGCCTGCACGCAGGGCGAGGACGGGGAGACGGTTTACTACTATGACGCGGGGCACGTGGCCGAGGCGCAGCCGGAGCTCTGGTACCGTCCCGCCATGGAGGCGCAGGAGACCAGAACGCTGGAGAGCGGCGCCGTCGTCGTGAAACTCAATACAAGGCAGGCAGCCGCGCGCGGCTGGTATACCCGGGAGAGACTCGACCGCATGGGGTATGACGTGGCGGAGGGACAGGAGCCCGTGGCCTGCAGCGAGCGCGCAGGCGGACAGCTTGTCTGCTTCTATGACAGACGCGCCGCCGTCCGCCGTCCGCTGCCCTGCATTTCATGCGGAAAAGCGGAACGCTACAAGAGAAAGCTCTGCCGCGCCTGCTTTGAGGCGGATCTGGCACGGCGCCGTGCCGAGGGAGACGCGTACCGATCCAGACCGTACCACATGGACCGTTCCCGCGTGCTGTTCTTCGATCTGGAGCTGACGGGCGTGTACACGCACGACGAGATTATATCCGTATCCGTTATGAACGCCATGGGAGAGGTGCTGATGGACACGCTGGTGCGTCCGCTGCGCAAGAAGAAGTGGACCCGCACAGAGAAAATTCACGGCATCACCCCCGCCATGGTGCAGGACGCGCCCACGCTGGATGAGCTGATTCCCCGCATCAAGCAGCTGTTCGACGGGGCGGACAACCTGATAGCCTTCGGTGTGTCGACCGACTACGGACATATCAAGTACATCTATGAGACGGAATCCGAGCAGGAGGCACTGCACAGAAAGGTGCGCTGCGCCGCGCTGGAATTCGTCAGATACCAGAACGAGCATTTCCCCGACAACACCCATGCCTCCCTGGTGGACGCCATGGCGACCCTCGGCATTACGTGGGAGGGGATTCCCCATTCCTCCATCGCGGATACCGTCGGCTGCATGAAGGTCTGGGAGGCTCTGTTCCCGCATTACTATGATACACCCGCGCCGGAGGCCGTGTCCCGCGGCATGACGGGCATTCCCTACGTGCTGGAAGGCAAAACCAAACTGGAGCGCGCCGCAAGCATGGCGGCGACCGTCGGCGTCAGCTACGGCGGGTTCCCGGCGGACGATGAGGACGGCTACGGTGACAGCGAAGGTGACAGTGACAGCGACAGCGACAGTGACGGCGAGGACGAGGACGGAGACGGGGACGGAGAGGAGACAGCATATGTCTGACCCCATTTTCGGTCTGGAAAAGGACCACAGAATCCGCGGCGACGGGGAGGTCGTGCTGCTGACCACGGTGCGGGATGTTGTCATGCTGGGCATGGTGCGCGGCCTTCTGGAGGACGCGGACATACCCTACCTGGTGCAGGAACGCGCTACGGGCAGCGCCATGCGCATCATGACGGGATTTTCGCTTTTCGGGACGGATATTTTCGTTCCCGCCGAGGCGCTGGAGACGGCGCGCGGGCTGATTTCCGGTTTTTCGGAAGAGAAGGAGACCGCGGCGGAGAGCGGGAACGGAGAGCGGGGTGAGGAATCGCAATGAAGGAAATTCTGCTGTGCAAGTACGGGGAAATCATTCTGAAGGGCGCAAACCGCCGCTACTTTGAGGATATGCTGGAGCGGCAGCTAAAACGGAAGGCGCGTGCGCACGGAAACTTCAACATCTATCGGGCGCAGAGCACGCTGTATGCCGAGCCGGCGGACGACGCGGCGGACATGGACGGCATGCTGGCGGACGCCTGCCGCGTATTCGGCATTATATCGGTTGCCCGCGCCGCCGTATGCGAGAAATCCATGGAGGGCATATGCGCCGCCGTGAAGAGCTACATTCCGCCCGCGCTGGCCGGCGCGCGCAGCTTCAAGGTGGAGGCGAAGCGATCGGATAAGCGGTTCCCGTTTGACTCCATGCAGATTGCCGCCGAGGCGGGTGCCGCCGTGCTGGAGGCGGTTCCCGGTATACGGGTGGACGTGCATCATCCGGACGTGACCGTGCGGGTGGAGGTGCGGGAGTACGCCGCGTATGTTCACGCCGGTTCCGTCAAGGGAGCGGGCGGCATGCCCGTCGGCACCAACGGGCGGGGACTGCTGCTGCTGTCCGGCGGCATCGATTCCCCCGTTGCCGGATTCATGATGGCGAAACGCGGCATGACCGTGGAGGCCATCCACTTCGAGTCGGCACCCTACACCAGCCGCATGGCGCTGGAAAAGGTTCTGCGGCTGGGACGGATTCTCTCCGCCTACAACAACGACGAGCTGATTGTCCATATCGTCTCCCTGACGCATATTCAGGAGGAACTGGTAAAGGCCTGCGAGGAGGACTACTTCACGCTGCTGCTGCGCCGGTACATGATGGCGATCGCCGACCGCGCCGCCGACATGTGCCGCTGCGGATCGCTGATTACGGGCGAGAGTCTGGGTCAGGTGGCATCGCAGACCGCCGAAGCCCTGAGCGTGACCGATCCGCTGGCGAACCGCCCCGTGTTCCGTCCCTGCATCGGCCTTGACAAGGAGGAAATCGTGGAAAGCGCGCGGCGCATCGGCACGTTTGACACCTCCATCGAGCCGTTTGAGGACTGCTGCACCGTCTTCACGCCCCGCCATCCCCGCACAAGACCCGAACTTCCGAAGGTTCTGGAGCAGGAAAACCGGCTTGATTTCGCCGCACTGGTGAATGAGGCCGTCGCCGGCATGCACCGCGTGGTGCTGCATCCGGGCGAGGAGATTGATTTCTGAGAAACAATGATTTAAATATTTCGGGAAAAATCCGTGTCCCGGCGTCGAATGCTTTGATCCGCCCTCAAAAAATAATGTGCCGCCGGGGGAGCGGTCTTATCTCCCCTCACCGTCAAGCAAGAAAGGAACATCACCATGGAACAGAAATACTACCACATGAATATTCTGGGCTGCGAGCGCGACCTGCCGCTCTGCCCCCTGAACGATCACCTGATGATCGGCGCGTTCGTCATTTTCGGCGATCCCGAGCTGACCACCGCCTGCGCCGAGGAGCTTCTGCGCCGCGTCCCGGACTATGATTACATCATTACCGCCGAGGCAAAGGGTATCCCGCTGGCGCACGAAATGTCGCGCCTTGCCGGAAACCGCCGGTATATGCTGGCGCGCAAGGGCCCCAAGCTGTATATGCGCAATATTCTGGATGTGGCTGTGCACTCCATCACAACGGAACGGGAACAGCACCTGTATCTGGACGGGGAGGACGCCGCCCGCATGAAGGGCAAGCGCATCCTGATCGTGGATGACGTAATCTCCACCGGCGAGTCGCTGCGCGCGCTGGAAAAGCTGGTCGGCGAGACCGGCGGAACCGTCTGCGGACGCGCCTGCATTCTGGCGGAGGGCGACGCCGCCAACCGGAAGGATCTTGTCTTCATCGAAAAGCTGCCCCTGTTCGACGCCGACGGAAACCCGCTCGGCTGATGTCCCCGCAGTATCCTACCATATATACGCAAGCGAAAGGAAAAACACTACTATGGAAAGAACCAAAATAGCCGCGGTTGTCCCCGGCACGCGCTGCCGCATTTCCGGCTTTGTCGAGAACCTGCGGAACAAGAAGAAAATGGCCTTCCTTGTCATCCGCGACATTTCCGGCAAGCTGCAGGTCACGGTCGAGAAGGAAAAGAACGCCGAGCTGGCGGCACTGGTGGATCAGCTGACGCTGGATTCCGTCGTTACGGTGGAGGGCGAGGTCGTCGCCAATGAGTACGTCAAGATGGGAGGCATGGAGATGCTGCCCGACACGATGCGCATTGAGTCGATCGCCGAGGCACTGCCCATCAAGGACGACAGCGACATAGACGCCCGCATGGATTACCGCTGGATCGACCTGCGGCGGGAGCAGAATCAGCTCATGATACGCCTGCAGACCACCCTGACATCCGCCCTGCGCGAGTTTCTGCTGGCGCGCGATTTCGTGGAAATCCATACGCCCAAGCTGATCGCCGCCGCCTCCGAGTCCGGCTCCGAGGTGTTCGAGGTCAAGTATTTCGACACCAAGGCGTATCTGGCGCAGTCGCCGCAGTTCTACAAGCAGATGGCAATGGCGTCCGGTCTTGAGCGCATTTTCGAGACGGGCCCGGTCTTCCGCGCCGAGAAATCCTACACGAACAAGCACGCGACCGAATTTTCCTGCTTCGATCTGGAGTTTTCCTATGTGTACAGCTGTGAGGACGTCATGCACATGGAGGAGGAGCTGCTGGCGTATGCCTTCGCCAAGGTGAAGGAGGCGCACGGCGAGGATATCGTCCGCCTGTTCGGCGAGGATAAGGCCGTTACGGTGCCGACCGTCCCGTTCCCGCGCATCGCGCTGGCGGATCTGTACCGCGAGCTGGAGGAGCGGTACGGCTATACGGTTCCGGACGACGCCAAGGGCGACCTGACCACCGAGGCGGAGCACCTGTGCGCGCGTTTCTCCAAGGAGAAGTACGGCAGCGAATTTTTGTTCGTGACGGATTACTCCGCCGCCGAGCGCGCGTTCTACCATATGCGGGACGAGCGCGGCGTACCGATGGGCTATGACCTTATCTGGCGCGGCTGCGAGATCACGACCGGCGCCGTCCGCGAGCACCGCTACGAGATTCTGAAAAAGCAGGCGGACGAGAAGGGTCTGGGACAGGATGTCGCCTTCTATCTGCAGTTCTTCCGCTACGGCTGCCCGCCGCACGGCGGCTTCGGTCTGGGTCTTGACCGCCTGACCATGCTCTTCCTGGGTCTGTCCATCAAGGAGGCGGAGTACCTGTTCCGCGGCCCGAACCGCCTGACGCCCTGACCGGCGTCCGGGTTTACCCGGAGGTTGCGTATGCTTATATCCACAAAGGGACGGTACGCCCTGCGCGTCGCGCTGGATCTGGCACAGCACGCCGGGGACGGCTGCGTTTCCCTCAAGTCCGTGGCAGAGCGGCAGGAAGTCTCTGTCAAGTATCTGGAATCCATCGCCGCCCTTCTGCAGAAGGGCGGCATACTGGTGAGCCAGCGCGGCGTACAGGGGGGCTACCGCCTCTCCCGGCCCGCCGCCGACATACCCGTATACGAAATTATCCGCCTGACGGAGGGGTCTTTGGCGCCCGTCACCTGTCTTGAGGACTATGACCCGTCCGTCGGATGCACCTGCAGCCGCGCCGGCAGCTGCCTCACGCTCCCTCTCTGGAAGGAGCTGGAGCGGCGTGTGGTGGACTACCTGTCCGCCGTCACCGTGCAGGATCTGCTGGACGGAAAAGTGTAAAGGATAACATATTCGGAGAAAAACTCATGGAGCAATACGATCAGAAAATATTTACCGGGGAGCGCGCCCTGTTTTCCTCGGACGGACTCGAACTCCGCGACAGCATCTTTGAGGACGGGGAGTCCCCGCTGAAGGAAAGCCGGAACATCACGCTGGACGGCTGCATGTTCAAGTGGAAGTACCCGCTGTGGTACTGCACCGACATCATCGCGCGGAAGTGCACGTGGTTTGAGATGGCGCGCGCCGGGGTGTGGTATTCCGACCGCGTCACGGCGGAGGACTGCGCCATTGAGGCGCCCAAGAATTTCCGGCGCTGCCGGGAGCTGGTGCTGCGCCGCGTGTCCTTCCCGAATGCCGCCGAAACGCTGTGGAACTGTACGGGGGTCGTGCTGGACGGCGTCACGGCCAAGGGCGACTATTTCGCCATGAACAGCCGCGACATGACGGTGGACGGCCTGACGCTGTACGGAAACTATTCCTTTGACGGCGCGGAGAATGTGGTCATACGCTCCTCGCGCCTGCTGTCCAAGGATGCCTTCTGGAACAGCCGCAACGTCACGGTGTACGATTCCTTTATATCGGGAGAGTATCTTGGCTGGAACGCGCACAACCTGACGCTGGTGAACTGCACGGTGGAGAGCCTGCAGGGCATGTGCTATGTGGACGGGCTTGTCATGCGGAACTGCCGCCTTCTGAATACGACGCTTGCCTTCGAGTATTCGACGGTGCAGGCGGAGCTGAGCGGGCGCGCGGAGAGCATCAAGAACCCGGCGGGAGGCAGCATTGCGGCGGACGAGATCGGCGAGCTGATTCTGGAGAGCAGCCGCATCGACCCCGCGCGGACGCAGATCGTCTGCGACAGAATCGAAAAGAGAACGGGAGACGGCGTATGAGTAAGGAGTCCGGCGGAACATTCGACTTTGAAAGCGTCATAGACCGCAGCGGGACGGGATCCGAAAAATGGGACGTCGCGCCGGGAGAGCTGCCCATGTGGGTGGCGGACATGGATTTCGAGACCGCGCCCGCCGTCCGGGAGGCGATTGAACGCCGCGCCGCGCACGGCATTTACGGTTACACGATGCTGCCGGATGCGTGGGCGGGTGCCTACGTCGGCTGGTGGGAGAGCCGCCACGGCCTGCATATCAATCCCGAGTGGCTGATTTTCTGCACCGGCGTGATTCCCGCCGTGTCCTCTGTCGTGCGCAAGCTGACCACGCCCGCCGAAAAGGTCGTGCTGATGACGCCTGTGTACAATATCTTTTTCAATTCGGTGCTGAACAACGGGCGGGTGCCGCTGGAGTGCCCGCTGGAGTACGACTCGGAGACAATGGCGTATTCCGTCAGCTTTGACCGTCTGGAGGCCTGCCTGTCCGATCCGCAGGCGACGCTGCTGATTCTCTGCAATCCGCATAACCCGGTCGGGAAAATATGGGACAGGGAGACGCTGGCGCGCATCGGGTCGCTGTGCCGCGCGCACGGCGTGACGGTGCTGTCGGACGAAATCCACTGCGACCTGACCGCCCCGGGCAGGGCGTATGTCCCCTTCGCGTCGGTGTCCGACGAGTGCCGGGATATAAGCGTGACCTGCATCGCGCCCACCAAGGCGTTCAACATTGCCGGCCTGCACACGGCTGCCGTCATGGTGCCGGATGAGCACCTGCGCAATCGGGTGCGGCGCGCGCTGAATACCGACGAGGTCGCCGAGCCGAACGCCTTCGCCGTGGATGCCGCCATTGCCGCCTTCACACGCGGCGGCGGCTGGCTGGATGCGCTGCGCGGGAGGATACAGGCAAACCGGGAACGGGTGGAGGCCTTCGTGCGGGAGGAAATCCCGGAGATCCGCGTCGTTCCCTCCGAGGCGACCTACCTGCTGTGGCTGGACTGCTCCGCCGTGACGGAGGATTCCGCTGCCTATGCCGCCGCCATACGGGCGAAAACGGGACTGTACCTGTCCGCCGGTTCTGTCTACCGCGGAAACGGGGCGGAATTTCTCCGCATGAATATCGCCTGCCCGCCCGCCGTGCTGGAGGACGGCCTGTCCCGTCTGAGGCGGGGCGTGCGCGGGGACAGATGAGAGAAGAGAGACGAGACATAGAAAAGAGGGTAGGAAAAACTCATTTCGAGTTTTTTCCTACCCTCTTTTCACGTGAAACACGCGGGGAGTCCGAACCGTCAGACGACGAATTCAAGCTC
This sequence comes from Erysipelotrichaceae bacterium, assembly GCA_963609805.1. Taxonomy (GTDB): domain Bacteria; phylum Bacillota; class Clostridia; order Oscillospirales; family CAG-272; genus CAMEON01. The sequence continues at coordinate 40,737 of CAVDLN010000002.1, read as the reverse complement.
CGAGGAGATATCCTGCGTCATGGCGGGAATCACGCGTTCAAACCGGTTGAGCCGGGAGAGACGGCTGCAGTGCACCATATCGGAGTGGGTGGGCAGCGGCAGCAGAACCGCGCGTCCCTCCGCCAGCAGGGAGGCGGCGCGGGTGCCGGGAGCCGGCGTATCGGTCAGGACGGCGATGCCTCCGCCCTGCAGCACCGTGTCCGCTATGTCCCGGTCCTCCGGCAGGGTCAGCGACGCATCCGAGACGAATACCGCGTCGGCACGGCGGCCCGCGCATCCCGCGGGCGGATCGTACAGTCCCGTCGTGCGGGCGGGCAGACGTACGGTGCGCCTGAACCGGTCAGACTGCGCGGGCATGCGGCGCAGCTGCTCCGCAAAGCGGCGGTCAAAGGCAAACCGCCATGCGGGGAAAGCGGTGTGCAGAAGGTACAGCAGCTCCGCACCGCGGCCGGCAGGGGGAGCCGGAAGCAGCAGCATGCCGTGCTGCTTCCTCAGTTCGCGCACGGCGTCAATCAATGCCTCGCAATCCGCCTCAAAGGACACCGTCCGGTAGCCGCAGGCGCAGTCCAGCACGGCGGCGTCCGCGCGGGTATCGCGGATGGGGTCGCAGGCATACAGGAAGCTGTCCTCGGTATAGCCGCCGGAGAACAACAGGGATTTCCCCTCCAGACTGAACCGGTACCAGACGCTGCCGGTGCTCTGTCCGCTCCGTCCGTAGGTAAACGACAGGCGGCCGAGAGAGCCGTTCCGCCGTCCGCCGCACAGCCGCTCCAGCGGGACGGGGTGTGCGGGCCGGTGCGGGAGCTGCTGCAGGGTGCATGCGGACGCGATCACCTGCCCGTCAAAGCCATGTGACTCCAGCCACGGCAGGGCCCCCGCGCGCTCCGGCACGGAGTCCGTCAGGAACACGGCGCCGACACGGGAAATCTCCCCGTCGCAAAGACGCGGAAATCCGCCGTCCGGTGACAGACCGCAGTCCACCAGAAAGGCCGCCCCGCGGCAGTCGGTATCCACAAGGCAGCAGCTTCTTCCGTTCTCTCCGCAGCCGCCCGCTATTTTCATTTTGACCATTTCCGCATCCTCCCTTATTCTTCTTTTATTTTACACCTGTATTATATGTAAAACGAGTCATGCCGGCAATCATCGGGGCGTATCGGAAGTGTAAAATTACGGTAAGGTGCGGCGTGTGCGGAAGGCGATGCCGGCGTGTCGGGAGATTTCATGAAAAATATGAATTTTTTGTGAAGTCCCTTGACAAACAGGCGATTCGTGATATAATTAAAGCGTTAAATGTAAAGTACTACACAGTTCGGACTTTTATTTTTGAAAGGAGCACACAGAACAGGATGAAAAAGACAAATCAGAACAGCGACCCCTGCAAGCCCTGCGAGAAGGGCGGCGAGCCGTGCAGCCCGAGAATGGAGGCCATGGGGCTTCTTTTGCTGGTCACGCGCCTGCACCACAGTGAGGTGGAGAGCCATGTGGAGGAGCAGGGTCTTCACCACAGCCAGCACAGAATGCTCATGACGCTTGCCGCCAACGACGGGATCGGATCCCAGAGGGATCTGGCGAGAATTCTGGAAATCAGCCCCGCCGCCCTTACCGCTACCGTGAAGGCGCTGGAAAAGGGAGGCTGCATTTCCCGCCAGGCGGATGAGAAGGACAACCGCCGCAACTTCCTGTTCGTTACCGACAAGGGCAGGGAAAAGGTGGAGGAAAGCCACCGTCTGTTCGAGGAGATGGACGAGGCTACGTTTAAGGGCTTTTCCGATGAGGAAATGGAAACCCTGATCGGCATGCTCCGCCGCATGGCGGACAACCTGCGCGCGGTCACGGGTGAATCCGAGACCGACGGGGAGCCGGACGGCGAATGAAAGGCGGCGAGTATCCCGTGAACAAGCAAAACGAAACGCAGACCCCGGCCATTCCGGACGGGCTGCACTGGGGCAAGTACATAAAGCCCTACCTGTTCTACTTCATTGCAGGTCCTATCCTGATGATTGTGGAGGTGCTGGGAGAGGTGCTTATGCCCCGCTTCCTGGCATACATTATCGACTTCGGCGTCAGCGGAGAAACCGAAAACGTCCCCGGCGTCATCCGCTGGCTGTATGATCTGTGCAGCCGCATGACGGACAGCTCCGAGAATGTGCCCTTTATCGCGGCGATTGCGGTCGCCATGATTCTGACCGCCATTCTCATGATGATAGGCGGCGTGGGCGGCGCCTACTTCGGCTCCAAGGCATCGGTGAATTTCGCCGCCGACCTGCGCGCCGACATCTACCGCAAGGTGCAGAGCTTTTCCTTCCGCAACATTGACCGCTTCAGCACGGGTTCACTGGTCACCCGTCTGACCAACGACGTCACGCAGTTGCAGAACTTCGTCAATACGCTGCTGCGCATGGCGCTGCGCGCGCCCGGCATGCTGATCGGCGCGCTGATCATGGTCATTTCCATGGATATCGACAAGGGGACGCATATGTCGCTGGTGCTGGCGGTTGCCGTTCCGGTGCTGGCTGTCGGCATTGTGATTTTCATCAAGATGGCGGCGCCCCGCTTTACCGCCGTGCAGAGCCGCGTGGACGGACTGAACTCCAATGTGCAGGAGAACCTGACCAACGTCCGTGTGGTCAAGTCCTTCGTGCGGGAAGACTACGAAATCAGGAAATTCGAGAACACCAACGCGGATCTGAAGAAAACGGGCATGTCGGCATGGCTGCTCATGATTTTCATGTCCCCGCTGATGACGCTGTGCATGAACGCCGCCACGCTGTCGGTGCTGTGGTTCGGCGGAAAGCAGGTTATGGCGGGCGGTATGTCCACCGGAGACCTGACCTCCTTCATCACCTACATCACGCAGGTGCTGAACTCGCTGATGATGGTCAGCATGCTGTTTATCCAGATGACCCGTGCCGTGGCTTCCGGACGCCGTGTCCGTGAGGTCATGGAGGAAGTCCCGGATATTTCCGACGCGAAAGCCGCAAACCCGGAACTGACCGTCCGGGAGGGCAGCGTGGAGCTGCGCCATGTCTCCTTCCGCTACTACAAGGACAGCGCCGAGCGCGTGCTGGACGACATCAACCTGAAGATCCCCGCCGGCTCCACCGTCGGCATTATCGGATCGACCGGATCCGGCAAGTCCACGCTGGTTTCCCTGATTCCCCGCCTGTATGACACGGATGAGGGCGAGGTTCTGGTGGACGGCGTCAATGTCCGTGACTGGAACCTGCACAACCTGCGCGCCGGCATCGGCATGGTGCTGCAGAAGAACGTGCTGTTCTCCGGAACCGTGCGGGACAACCTGCTCTGGGGCGACGAGACAGCCGACGATGAGACAGTGCGCAAGGCGGCTGCCGATGCGCAGGCGGACGGATTCGTAAGCTCCTTCCCGGAGGGGTACTCCCATGACATCGACCAGGGCGGAACCAACGTATCCGGCGGACAGAAGCAGCGTCTGTGCATAGCGCGCGCCCTGCTTGCCAAGCCGAAGATTCTGATTCTGGACGATTCCACCTCCGCCGTGGATACCGCGACAGAGGCGCGCATCCGGCAGGCGCTGCAGGGCGAGCTGAAGGATACGACGAAAATCATTATCGCGCAGCGCATCCTGTCGGTTATGGACGCGGACTGCATTGTGGTGCTCAACGAGGGGCGCATAACCGGTATGGGCAAGCATGCCGATCTGCTGCAGAACAACAAGGAGTACCGCGAAATTTACGATTCCCAGATGGAAACAGCCGCGGGAGCCATGTCGGCGGACGCCGCGGCGGCTGCCAAGGCATCTGCCGCCAGGGCGGCGGCCGCTGCTTCGGCAGGACGGAAGGAGGCGACTGCAAATGGCTAAGCGCAGTCTGGAAGAGCTTCAGAAACGGTATGCCAGTGCCGCCGCACCCGGCGGTATGCGCGGTCCGGGCGGACCGGGCGGACCGGGCGGCCCCGGGCCGCGCCGTCCCATGGGGGAGGGCGGAAAGGGCAGGTACAACCGCAGCACGGTAAACCGTCTTATGTCCTATATCGCCGCCTACCGCGGACGCATCATTCTGGCGCTGGTGTTTATGGTTATCAACACGCTGACCTCGCTGGCGGGGACCTTCCTGCTCCGTGATGTGATCAACGTCGTCAACCCGCGCAACGACGATCCTGCGAAATCCACCATTGTACGGCTGTTCATGCCGGGCGTCACGCAGGAGAACTTCGAGGAGAAGCGGCTGAGCTGCCTGGTTCTGGTGGCTGCCGTGCTGACCGTCGTATACCTTGTCGGCATCCTGACCAGCTACCTGCAGAACCGCATCATGGTGACGGTGTCGCAGAACGCCACCGAGCGGCTGCGCAACGATCTGTTCGGCAGTCTGCAGCGTCTGCCGGTGCGGTACTTCGACGCCAACACGACGGGCGAGCTGATGTCCCGCTTCACCAATGATATCGACGCCATCGACAACATGATCAACTCCACCGTCACGAGCCTGATTTCCGGAGCGATTACGCTTGTCGGAACACTGATCATGATGATTTATCTCAATATCTGGCTGACGCTTATCACGCTGGTGTTTGTGCCGATATTCCTGTTCTCCGGAAAGGCCATCGCCAAGATGTCGAGCCGCTACTACAGCGCTCAGCAGGCTGCGCTTGGTGCGGTGAACGGCTATATTGAGGAGTCGGTCAGCGGCACCAAGGTCGTCAAGGTGTTCAATCATGAGTCCGTCTGCGTGGAGGAATTCGAGTCGCTCAACGACGACATGCGGGAGAAGCAGTTCCGCGCGCAGTACTACGGCGGCGTGATGGGCCCCATTATGAACAATTCCTCCAACATCGCATATGCCATTACGGCGGGCGTGGGCGGAATCCTGTGCCTGACCTCCGGCTTTGACGTCGGCGGACTGACCGCATTCTGCAACGCGTCGCGGCAGTTCTCCTTCCCTATCAACAATATTTCCATGCAGATGTCCAACATTTTCTCGGCACTTGCGGGCGCGGAGCGCGTGTTCACGGTCATGGATCAGAAGCCCGAGGAGCCGGACAGCCCGGATGCCGTCTCGATGGAAGAGGCAGGCGGCGTGCGCGGCGAGGTGGTTATGGATGACGTGACCTTCGGGTATGTGCCCGGCCACCCGGTGCTGAAGCATATCAGCCTGTACGCTCATGCGGGGCAGAAGATAGCCTTTGTCGGCTCTACCGGCGCGGGCAAGACGACCGTTACCAACCTGCTCAACCGGTTCTACGATATTCAGGACGGCGTCATAACGATTGACGGCGTGGATATCCGCAACTGGCGGCGGGAGGAGCTGCGGTCGAATATCGCCATGGTGCTGCAGGATACGCACCTGTTCACCGGAACCATCATGGAAAATATCCGCTACGGCCGTCCCGACGCGACCGACGAGGAGGTTATAGAGGCAGCCAAGGCAGCCAGCGCGCACGGCTTTATCATGCGTCTGAGCAAGGGCTACCAGACCGTGCTGACGGGCGACGGCGCCAACCTCTCGCAGGGGCAGCGTCAGCTGCTCAACATCGCGCGCGCGTCGCTGTCCCGCGCCCCCATTCTGGTGCTGGACGAGGCGACTTCCTCCGTGGATACCCGTACCGAGCGCCTGATTGAGGAAGGCATGGACCGGCTGATGCAGAACCGCACGACCTTCATCATCGCGCACCGTCTGTCCACCGTTCGCAACGCCAACGCCATTCTGGTGCTGGAGCACGGCGAGATCATGGAGCGCGGCAACCACGAGCAGCTGCTGGCGCTCAAGGGCCGCTACTACGAGCTGTACACCGGCGGACGGGAACTGGATTAAGGCATAAAAAAGAAAGGGTGTCGGGAACTCAATTTGAGTTTCCCGCACCCCCGTAAGAAAAACCCGGAGGCGGCTGCCTCCGGGTTTTTCTTTGCGGATTCCGTGTTTCCGGATATCAGGCGGCGTTCCCGTCCTCCCCGCCGATTTGCGGCAGGTCGTCGGAGGTTTCATACTCCTCCGCGTCCGCCGGCTTCTCAACGGTCTGTCCGCCGCGCGTCAGGGTGACGTTTGCGGCGATCGCGGTTTCTTTTTTCACATTGCCGTAATCCTCGGTTTCGCTCTGCAGGATGGACGCCTGCGCGCGGACGGCAAGCACCTGTCCGTCCATGTCAACGTCCAGCTCCATGCTGAAATCGTCCGGGACGACAGAGGCCAGCGCCGAGAACAGGGAGTCCAGCAGGCCGGACTCCTCGGATACGGACTCGTCCGTGTCCGCACCGTCGGTTTCGGTCTCGTCCGGGGCAAGCGTCTTCAGGTCGGCCGCAAGCTGCTTCAGCTTGGCGACAAACTCCGATTTGATTCCCGTGCAGGAGATGGTCAGCTTCTCCCCGTCGGCCGCGGAGGCAACGGACCCGAACACGTCGGCGACGCCGGTGTCCTTCAGGGCGCTGCGCAGGGTATCCAGAGCCTTGCTTTCCCCGTCGGATGCCTTGCCGTTCAGCAGGTCGGACAGTTCCTTCTGCATGTCGGTGTCAAAGGAGAAGCTCTGCTTGCTCGTCACGCCGAACATGGTTGTGGAGATGTACACGGTTTTGTCCGCGCACACAACGGCGACCTCCAGCATTTCGGGAACGGATACCGTGACGGACACGCCGCCGTCCGCCACCGTTACGACAACGGATGCGGTGGTTTCGCTGGTGGTTGTCGTTCCCAGCAGCGTCATTTTGGTGGTCAGGACGACCTGCGCCTCCACCTTCAGATTGACACCGAAGGAGAAATCAAAGGTTCCGTCGGCGGCCTTCCTGGAGACATCGGCGGCGGCGCTTTCGGCACGGCTGCCGAGATTGTCCATAACCCGGGTGAGTGCGACCTCCGGCTCTGCCTCGGCCAGCGGAACCTCGGTTTCGGTTTCGGTCTCCGTCTCGGTTTCGGTTGCGGTTTCTGTCTGCTTCTCTTCCTTGTCGCAGCCGGTCAGCGCAGCCGCGGACAGACCCAGCAGCATAAGAGCTGCCAGCGCGAGGGACAGCACACGCAGACGCAGACGCGTGAATACGGAATGTGTCATGATAGTAATCTCCTTTCCTTCCGGGGCAATATGGGACTGTCCCGATTTTAGGAGACAATTATAGCACAAAAAAGTACGGACAGCAAGGTTTTTTCACATCATGCCCCGAACTTTGCCGTTTTAAATAAAAACGGTTGACAATCCGTGCGCCGATGTGGTACAATACACACGAACCGGCGGAGTGGTCTCCGCCGAAAATATGTACCGGATTGCCGCAAGGCAGAAAGGAACGGAATATACATGAAGGTCAACGAAAAATTCGCAGCCCTGAACGGGCATGAGACAGACCCCCGCACACGGCGGTACCTTGCGCCGTGCCGCGTCGTGCTGACCGAGGGAGACGTGCAGAATCCCGAGACGCTGCTCCGGGAGCGCAGCAACCAGATTACGCTGCTGACGGGTGAGAACTGCACCCTGCGCAATCAGCCCGGCCGGCCGCATGCCAAGATCGTGCTGGATTTCGGCATCGAATTCGCGGGCAGCGTGCGCCTGATGATCTGGGGCGTGCAGGGCCCGCACAGCCGCGCCGATATCAATGTCCGCTTCGGCGAGTCGGTCATGGAATCGCTCACGCCTATCTTTGAGAAGAATACCACCAACGACCACGCCATCCGCGACCGCGTGATGAACGTCGGCATGATGTCCGCCTGCGAGACAAACGAATCCGGCTTCCGGTTCGTCTGCATCGAGCTGCTGGAGGAGGAGGCGCTGGTGCAGTTCAAGGCGGTGCAGGGCGTGTTCCACTATCTGGATCTGGATTATGTCGGCTCCTTCACCTGCTCCGACGAGAAGCTGAACCGCATCTGGAATACCGCCGCCTATACGGCGCACCTGAACATGCAGGAATACCTCTGGGACGGCATCAAGCGCGACCGTCTGGTCTGGATCGGGGATATGCACACCGAGGTGAACACGATTCTGACGGCCTTCGGCTACAACGACATCGTGCCGCGCTCTCTGGATATCGTGCGGGATGAGACGCCGGTCGGCAGCTGGATGAACAACATTTCCTCCTACTCCATCTGGTGGCTGATGATTCACTGCGACTGGTACCGCGCCTTCGGCGACAGGGACTACCTGGAGCAGCAGCACGAGTACATCAAGGGCCTTATGACGATTCTGGCCGGCTGCGTGGACGCGGACGGCGTGGAGCACATGCCGAAGGGCCGTTTCCTGGACTGGCCCAACAATGCCGATCCCGCCGCCATCCATGCGGGTCTGCAGGGCCTTCTGAAGCTGGCGCTGGACAAGGGCGCGGAACTGCTCCGCGTGCTCGGCGAGGAGGAAACCGCTGCATTGTGCGAGGCGGCAGCCGAGCGCATGAAGAAGCATATTCCGGACTGCCACGGCTCCAAGCAGGCTGCGGCGCTGCTGGCGCTGTCCGGGTTGGCTGATCCCGTAAGGATCAACGAGGAGGTTTTGGTTCCCGGCGGCGGACACGGCTACTCCACCTTCTTCGGCTACTATATTCTGGCAGCCAAGGCGCTGGCGGGCGATTACGCCGGTGCGCTGGAGGATATGAAGCAGTACTGGGGCGGCATGCTGGATATGGGCGCCACCACCTTCTGGGAGGACTTCAATCTGGACTGGATGAACAACGCGGGCCGCATCGACGAGGTCGTACCGGAGGGCAAGATCGATATTCACGGCGACTACGGCGCGTACTGCTACATCAAGTTCCGCCACTCCCTCTGCCACGGATGGGCATCCGGCCCCTGCCCCTACCTGACCAATTATGTGCTGGGCATCCGTCCTCTTGCGCCCGGCAAGTACGAGGTCAAGCCGGAGCTGGCGGGTCTTGCGTGGGCAAAGGGAACCTATCCCACCACGAAGGGCGTTCTGTCCGTATGGGCATTCCGCGGTGAGGACGGGAAGACCGTTGTCGAAATCGACGCGCCCGCGGGCGTCGAGATTGTACGGTAAAAAGATTGCATAAACAGAGAGAGGGACGGCAGCCGCCGCCCCTCTCCTTCGTTTATTCCGATATTCCGTACTGCCGCTGCATCATGTCCAGTATTTCGTCCCGGTACGGAGCGGATACGGCGGCGCCCATCCGCGTGACCGACAGGGCGGCGGCAGCGTTGGCGAAGCGGATCGCCCATGCCGGATCGCGGCCTTCGGCGACCGCCACGGCCAGCGCACCGTTGAAGGTGTCGCCTGCGCCCGTCGTTTCCACGGCCTTTACGGGAATGCCGGGCACCGTGAGCTCCCGCGCACCGTCCGTCCAGTAGACGCCGCGCACGCCCAGCGTGATGACGACATTGCGGATGCCCCTGTCCAGCAGGATCCGCGCGGCACGGCGCACGCTCGCGTCGTCGGTGATTTCCGTGCCGGTGCAGCCGCCCGCCTCGGTTTCGTTGGGCGTGAACCAGTCCGTGCCCCGCAGCAGCTCCTCCGGCAGCGGCTGCCACGGTGCGGGATTGAGCAGGAAGGGCACGCCCGCCGCCTGCGCCTGCCGCTTTGCCTCCTCCACGGCGGACAGATCCGTTTCCAGCTGGGTCAGCACGGCATCCGCGTCCGCGAAATCGGCGGCCGCCGCCCGCACATCCGCCTCGCCGATGCGGCGGTTGGCACCGGGGATCACCATAATGCGGTTCTGCCCGTCGCGTTCGTCGATTTCAATCAGCGCGCAGCCGGTTTCCGCGGTTTCGTCCTCCCGGATGTACCTGTCCCGGAAGCCCTCGGCGGCAAAGTGGCGGCGCAGGGTTTCGCCGAACACATCCCGGCCGACCCGCGTGATGAACCACGCGTCCGCGCCCGCTCGCGCCGCCGCCGTCATCTGGTTGCAGCCCTTCCCGCCGATTCCGATATGCAGACTGCTGCCCATCACCGTCTCACCCGCCGTCGGGAGGCGCGGTGCAAAGCCGGTCAGGTCGGCGTTGCTGCTGCCGGGGACAAGGATTTTTACTTTCTGTTTTTTTCCGGTTTGTTCCGTCGTTTTCGTGTTCATGGCGTCATTTCCTTTCTGTTTCGGCCTTTTTTGAGGGAATCCGCAGCGGCTCTGCCTGCCGGGTCGTTTCGCTCTGAGTTTACTCGGAGCTGAGTTTACTCAGCTCGTACGCGCAGTGTGAAGCGCTTCTCGGCATGCGGCGGCAGGAAGGCGGGGTAGCCGTGCGCCTCCGCCTTGTCGGGGGCGTCATAGGGCGCGGTGCAGCATTCCAGCGCGATGTTGTAGTAGTCGCGGAATTTCCCGTTGTTGATCCAGATTCCGACATAGGGGACAGCGTCGGCGGCGCCGCGGTAATCCATCGTGAAGCTGTGGCCGGATTCCGTGTACAGGCCGGTCAGAAACCCCTCTGCCGTCGGCTCGGTATAGTAGAACTTATAGGCGCGTCCGCTGCCGGGCGCATAGCCGGTCAGGCGGTCGCGGGGGAGACCTTCATCGGCCGTCGCGCCGAACATGTAATCGACGGGGGCGTCGGCGGCAAACGGCGTGCGGATGCGCAGGTCGTCCTGCCCGCGCAGCATGCAGTGCGCCGCCCACAGGCAGGGGAACCGGACGTCCGACCGGTTGGTCAGCGTGTAGGTGAGCGCCAGTGCGCCGTCCGCCTCGGCGCGCACCTCCTTGCGGAAGGACAGCGGGAACAGGCGGGAATCTGTCCGCAGTGAAAAGCCGTCGGGGAGCTGCTCTGCGGTCAGCGGCAGGCGGCAGACCTCGCCGTGGTCGGGAAGGGTCAGTCCCGCGCAGGGGCCGGACGGGAGGGTGTACGGATCAATGGTGGGGAACATATCGTCCCACGAGGCGCATTCCGATGCGACATAACTGCCGTCATAGGCAAGGCGGGCATAGTCCGCCGACGGATTCTGACACAGGAATTCAAAGCCGTCCGCCGCGGTCAGCGACGAAAGCTTGCCTCCGTCCTCCGGCAGAAACAGCGCGGACAGCTTTCCTGTCGTGATGCGGAGAGCGGGACGCCCCTTGTAGGTGTCGGGGCAGAGCGAAAAATATGAGGGCATGGGGATACCGTCCTTTCGGTAAGAAGATAGAATAATTTATAGAATAAATCAATTCAGAATATCGCCGGCGTCGGAGAAGAGGCGCCGGACGGACTCCGACAGCAGCGGATGCTCCGCAAGTCCGGGATCGGACGCGAGCAGGGCGCGCGCCTCCCCGCAGGCACGGTTCATGAGGTCTCCGTCGCCGCAGCCCGCCGCCAGCCGGAATCCGCCGCTCTGCCGGATGCTGCCGCCCCCCGCGGGGGCGAGAAAATCGCCGGGGCCGCGCTGCGCCAGATCCTGCTCCGCGATGCGGAAGCCGTCATACGTCGTGCGCATGACCTCCAGCCGGGCGCGGGCCGCCTCTCCGCCTCCCGCGCGCACCAGAATGCAGTAGGATTTGCGGCTGCCGCGTCCGACGCGCCCGCGCAGCTGGTGCAGCTGGGACAGCCCGAAGCGTTCGGCGTTCTCCACGATCATCAGGCAGGCGTTGGGAACATTGACGCCGACCTCTATGACGGTGGTCGACACCAGCACCTGCACGGCGCCGTCTGCAAAATCCTGCATGATGCTGTCTTTCTCCGCCTGTTTCATCCTGCCGTGGACAAAGCCTATGCGCAGATCGGGCAGGCGTTCCCGAAGCTCCTCCGCGTACTGTACCGCCGCCCGCAGCGGAGGCAGGGAGGGCGCCGGTGGGTCGTACGCGCCGAAATCGGCCGAGAGCGGAATCAGATCCGCCCCGTCCTCCTCCTCGTCCGCGGACTGCTCCACGGCGGGGCAGACGATATAGACCTGTCCGCCCGCTGCCGCGTTTTTGCGGATAAAGGCATCCAGACGGGCACGGTAGCTTTCGTCCACGACATAGGTGTCCACCCGCTGCCGTCCCGGCGGCATTTCGTCGATGCGGGACACGTCCAGATCGCCGTACAGCACCAGCGCCAGCGAGCGCGGAATCGGCGTAGCGCTCATGCAGAGCAGGTGCGCGTGGCGGTTTTTCCCGGAGAGAGCCGCCCGCTGTCCGACGCCGAAGCGGTGCTGCTCGTCGGTCACGACCAGTGCGGGCGCGGCAAATTCCACGCCGTCGGACAGCAGCGCCTGCGTGCCGATGACGAAATCCAGCCGCACCGACGGATTGCCCGACGCCAGCGCGGCACGGATCTGCCGTTTGCGCGCGGCGGGGGTGGCTCCGGTCAGCAGTTCGCCCCGTATGCCGACGCGGGCGAACAGCGGGATTAAGTCTGCGGCATGCTGCGCCGCCAGAATGCCGGTCGGCGCCATAATTGCCGCCTGCTTGCCGGACCGTACCGCCACGTATACGGCGGCGGCGGCGCAGACAGTCTTGCCGCAGCCGACGTCACCGACCAGAATGCGGTTCATGGCGCGCCCCTCTGCCATATCGCGGCGGATATCGGCGACGGCGCGCTCCTGTGCCCCCGTCAGGGCATAGGGAAGCAGGGCACGGAATTCTGAGAATTCCTCCTCGCCGATGCGGCAGACCGGCGCGCCGCCGCTGCGGGCTGCGCCCCCCTGTATGCCGAGCGCGAGGGAAAAGCGGAAGAATTCATCGTAGGCGAGGCGGGTTTTGGCTGTCTGCAGGGACTGGAAATCCGGCGGGCAGTGGACGGTGCGCAGGGCGTAGGCCAGTGTGCAGAGGCCCTCCCGCTCACGGATATCCTCCGGCAGCGGGTCATCAATCCGCGCGGCGGCGGGCAGCGCACGGCGGATAAGACCCGATACCACCTTGCCGCTCAGCCCCTCGGTCAGCGGATAGACGGGGACCAGCGGGGGCAGTGCGCTCCCCTGTGCGTACGGCTCAAAGGCGGGATTCGTCATGGACAGCCCGCGCGCCGTTTTTTCCACCCGCCCGTAAAAGCGGAACACCGATCCGACGGGGAAGCTGTCGTGCAGGTAGTCCTGGTTGAAAAAGGATATGTCGCAGGTTCCGCTGTCGTCAAAGGCACGGAATTTCAGCAGCGTCATGCGGTTTTTCAGGCGTGCCCTGCGCGGCTCGGCGGATACGGTGAGAAGGACGGCCTGCCGCATGCCGGCGCGGGACGGGTTCTGCGTCTCCGTCAGGCGGACAATATCGCCCCGGTTTTCGTAGGCACGCGGGAAGTGAAACAGGAGGTCGTATACGGTGTGCAGGCCGAGTCGGGCGAGCAGCGCCGCGCGCCGCTCCCCCACGCCGGGCAGCCGCAGGACCGGTGCCGCAAGCAATGCATCCACGGCATATTCCTCCTTTTCCGTATGTATTTGTCCGCGGGACTATCCCGGGACGGTGCAGGACACGGTAAGATCCGTCAGTTCGACACCGGCATACACGCCGTTGAACGGCCAGGAAACCGAAACGGCGACCGCCTCACCGGACGGAACGGCCGCGGTGTGCGTGAGGAGAACCGTCGTCGTGCGCACCGTGTTTTCCGTGATTTCCATGGCGGGGGTGGAGAAGGTAAGGCAGTCGCCCCCGACTGTCAGTTTCCCGAGATCCGGCCGCTCCCCGACCGAGAGGCTGTAGGAGGACAGACTTACGGTCAGGAGCAGGCTGTCCTGTCCGTCCGGGCCTTTGGTGCGGCGGTAATCCAGCACAAGGCGCAGCTTGTCCGACTGTGCGGAGCAGGCCTGCCCGCTGAGGCTGCCGTCATCGGGGAGAGCGGTGCTTTCCGTGCCCGACGGGGTATCGTCCGCCGCCGTGCGGCTCTCCGTCTCCGCGGCTGTGACCGCACCCGCATCCGGGAGGGCGGCCGCCGTATCGGAGGGATCAATCAGAATAACCGAGCAGGAGGTCAGCAAGGAGGCGGAAAGAAGCAACGCCGCCGCCGCGCGGAAATACGGATGTCTCATACGATTTTCCCCCTGTTTTTTACTCTTTGCCGACGCCGCGCAGGCTGTCGGCACAGGCCGTGGCGAGGCGGTCGCAGCGTTCGTTGTACGGATGCCCCGCGTGCCCGCGCACCCACACAAAGGTGACGGTATGGATGTCCAGCAGATCCAGCAGCCGACCCCACAGGTCGGCGTTGAGTGCGGGGGATTTGTCCGCCTTGCGCCAGCCGCGCGCGCGCCATCCCCGTGCCCAGCCCTTTTCGATGCCGTTGACGACATACTGCGAGTCCGTGGTCAGCGTGACCGCGCACGGCTCCCGCAGGGCGGACAGCGCGGCAATGACGGCGGTCAGCTCCATGCGGTTGTTGGTGGTCTCCGGCTCCCCGCCCGAGAGTTCCCGTTCGGCGTTCCCGTATACCAGAACCGCGCCCCATCCGCCCGGGCCGGGATTCCCGCGGCAGGCGCCGTCTGTATAAATCTGTATCTGTTTCACGGTGATATACCCGTCCTTTCGGCGAAAAATCGGACAGAAAATGTAAATTATCGGAATATATACTTGATTTTCCGGACATTTTCGTATAAAATAAGGGGTGAATGCAATCAGCAGTCGGCTGTCGGATACCGGCAGAGACCCGGAAGGAGAAAACCCCATGAATGAAACAGCAGCAGAGACCCGCCCCGATGATGTCGGAACGGAGGAGACAGCCCCCGCAGAGCTCCCCCGCCTGCCCCGTCCCGAACCGCGGAAAAAACGCTGGGGAGACCGCCGTGAGGGGCGTGTTCTGCGCAGCATATACGCCATGACCAAATTCATGCCCTATATCATGCCGGAGAGATCGGACGGCTGCAATACCTATGCCGACGAGTTCGACGTGACCGAAACCGACGCCTTCTGCAAGCAGATGATCGCAAAGGGACTGAAAAATTTCAGCTTCCTGCACATCATGCTGGCGGCGTATGTCCGCACCCTGTCGCAGAAGCCCGGCATCAACCGCTTTGTCGCGGGAAGCCGCGTCTACGCGCGCAACAATATCGAAATCGTCATGACCATCAAGAAGGAAATGACCTCCGAATCGCCGGATACCTGCATCAAGGTGCAGTTTGAGCCGGACGATACCGTGGAGGAGATATACGAGAAATTCAACCGCGCGGTGGAGGAGGTCAAGGCGACGCAGGAGCTGGACAGCAGCTTTGACACGACCGCCAACCGGCTGGCGAACCTGCCGCGGTTTGCGCTGCGCGGCGTCGTCCGTATGCTGTACTGGCTGGATTACCACGGATGGCTGCCGGAGGCAATACTCAAAATCAGCCCGTTCCACGGCTCCATGATCATTACCAGCATGGGCTCACTCGGCATCAAACCCATCTACCACCACATCTACAACTTCGGAACGCTGCCCGTGTTCATTTCCTACGGCGTCAAGCGCAGCGTCGTGAAAATCAAGCGGGACGGGACAACCGAGCCGCGCAGGTACATTGACGTCAAGGTCGTGACCGATGAGAGAATCTGCGACGGTTTCTACTATGCCTCCGCGTTCAAGATGATACGGCGGTTCGTGGAGCATCCCGCTGCGCTGACCGTGCGCCCCGACCGCATCGTGGCGGATGTGGACTGATTTTCTCCGGCTGCTGCCCTCTATACGGCATTCCTGTCGGCGGACTCTATGATGTAGAGTCCGCCTTTTCTGCAGGAAACAAGGGCGGCGTTGCCCGTGATTTCGTTGGATACCGCGTACTGCAGTCTGCGGCGCAGCGTCGCGCGGGACAGAGGGTATTTGCAGCCCTCAATCGAGACGCCCCGCACGACGGGGTCGGCGGCGATGAGCGAGAGGTAGCGGTAGCTGCTCCGCGCGATCAGCAGGGAGGAGGAGCGCAGAAAATGCACCCGGTTCTGTCCGTCGGTGATGTATCCGTGCAGGCCGCGCGCCTGCATGTCCTCCAGAATCGACAGCGTGGACAGCGTATGGTCAAGCCGTCCGGACAGACCGGCGATGAGGATAATCTCGTCCGCACCGCGGGAGACGGCGATCTCCAGCGCCAGCTGCGTGTCCGTCAGATCCTTCTCGGCGGGGACACGGACGATTTCCGTGCCGTCGCGCACGGGCGGTTCGCCGAGCGAATCAAAATCCCCGACCAGAACATCCACCCGTTCGGACAGCGCGTCGGCTGCCCGCAGGCCGGAATCCGCCGCGATGCGCAGATCCTCCGCCCGCGGATGCTCCGTAATGAATTCCGGGTATATGTGCCCTCCGGCGTACAGAAAAGCCCGCATGAAATCACTTCCCGATAATGAAAGAATAATTGGTGGTGGCGCTGCCGCCGATGTTGAGCATCATGGCGTTTTTAACGCCCTTTACGCGGCAGCCCGCTGCCGTGCCGGCAGCCTGCTTGTAGATATCCAGAAACATCCGGACACCCGTAGCGCCGACCGGGTGGCCGCACCCGATAAGGCCGCCGCTCGGATTGACGGGATGACTGCCGTCGGGTGCCAGACAGCCGCCCGCGATGAGATCATGCTCCCGTCCAGGCTCGCACAGCCCCAGTGCGGACAGAGCCGCGTACTCGCTGGAGGTGAAGCAGTCGTGTACCTCGAAGACGTCGATATCGTCGACGGTCAGTCCCGCCCGCCGGTAGGCATCCAGAGCCGTCTGCCGCGTCCACGGCAGAATGTAGGGCGAGCCCTCCGATTCGGCGATTTTCGCGTCAAAGCGCAGGGGCGCCACCCGATGTCCGAAGCCCTTGACATATACGGACGCGTCGCGCCGGTGTTCCTTTACATATTTCTCGGACGCCAGCACGACCAGCGCGGCGCCGTCGGTAATCTGGGAGCAGTCGGACACGGCCAGATGTCCGCTGACATAGCCGTTGCTTGCGGTGCCGCGCGTCCGCGCCTCCTCATAGTCCATGAACCATTTGCGGGTCTGCGCCAGCGGGTTGCTCCGCGCCGCGGCGTAGTTGTTGGCGGAAATGCGCGCCAGATCGTCCAGAAAACGATCCTCCGGCAGGCGGTACTTGCGCAGCAGCTCGTCCGCCAGTCTGCCGAACAGCTTGGGAAACGGGTACGCCACGCCCTCGCTTTCGACCTCCTGCAGGGCGGCAATGCCCAGAATATCGCCGCAGACGGCGGAATTCACGCTCTTCATCAGCTCCCAGCCGATGACAATGCACAGGTCGGCGTCCCCGGCGCGGATTTTGGTCATGGCGGCGTCCAGCGCCACCGAGCCGGAGGCGCAGGCCGCCTCATACCGCGCGGACGGCACGCCGTACAGCAGGGGGGAGGCCTCCGTCAGCAGGGCGCCCGAATGACCCTGCCGCACGAACTGCTCCGAGCAGTAGTTGCCTACAAAGCAGGAAACCCGTCCGTCCGCGTTCAGCGCGCGGATGTCCCCGTCGGATATGCCGGCGGCCGCCAGCCCGTCCTCCAGTATCTCCCGCAGCAGGGCGACGGCGCCCTTTCCCTCGCGGGACCAGTTCCGTTCGAAATCGGTCTGGGCACCGCCCAGAACATATACACGGCTCATTCCGTTCAGTCCCATGCGTCAGTCCTCCTTTGCCCGGAAAAAGGGGCGGAAATCATAGGCGGAGAGGCGGTCATGCCGTCCGCCGCGTGCGGAACACGCAAGGCGCAGGTTTTCAAGCGCCTCCCGTTCCGCGTCCCCGGCGCAGAGCGGATCCTGCAGGTCAATCAGCGTGAGCGGGTCGCCCGCCGTGCGCAGTGCGTCTGCCAGCGCCAGCGGCGGACACCAGCCGAAGCCGCAGGCCATGGCGGTGTCGGCGTCCCGCATGCTGCAGCGGGTCTCCTCCGCCACGACAAAGGAATACAGCAGGTAATGCCCCAGCAGCCTGCGGCAGAGCGACGCCTCCTCCGAGGAATCCTTCAGCAGGACGCGGAAGGCCCCCGCGTAGTCGCCCATATGCAGGCGGGCGCACATATCGCGCACGAACGGGAAGGCATAGTGTGCCGCCGGACGGTAGCTGTCCGACGCGATATCGTATACCTCCCGGATGCGGCTGCCGTCCGCGCCGGCGGTCTGCCGGAACAGTCCGCCGCCGGACTTGCGCCCCAGCGCGCCGCGGGAGAGCAGCGTCTCCATGTAGGGCGGCAGGACGTACAGACCGTTCATGCCGTCGCGGGTGTTGTCATGCAGATTGCGGATAATGGCGGCGTGGACGTCCAGCCCGATGAAATCCACCGTGGCGAGCGGCGGCATGGCACGGCCGGTAAAGCCGCCGAACAGCGCGTCCGCGTAGTCTATGCCGCCCTTCCCGCGGCAGTCGTCCGCCAGGTGCGCCGCCTCATGCAGGAAGCACAGACCGATGCGGTTGGCGAGGAAGGCGGGGGTATCGGCGGTGCGCACCACATGCCGCCCCAGCGATGTCTCCAGCCTGACCTGCACCGCGTCGGTGAGGGCGGGATCGGTGAGGGGAGACGGGATCAGTTCGCACAGCGTCATTTTTCCGGGCGGGTTGAACAGGTGCATGCCGAGAAAACGGCTGCGCAGCTCCGCGGGCAGCGTGGCGGCCAGCGATGTGACCGAGAGTCCCGAGGTGCCGGTGCAGAGCAGGGCATCCGGGCGCATGGCGGCGGCGGCGCGCGCCAGAACGGGCGCCTTGACGTCCGGATTTTCCGCGACGCTCTCAAAAATCAGATCGGATTCGGCAACGGCGGTCTCCGCGTCCTCCCATGCGACGGGAATCAGGCGGGAGCGGATGCTGTCGCCGCGCACCGAGCGGGCGGCGCGCAGAGCGGCTGCCTCCACGTGCTGCGGGTTGCGTCCGGTTATGTACACCCGTGCGCCGCCGTAGGCGGCAAAAAGACCCGCAACGGCGGATCCCATGGTTCCTCCGGCTCCCAGCACCGTGACGGTGCGCACGGAGAGGGGAGCGGTCCCGATCGCGCGGCTCATGCGTTTTTCTCCCGCGCGGACTTTCCGCCGCGGGAAAGTTCGCTTTTCTTGAGGGTGGAGCGGTCGTAATCGTAGGTCATGTCGAGGTAAATTTTCCCTTCTTTTTTGAGTTTTTCGTAGACTTCACGGTCGCGGTACTTGATGATGCGGGCAGGGTTTCCCGCCACCACCGCCAGCGGCGGGACGTCCTTGGTCACGACGGCGCCCATGCCGATAATGGCGCCCTCGCCGACTGTTACGCCGCGGACGAAAATGACATGCGTGGCGATCCAGCAGTTCTCGCCGATGACCATGGGCGCGCTGGAGATCCTGTCGTCATAGGGCAGGCTGCGCAGGTCGGGGGAGTTGTAATTGTGTCCGCTGGTGCGGATTTCGGTATACCGTCCGATCAGAGTGCCGCTGCCGATGGTCAGGCCGCCCTCCGCGCGGGCGAGAAAATGCTCGCCGATGTATACGTTGTCCCCGATGGTCACGTTTTCCGGCGGAAAAATGCTGTAGTCCTCCCGGATATAGACGTTTCTCCCCACCGACTTCATGCGGCGGAAGGTCTTGTGCAGCTTGCGGCGCCAGAGTCGGTCTTTGATTGCGATGTAGGTACGGGATACAATGTTCATGATGCTTTTCTCCTCTCAAACTCAATCCGGACGCATGACGCCTTCGGCATGCAAATACCGGGAACGAATTAATCCCTTCCGGATGATGCCCGGGTGTTCGTTCTTTTTCAAACAGCATATAAGTATAGCACATAATGGTTAACAAAGCGTGAACATCCGCGCGGGGACGGCCTGCCGGAAGGCAGGATTTTTGTCAGTCCGCGCTGCCGTGACTCCTTGCGGCGTACTCCTCCAGCAGGGCGGCGGCGGTGTGGGCGGCGGCGTGCAGGAAGGACGGGTAATCCGCGTACGCCTGCTCGTCGCCTCCGTCGGAGATGGCGCGCAGAATGGCGCAGGGCGTGCGGTTGACGAAGCAGACCTGCCCGATGGCGGCGCCCTCCATCTCGCATGCCACCAGATTCAGCGCGGGGAAGTCGGAACGGATGCGCTCCTTGGCGGGGCTGCCCGCGACAAAGGTGTCGCCGGAGGCGATGACGCCCCGCAGAAACGGCACGCCCGCATCCCGCACGCAGGCGCACAGACCGTCGGTCACGGCGGGGTCGGTGGGTATTTCGATGATGTTCAGCCCGGAGATAAGCCCCTTCGGATCTCCGATGGGGGTGGTGTCCATGTCGTGCTGCACCACGGCCTCCGCGACGGCGACCTGTCCGATGCCCAGCCGCGGGGACAGACTGCCCGCCACGCCGGTATTGATGACGGCGTCCGGGTGGTAGAGGAGGATCATGGTCTGCGCGCACAGGGCGGCGAATACCTTCCCTATGCCGCAGCCCGCGACTACCGTGTGCCGCCCGCGCAGCAGTCCCTCCGTGAAGGTGATGCCGCTGACCGTCCGGCTGCGCGTGTCGGTCATGTGGGAGACAAGCTCCGCCACCTCAACCTGCATGGCGCCTATGATGCCGAGGCATCCCGGCTTTCTTTCCGTGTTCGTATCCGTACCCGTCATATGGAAATCCCGCTTTCTGACTGAAATTTTCGCAGTTGCATGCGCTGATACATAATTATATACGCTTTTCCCCCGTATGTCAAGGAAATCCTTTGCCGAACTGCCGAAGAGACT
Source organism: Erysipelotrichaceae bacterium (assembly GCA_963609805.1). Taxonomy (GTDB): domain Bacteria; phylum Bacillota; class Clostridia; order Oscillospirales; family CAG-272; genus CAMEON01. Next base: position 20,392 of record CAVDLN010000002.1, on the reverse strand, counting down.
CCGTCCGCCGTGTTCTTTTGATGACAATATCACGAATTTTCGGCGAGCGTCCGCCTCCGGAAAAAGAAAGTATTGACAACAGGGGAGAAACAGGGTATAATCATGGCGGACGAATGTCGTGTGCGATACAAGGAAATCCGATATGCGGGAGCGGATATCGGTACCCGCGGGGCGGCATTCAAACAGACTGCCATGAAAGGTGGTGCTCAGCAGTATGGAAATAGACGGCAATAAATTTCAGAAAATGTGCGTATCGGCTGCCAATTCGCTGGACAGCCAGAAAACCGAAATCAACAACCTGAACGTATTCCCCGTGCCGGACGGGGACACGGGCATCAATATGAGCCTGACCATGAAACCCGTGCGGGAGATACATGTCGAGCCGGGGACTCTGTCCGAGGCGGCGGGGCGTGTGGCGGAAAAGGTTCTGCGCGCCGCGCGCGGAAACTCCGGCGCGATCCTTTCACTGTTCTTCCGCGGAATGGCGAAGTCCTTCAAGGGAAAGGAAAAGGCGGATACCGCGGACATCGCGCAGGCGATCCGCTCCGGCACCAATGAGGCATACCGCGCGGTCGGACAGCCCACGGAGGGCACAATCCTGACCGTCATGCGCGGCACGGCAGACACCGCGGAGGCGGAGAGCGAACTGTATCAGGGCGACCCGGAGGCCTTCTTCGAGCGTCTGGTGGATACCGCCGAGGAGGTGCTGCAGAAAACGCCCGAGATGCTCCCCGTGCTCAAGCAGGCCAAGGTCGTGGATGCCGGCGGCAGCGGATTTGTCGCCATGCTGAAGGGCATGCTGGCGTCGCTCCGGGGACAGGATGTTGCCGCTGCGGAGACGGAGGCCCCCGCGGGGGATACGCAGGCCGCAGCCGATTTTTCCGAAATCGACACGGACAGCATCCGCTTCGCCTACTGCACCGAATGCATTATCGCCAAGTCGCCGGAGTATGCGGGCGACGGAACCGGCGAGCCGTTCCGTCAGGCCATCGCGCCGATCGGCGACTCCATGGTGTTCCTGGATGACGAGAACATCATCAAGGTGCATATCCACACCAACGACCCCGGACGGGTGCTGTCCGAGGCTGTCCGCTACGGATCGCTGGAGATGGTCAAGGTGGAGAACATGCGCAATCAGCACCACGCGCTGACCGCCGCCGGCGAGAAGTCCGCCGATGCGGGGGACACCGCCTGCCCGGAAATCGACAAGCCGGTCGGCTTTGTCGCTGTGTGCATGGGCGAGGGAGTCGCCGCCGTGTTCCGCGACGCGGGCGCGCAGGAAATCGTCACGGGCGGACAGACCATGAACCCCTCCACCGACGATCTGCTCCGTGCCGTGCGCAAAACCGCCGCCGAGACGGTGTTTATCCTGCCCAACAACAAGAACATCATCATGGTCGCGCAGCAGGCGGCGCATATCCTCGCGGAGGAGGGACGCCAGACCGCGGTGGTGCTGGAGACGCGCAGCGTGCCGGAGGGACTCTCCGCCATGCTGGCATTCAATCCCGATGCCGGGACGGAGGGAAACCGCGCGGCCATGACGGAGGCTTTCGCGGGTGTGCATACGCTGTCCGTGACCCGTGCGGTCAAGGATGCCGCCATTGACGGCATGAGCATCCGCGAGGGCGAATACATGGGTCTGTGCGATCGGAAAATCGGGTATACGGGCGCATCCCGCCGCGTGATCGTGCTGGAGATGCTCAAGAATTTCCCGCACGCGCAGTTCGTGATCGCGTTCTACGGCGCCGACGTGGACGAGGCCTGCGCCGAGAAGCTGCGGAAGGACGCGCAGGAGCTGCTGCCGGAGGCGGAGATTACCATGATCCCGGGCGGGCAGCCGCTTTACGACTTTGTCATTTCGGTGGAATAACGGAACAGCCGGAAAATCCCTCCCCGCGCGGGAGGGATTTTTTTGCCGCCGCCGCGGTTTCCTATGCAAAACCTATTGACAGACAGGGAAAAAGGTGCTATAATAGCTCTACCTCTGCGAAGGGCTTTTTTGTTGTGCCCGGAGACTTGCGCCACAAGTCGGGCATCGTGCCGTCTCAGAGGGAGGTACACGGTCCTTTGCGGCTGCCTTTTCGCGCCGCGGGGGCAAATATTTTGAATGGGAGGTGCCGATACACATGGCTAATGAAGCAAGAGTCAAGGTAACTCTGGTTTGCTCCGAATGCAAGCAGAGAAACTACGACACAAAGAAGAACAAGAAGAACGACCCGGACAGACTCGAACTGAAGAAGTATTGCAAATTCTGCCGCAAGCACACTCTGCACAAAGAGTCCAAGTGACGGGAAACGGGGAGGAAAAATAATGACTGCTATTTGCAACCGCAAAATGCTGCGTACATTCCTCGCTGCCGTCCTTGTCCTGTGCCTTGCGCTGTCCCTGTCCGTTGTGTCCGCTTTTGCGGATGACACCGAGGCGGCTGATGCCGCAGCGGGCGGTGAGCTGGACACCCTGTCCGATGAGACCGTCTCCGACGGGTCGGATGAGGACGTGTCCGTAACCGACACGGAAGCGGCAAGCGAAGATGCAAGCGAAACGGAATCCTCTGCCGATGAGGAAACCACAACGGCAGCCGAGACCAAGAGCGAAGCGCAGCAGAAGGCGGAAACCCGCCGCCGCATCAACCTGATTGTCGGCGGTGTCATCCTGGCGGCCCTCGTTGTGCTGGCAATCGTCTTCCGCCACAAGATTCCCAAGTGGTTCAAGGCCGTGAAGAGCGAGTGCGGCAAGATCGTCTGGTGCCCCAAGGATAAGCTGAAGAAGAACTCGATCGTCGTCGTGGTCATCATCGTGGTTATCGCAGTTCTGATCGCACTGCTGGATATCGCTTTCTCGACCGGTATCATTGAGCTGAGCGAAGCTATCAAAAATATCGGAAAGTAAGCCCGGCGGAGAGAGACACGGCTGAAAGGAAACAAAAAGCATGAGCGATATCGACGCGATGAACGTAGGCCCCCGGTGGTATGTGGCGCACACCTATTCGGGCTATGAGAGCAAGGTAAAAGCAAACCTTGAAAAGATTGTTGAAAACCGCGGACTCGGAGACCTGATTTTTGATGTCAGGATTCCGGTGGAAACCGTCGTGGTGAAGGAAAACGGCGAGGAAAAAACCGTTGAGAACAAGGTTTTCCCCTGCTATGTCTTCATTAAGATGGCTATGACCGACGCAAGCTGGCACGCCGTGCGGAACATCACAGGCGTCACCGGATTCGTGGGACCCGGTTCCCGCCCGACCCCCCTCTCCGAGGCAGAGGTCGAGAGGCTGAACATCGAGGAGGTCAAGGTTCGCCTGTCCTTCCGGGTCGGCGACACGGTGCAGATCGTCAGCGGCCTGTTCGAGGGCTATACCGGCGTTGTCCAGTCGATCTCCGAGGATATGCGCACGGTGACGGTGCTGGTAAAGCGCGGCCGCCGCGATGTGCCGGTCGAGATGGAGGCATCCCTCCTGAAGCTGGCAAAGTAAGCAAAAAGAGTAACGCCGAAACCGGGGACGACCGGGAACGGCAGCGGGTTCCGCGTTCGGGCACCCGGCGGTCAGCGCACCGCGAAAGCACCGATACGATGTGCTGCGGCATACTGCGGCAGCGCAGAAACTGCACCGAAAAAAACGCAGCCGAAAACCGGCTCGCCGCGGGACCGTGCGTCACCGCAGGCAAAGAGCCGACGTGGGAGGGAGAAAATCAGCCTATGGCGCTTCTCCCGCGCAAGTACCACATTTTGGAGGTAAATCATTATGGCAAAAAAGATTTTGGGCTATATCAAGCTCCAGCTGCCCGCCGGTAAGGCGACCCCCCAGCCGCCTGTAGGTCCCGCTCTGGGTCAGTACGGCGTGGCTATTCCCGTATTCACCAAGGCATTCAACGAGCAGACCAAGAATGACATCGGACTTATCATTCCCGTTGTCATCACCGTGTATGCCGACCGTTCCTTCACCTTCATCACCAAGACTCCTCCCGCCGCCGTTCTGATCAAGAAGGCCGCCGGCATCGAGTCCGGATCCGCTGTACCCAACAAGACCAAGGTCGCATCCCTGACCAAGGATCAGATCAAGAAGATCGCCGAGACCAAGATGCCCGACCTGAACGCAGCGTCGCTGGAGACTGCCATGAGCATGATCGCCGGCACCGCGCGCAGCATGGGTATCACGGTGGAAGACTGAGTAAAGGAGGAACACTGCAATGGCTAATGTCGGAAAGAAGTATGCAGACAGCGTAAAGCTGCTGGAAAAGAACAAGCTGTACGATCCCGCCGAGGCACTGGCACTGGTTTGCCAGACGTCCAAGGCAAAGTTCGATGAGACCATCGAAATCCACATCCGCTTGGGTGTTGACTCCCGTCACGCAGATCAGCAGGTCCGCGGCGCCGTGGTTCTGCCCAACGGTACCGGTAAGTCCGTCAAGGTTCTGGTTTTCGCCAAGGGCGAGAACGTGGACAAGGCAAAGGAAGCCGGCGCCGATTATGTCGGCGGTCTGGAGTATGCCGAGAAGATTCAGAAGGAAAACTGGTTCGACTTTGATGTCGTGATCGCATCCCCGGATATGATGGGTACCATCGGCCGTCTGGGTAAGGTGCTGGGTCCCAAGGGACTGATGCCCTCCCCCAAGGCAGGAACCGTCACGCCGGATGTCGCCCGCGCCGTCCGTGAGGCGAAGGCCGGTAAGATCGAGTACCGTCTCGACAAGACCAACATCATCCACTGCCCCATCGGAAAGGCATCCTTCGGTGCCGAGAAGCTGCAGGCCAACTTTGATACGCTGGTAGGTGCCGTTGTGAAGGCAAAGCCGGCTGCCTGCAAGGGTCAGTATATCCGCAGCTGCGTGATTGCTTCGACCATGGGCCCCGGTATCAAGATCAACCAGGCTAAGCTGGGCTGATACCAACCGTAATTTTCACATGAAAAAAAGCAATCCCCCGCCTTCCGGCGGGGGATTGCTTTTTTTCAAAACTGGATTTTGAAAAGTTCTTGGGGGGTCGGGAGGCTTCTTTTAGGAAGCGCCCCGACGTTTCTCAATACTTATAATTCGTTCCGACTTCCTTCATGGACGGCAGGGCGGCGAACAGTTCCTCGTCCACCGTCACACGCTCCATGTAGGGCGCGCACAGATCCGCGAAGAGCGTCTCGATAATGCGGTCGGAAAGGCCGGAGAACCAGTCCTCATAGGAGCTGTTGGTGGCGGCATCCGAGGGGACATTGTAGCGCATCATGACGTGAATGCCGTTGTCCGATTCAAGCACGACGGCCTCTCCCACGGTGATTTCCACCTGATTGCCGTCATCGTCCTCCCGCCACTGGAGCGCGTCGGCGATGTCGTTGAATTCCTCCAGGGTGTTGTCCGTCTTGTAGAGGAAACAGAGCGAATCGCTGACAAGGTAGGCGTCGTCGCCGCTTTCCTCATACTCCGTGAGCAGTTCCTCAAACCCGGATGTGCCGCCGGTCTGCGTTCTCGCCAGCAGCTCCAGCGCCGCCTCGCGGTGCGCCTCCAGCTCCTCATCGGAGTACTGCTCGGTCTTGGGGTTGCCGTCCTCATCGTAATCATAGGAACGGACGCCGTTCTCACGGTCGTAGGCTATCCGGCCGTCGTCGGTGTAATACACCTCGGAGCCGTTGGAGTCGGTGATGATGTTTCCGTCCTTGTCCGTGCGCTTGTGGCCGTTCACCGTGTCATAGGCGATGTTGCTGACCTTCGCGTTGTTCTCGCCTGCCAGATAGTATACATCGTCTCCGTTGGTGTCCGTGACATAGAGGTAGCGGTAGGAACGGATGAGCAGCTGGCGGAAGGCGATGGCGTTCTCTTCCAGATACTCCTGCTTGACGGAATCGGAGAGCAGGGAGCCGTCCGTGCCGTACAGGGACGTCTTGAGGGCGGTGTTTTTCGCCTCAATGATGTACAGGGCACGCAGGATATCCGCGTTGGCGCCGTAGGACGAAAGGGTCTGATTCAGTGCCGTGGCGGAACCCGCCCCGTCCTGCATGTCCTGTATTTCCTGATCGATGCTGTCCAGCGTCGCCTGAGAGAGGGACAGCCCCTTTTCGGCAAACAGGACGACGCCCGCCAGGTATTCCTTTGCGGTGCGCAGAACCAGCTGCTTGGTGTACTCGTCATAGCGGGTGCCGTCCAGGGACACAACCTGATCCCAGAAGCTGTCGCTGCTGACCGAGTAGCCGTTGGACGCCAGATTTCCCTTGACGCGCGCCATCAGCAGCTGCACCATGTTCTCGGAAATTTCCTCGCCGTCCAGTGTCAGAAGCGGTTTTCCGAGATCCGCGGAGGAGCATCCGGTCAGGGAACCCGCAAAGACTGCCGCCAGCAGGGCGGCGCACAGGAGAATCGCCGGCAGGGCGCGGCGTGTCGTGGGGAGATTCATGGGTAAACAATCCTTTCTGAAATCGGCAATCGGAAAACGATGTGCCGGAGATGTGCTGCCGAATCAATCGGCGGGACCCTTGCGGCTTACAGGCAGAAATGCATGAACCGCATGATTTCCCGGTAATCCGCGGAGGCGAAGGTGACGGTGTCGGGAGCGGGGGATTCCGCCCCGGGGTAGAAGGACAGGCGGTAGGCCTGATTCCAGTCCTTGTATTCAACCGAAATCTCAAATCGCGGCGGCATGACGGGCAGGCACGCGGCGCGGCGGTCGGCATTCTGATGCAGCTCCGACAGCGCCGCCTGCATCGTGCGGCGGATCTCGTCGCATACCACGTCCGGGTGGCGGGACAGCACCGCGCTGCCCATACCCGTCTTGGAGGCGACCGTGGCAATGCCGGGCAGCATGGCCTCCGCCTCCCGGCAGAGTGCCTCATCCCCCGACAGGAACACAACGGGAATCCCCAGAAGACCTGCCATGTACGCGTTTACGGTGAATTCGGAGGCGGGTTTGCCGTTGAGCAGCACCCGCTGCACGGAGGTGTCCATGGTGTGGGAGAGCGGATTGCCGCCGTCTGCCGCGCCGCTGTGGTAGCCCGTGAAGGCAACCGCGTCATAGCAGTCCCGATCCAGACCGCCCATCATGCAGAACAGATCCCGCGTCCAGCCGCGGATCAGGCGGGTGGAGAGGGGCAGTCCGGCGGGGTCTATGTTGCGGGCGCTGTCATGCGCGTCCTTGACGGTGGTCTCATAGCCGGACAGCTCGGCGCCCTCCGCGGCGGCGCGGACTTCCCGCGTCATCTGCTGTGCAAAGTAGGCGTATTTCTCCTTGCCGAGTTCGGTTTCGTCCCATGTGTCAATGCCCGCGGTGCCCTCGATATCCGCGCTCAGATACAGTTTCATCGGCGCATTCCTCCCATCCTCCGCCTGCGGATGTCCCCGCAGAATATACGGACTGTGTATATAGCGTCTTGCTCCGTAGGAAGTGTCGGTCATACCGCCGGTCACCCCCGCGGCGCCTTTCCCTTGCGGAACACCACCAGCTTGCTGAAGATATAGTTTCCGATAATCACTATGACCGCCGCCGCGACCTTGGCGAGGATGTCGCAGAGATTCCAATCCCGCCCGAGAAGGCCGACGGACGTCAGGGCGGGAAACAGCGCGGTCAGCGCGCGCCCGCCGAAATAGGTTACAACGTAGTCAAGGAAAAAGGTTGCCACGCGTCCTGCGGCGAAGGTGCCGAGCTGGACGGGCAGGGACACGGCGCGGTCTGCGTCCGTGAATACCCATTTCCGGTTTGTGAAGAAGGCGAACAGAACGGCGGCAATCCACTGGATGACCTGCGCGACGGTGTAGCCGATGAGGTACATCCGTCCGGATGTGTCCTCCGGGTCAAGATCGAAGGCCGCCCGCCATGTCCACAGGATGGCGAAGTATACCGCCCAGCCGACCAGCGTGGTCAGTACACCGAACAGAAGGTACAGCAGCACCTCGCGGTGTTTCTTTACCGTTTCGTCAATCTTTCCCATGGCGTGTCAGCTCCGGCGGAAGGTCGTTCCGTCCTTGGTGTCCACCAGCGTCACGCCGCGTTCGGCAAGATAATTGCGGATGCGGTCTGCCTCCGCGAAATCCTTCTGCTTCTTGGCGGCCTTGCGCGCCTCAATCAGCGAAAGGATTTCCGCCGTGAAGGGATCGTCTGCGCCCGACGCCTGCTCCGCCTTCTGCGCATCGCCGTCCGCGGTGCCGCCCGACGTCTGCTCGGACTGCTTCCGCAGCGTCTCGGCGTGTCCGCAGAGATCCAGTGCCAGAACCCTGTCGAATTCCCCGATCAGCGCAAGCTTGGCGGCGTCGCCGATTTTGGCCTTCAGCACGTCGTATACGGCGGTGACGGCGAGGGAGGTATTCAGATCGTTGTCCAGCGCGTCGGCAAATTCCCGGCGCAGGGCACCCGCGGCAGCCGTGTCCGCGGCATCCGCCTGAGCGGAGGGATTCAGCGCCGCAATGCGTGATACAAGCTTGCCGTACGCCAGCGCGGCGTTGTCCAGATTCTCCCATGTGAACACAAGGGACTTGCGGTAATGCGACTGCAGGCAGAAGAAGCGGTAGGCCATGGGATCATAGCCCTTCTCCTCCAGCAGGGAAACCGTCAGAAATTCGCCCTTGGATTTGGACATTTTCCCGCTTGTCGTGTTGAGGTGCAGGACATGCATCCAGTAGCGGCACCACGGGTGTCCCAGATAGGATTCCGACTGCGCGATCTCGTTTGTGTGGTGCGGGAAGGCATTGTCAATCCCGCCGCAGTGGATGTCCAGATGTTCGCCCAGATACTTCATGCTTATGCCGGAGCATTCGATATGCCAGCCGGGGTAGCCGACGCCCCACGGGGAATCCCACTTGAGCGCCTGATCCTCAAACTTGGATTTGGTGAACCACAGCACGAAGTCGTTCCGGTTCTTCTTGTTGGTGTCCTCCTCCACGCTTTCCCGCACGCCGACCGCCAGATCCTCCGCGTCCTGCTCGTTGAAAATATAGTACTTTTCCAGCTTGGAGGTGTCGAAGTAGACGTTTCCGCCCGCAAAGTAGGCGTAACCCTTGTCCATCAGCGTCTGAATGATGTGAATGTAATCCGGAATGCAGCCGGTCGCGGGCTGCACGATATCGGGACGGCGGATATGCAGCTTGTCGCAGTCGGCAAAGAAGGCGTCCGTGTAGAATTTCGCGATTTCCATCACGGATTTGTGTTCCCGGCGCGCGCCCTTGAGCATCTTGTCCTCGCCCTCATCCGCGTCGGAGGCGAGGTGCCCGACGTCGGTGATGTTCATGACGCGGCGGACATCGTAGCCGGAGTAGCGCAGGTAGCGGTCAAGGATATCCTCCATGATGTAGGTGCGCAGGTTGCCGATGTGGGCGAAGTGGTAGACGGTGGGGCCGCAGGTGTACATGCTTACCTTGCCCGGCTCGTAGGGGACAAATTCCTCCCGTTTGCGGGAGGCGGAATTATAGAGAATCATAGCAAGTCCGATCCTTTCATGCTGAAAAAAACAAATTAGTCCGTCGCGCGTCCGTCACGCATACGGCACAGCCGCCGCGCGGCCGCCAGTGCGCGTGAGGCGTGCTGCCCGCGGAGCAGACGGTCATCCGGGAGATCCGAGGTTTTCAGTTCCATATCCATGCAGCCGGAGTAGCCGGCGGCACGAAGCCCCGCCATGGCATCCGCCCAGTCAACGCCGCCCTCGCCGGGCAGGGAATGGCTGTCGGTCTTCCCGTCGTTGTCATGAATATGAACCAGTGCGAGCCGCTGCCCGACAACCCGCAGGCTGTCGGAGGGACGGCACGCGCCGGTGATATGGGCATGTCCGAAATCCCAGCATATGCCGCAGTCCAGAGCGTCGGCCAGCGCGGCGACATGCTCGGCGCGGGAGCCGTATACGGTCTCATCGGGCGCGTCGGGGGACGGCCTGCCCGCCATGTTTTCCACGGCGAGACGCACGCCGAGGCTGTCCGCCAGCTCCCGCAGGGGGGAGAGACGGGCGGTGTTTTCCCGCAGCCATGCGTCGGCGGGATCGCCGTCCGTGCCGCGGCAGCGGCTGCCGTGCCGCACAATGGGGTGAACCACGGCAACTCCGACGCCGAGACGCGCCGCCGCGCGCAGGGCGGCCGCCTGTTCCCCGGCAAACCGCCGCATGGCGTCGGCATCGTCGGGTGAGGGCATATAGAAGGGCAGATGGCAGACCGGAAGGGTCAGTCCCCTCGCCGCCAGCCGCCGACGGAAGGCGTCCAGCATGCCGGGAAGCCCGTCGTCGGTGGTGTCGTACCGATCGAGGGAGAGATCCACGCCGGAAAAACCCGTTTCGGCGGCAAAGTCCGCCATGGCGGAGAGCGGGTAGCGTCCTCCGCCGCTTCGGTAGGCATAGTACCGGCTCGGTATCAGTATCTGCGGTCGGCTGTCCGGCAGCCGATTATCCGGCATATTCAAGGCGACTCCTCCTTTCGGACATGCATGCCTGTATGCGGGCATACCTCTGCGTACCTGCATACAATATTATCCGCATCATTATAGCACGTATCCGGCGGTTTGTCAAATGCTTTGCGGGCGCTTTGCATATATTTTAAGCGGAATGCGTGAAGGCATCGGGGCGGCCTCGTGTCGTTTCTGAAAATGTTTTCCGCCGCGCCGCGGAAAGGGCACGGTTTTTTTCAAAAAACCCTTGACAAACACATAAAAACCTGCTATAATACCGTCCGTTGGTTAGCAATGCGGCATCGCCAAGCGGTAAGGCAACGGACTCTGACTCCGTCATTCCCAAGGTTCGAATCCTTGTGCCGCAGCCAAAAGCCTTCCCGGACAGAGTTCGGGAAGGCTTTATTTTTTACTTTTACTCTCATCCGCGGACGGCAGCGTGAGTTCGTTCGACTTTACGGTAACGGAGGACGCATGAAGTATCCCCGACCCGTAACGGGAAGGGCGCATAATGCCGACAAACCGCCAGCAAAGCCCCCGCAGTTTCGGCAAAAAGCCCTGCTGCGGGGGCTTGACAAACGCGGGAAAAAGGAATATAATAAACGGGACTTGATAAACCGAAGGAAAGGACAGGGAAGGCACCGTGATGAAGATGACAGTGACAGCTGCTCGATTTTATTATTACCATCAAGGCGGTCTTTCTGCCCGTTGCTCGTGATAGGCGGTGCTTCCCTCTGATGGTACTATCGGCAGGAGCACCCGCGCAAATCCCGACATATCGGAAAGCCCGCATGGAAATCCCGAAAGGATCCGCGCGGGCTTTCCTTTTTGTTTGCGGGGCGGACGAACATGGACGAAAATGAAAGAAAGAGGACACGGAAATGAACGAAACGGCAGAGAAAACCGGCACGGCGGAGGAGACGGAATCCGATATCACGGCAGCGCGGCGGGACATAGACCGCATAGACAGGGAAATGGCGGAGCTGTTCGCGCAGCGGATGCAGGCGGCGGCCGTGGTTGCCGCCTACAAGGAGGAGCACGGACTGCCGGTGGAGGACCTTGTGCGGGAGAAGGAGATGATCGCGCGCAACACGGACCGTCTGCCGCCCGCGTACCGCCCCTATTACAAGAACTTTCTGGTAAGCGCAATCACCGAATCCAAACGCTATCAGCGGCTGCTGATCGGGGGACAGCGGGTCGCGTACAGCGGCGTGGAGGGCGCGTTCGCCCATGTGGCGACGCTGCGGATTTTCGGAAAGTCGGGAGAGAAGATTTCCTGCCCCGATTTCACGACCGCGTACCGGAGCGTGGAGAGCGGTGCCTGCCACTGCGCCGTCCTGCCGATTGAGAACAGCTATGCCGGAGACGTCGGACAGGTTATGGATCTTGCGTGGCGCGGTTCGCTGAGCATCAGCGGCATTTACGATCTGCCGCTGTCCCAGTGCCTGCTTGCAAAGCCGGGCGTGGCGATGGCGGAAATCCGGGAGGTCGTCAGCCACCCGCAGGCACTGGCGCAGTGTCAGCCGTTCCTGCGCAGGCGCGGATGGATACAGACAACGGCCGTCAATACGGCGGTCGCCGCCCGTGACCTTGCCGCCGGGGAGCGGCGGGAGGTCGCCGTCATTGCGTCGCGGGAGACGGCGGATCTGTACGGACTGCAGGTGCTGGAGAACGACATCAACGAGCAGAAAACCAACACCACGCGGTTCGCGGTCTTTACGCCGGCAGCCTGCGAAATCAAGCCGTCCGACGGGCATTTCGTCCTGCTTTTCAGCTGCAGCAACCGCCCCGGTTCTCTGGGGGACGCCATATCCGTCATCAGTCGGCATGACTACAACCTGAAATGCCTGAAGAGCCACCCGACGGGCGTGGAAAACTGGGCGTACTACTTCTATGCCGAGGGGGAAGGCAATCTCGGAACCGAGGCGGGCGCCGCCATGCTGCGTGAGCTGAGCGGCATATGCAACAGCGTGCGCGTGCTGGGCAGCTTTGCCGGGGAGCGGGTACTGAACAGAACGGAGGACGGGGAATGAGCACACTTACCATGCATCTGGGCAGTGACAGCTACCCGATTACGGTGGAGAGCGGCGCGCTGGAGCGGGTCGGGGAACTGTTTTCCCTCCGCCGCCGTGTCCTGATTCTGACCGACAGCGGCGTGCCTGCCGCCTACGCGCAGACGGTGGCGGCCGCGTGCGCGGAGCCGCATATCGTCACGCTGGAGCCCGGTGAGCACAACAAGTGCCCGGAGACATGGCTGTCGGTTCTCAAAACCATGCTGGACGCGGACTTTGACCGCGGGGACGCGGTGGTTGCGGTCGGCGGCGGCGTGATCGGGGATCTGGGCGGAATGGTCGCGGCAACCTATATGCGGGGGATTGATTTCTACAATCTGCCGACAACGCTGCTTGCCATGGTGGATTCCTCCGTCGGGGGAAAGGTCGCCGTGGATTTCGGCGGGTACAAGAACATCATCGGGACTTTCTATCAGCCGCGGGCGGTTGCGGCGGATCCGCAGGTGCTTTTGACGCTGGACGCGCGGCAGTACGCCTGCGGTATGGCGGAAATCATCAAAATGTTCGCCACATCGGACGCCGCCATGTTCGCGCGTCTGGAGAACGGGGGGGACAGAATCCCGCCGGAGGAGCTGATCTGCGCGGCGCTGCGCATCAAGATGGCGGTTGTCGAGGCGGACGAGCGGGAGGGCGGCCTGCGCCGCGTGCTGAATTTCGGCCACACCGTCGGGCACGCCGTGGAGAGCGTCGGCGCGGAGCAGCCGTACCCCCTGCTGCACGGCGAGTGCGTCGGCATCGGCATGCTTGCCCTGACGGAGGGGGAGGTGCGCGGACGCATTCTGCGGCTGCTGCACCGCTATGATCTGCCGACCGCCTTCCGCTGCGGGAAGAATGAGTTCCGCGCGGCACTGGCGCACGACAAGAAAGCCGCGGCGGACGGCATCACCACGGTCCGCGTACCGGAGATCGGGCGGTTTTCGCTGCAGAAGGAAAGCCTTGATGCCATTACGGAATCCTGCGGGGAGGTAATTTCATTCCGATGAAAAACATATACGGAAACGCACTGACCCTGACACTGTACGGCGAGAGCCACGGCAGCGGCATCGGCGCCGTGCTGGACGGCCTGACGCCCGGCATCCCGGTGGACGGGGAGCGTATTGCGAAGGAGCTGACCCGCCGCCGCCCGCAGGGGCCGACGGCGACGGCAAGGGCGGAGGCAGACCCCTTTGTCATAGAAAGCGGCGTGTTCAACGGGTATACCACCGGGACGCCGCTCTGCATACGGATTCCCAACGCGGAGCAGCACAGCGGGGACTACGACGAGATGCGCAGCTGCGCCCGTCCCGGTCACAGCGACTACCCCGCCTACAGCAAGTACCACGGTTTTTCCGACTACCGCGGGGGCGGACACTTCAGCGGAAGAATCACGGCGGCGCTGGTCGCGGCCGGGGCTGTCGTCGGCGGCGCCCTGCGTGGGAAGGGCATCCGGATCGGGACACATCTGGCCGTCTGCGCGGGCGTGAAGGACGCGCCGTTTCAGCAGGCGGACGGAACCGTTTCCGACGGGGTGCTGGACAGCCTGCACGAACCCGGTTTTCCCGTGCTTGACGGGGAGGCGGGGGAGCGGATGCGGCAGGCCATTCTCGACGCCCGCGCGGACGGGGACAGCGTCGGCGGTGTGACGGAAACCGCCGTAACCGGGCTCTGCGCCGGGCTGGGTGAGCCGTGGTTTGATACGGCGGAGGGCATGCTGGCGCACGGACTGTTCTCGGTTCCCGCCGTCAAGGGCGTGGAGTTCGGCGACGGCTTTTCGCTGGCGGGCATGCGCGGGAGCATGTCCAACGACCCCTACAGGATTTCGGCGGACGGCGCGGTTGTCACGGCGGGAAACCGCGGCGGCGGCATCGGCGGCGGCATCACGAACGGAATGCCGGTTCTGTTCCGCTGCGCCGTCAAGCCGACCCCGTCCATTGCGCTGCCGCAGGACAGCGTGGATTTTATCCGCGGTGAGAACGTGACGCTGCGTGTGCGCGGCAGGCATGATCCCTGCATAGCGCCGCGCGCCTGCCCCGTCATCGACGCGGTGACGGCGCTGACCGTGGCGGATCTTCTGCTGATGCGCTTCGGCGACGACGCGCTGCGGGTATAGGAGGCAGGCATGAACACCATCAAGGAATACGGCTGTATCGGGGAGCATCTCGGGCACAGCTTCTCGGCGGAGATTCACGCCATGCTGGGAACATACGATTACAGGCTCTGTGAGCTGCGGCCGGAGGAGGTCGGCGATTTCCTGCGGGCACGCGCGTTCAGCGGCATCAATGTAACCATTCCCTACAAACGGACGGTTATCCCGTATCTGGATGCGATTGACGACGCGGCGCGCGCCATCGGGGCGGTCAACACGATTCTGTGCCGGGACGGAAAGCTGATCGGCTACAATACGGATTTCTACGGCATGCGGATGCTGCTGCGCCGCGCCGGCATCGACGCAAAGGGGAAACATGCGGCGGTGCTGGGGACCGGGGGCACCTCCTCAACGGCCTGCGCCGTACTGCGGGCGGAGGGGGCGGCATCGGTCGTCCGCGTATCCCGCAGACCGGAGGGAGAGGACGTCATCGGGTATGACGAGCTGAACCGGCGGCGGGAGGACGTGGAGATTCTGGTCAACACAACGCCGGTCGGCATGTTCCCGCATGACGGGGAACTGCCCGCGGACCCTGCCGGATTCCCGCGGCTGTGCGGGGCGGCGGACGCCGTGTACCATCCGCTGCGGACGGATTTTGTCGGGCGGGCGAGGGAGCGCGGCATTCCCGCGGCGGGCGGTCTCTATATGCTGGTTGCGCAGGCGGCCTGCGCGGCGGCGCTGTTTCTGGATCGGCCGGACCTGACCGAACGGACGGAGGAGGTCTTTGCCTCCGTGCGGGACAGCAAGGAGAACATCGTGCTGGTCGGCATGCCGGGCAGCGGAAAAAGCACGCTCGGCAGGCAGCTGGCGGCACGGACGGGAAAACCCTTCTTCGACAGCGATACCCTGCTTGCCGCCCGTGTCGGCATGCCGGCGGGCGCGTATATCACCGCGCACGGGGAGGATGCCTTCCGGCGGGAGGAGACGGCAGTCCTGCGGGAGCTTGCGGCGGGAACCGGCTGCATCATCGCCACGGGCGGCGGCGCCGTCACGCGGCAGGAGAACGTGAAGGCGCTGCGCCGCAACGGCTGTCTTGTCTATCTGGACAGGCCGCTGGACAGCATCGAGCCGTCCGACAGCCGTCCGCTGACGCGCGACCGCGCGGCACTGGAGCGGGTGTTCCGGGAGCGGGAGGCACTCTACCGGGAGTCCGCCGACCTGATTTTCCCCGTGTACGGCAGTCCGAAGGAATGTGCCGGCCGCCTGCTTTCGGCGGCTGCGGCGCAGCGGGAGGAAAGGAGAAATCTGCTGTGAGTACAGATACGGAAAAGCATACGGATGCAAAACAGGCGGCTGTCCGCCGGATACTGGTCATCAACGGGCCGAATCTGAATCTTCTGGGCGTTCGCGAGCCGCAGATATACGGGACGCAGACCTATCGGTCGCTGTGCGATATGCTGCGGGAGCACGCAGAGCGGAGGGGGATTGAAATCGCGTTTTTCCAGTCCAACCACGAGGGCGCGCTGGTGGACGCCATACAGGACGCGCTGGGGGTGTATGACGGGATCGTGCTGAATCCCGCCGCCTACACCCACACGTCGGTCGCCCTGCTGGACGCGCTCAAGGCGGTCGGCATTCCGACCGTGGAGGTGCATATATCGGATGTGGATACCAGGGAGGAATTCCGCCGCGTCAGCTATGTGCGCGCCGCCTGCGTCGCCTGCATCAAGGGGCACGGATTCGCGGGATACTGCGAGGCGGTGGATCTTCTGCTGGCGCGCGGGGAGGGAACGCCATGCGCGTGACGATCCTTCCGGGCATTCCGCAGGGCGAGGTGTGCGTGCCGGCTTCCAAGAGCGTGGCGCACCGGTACCTGACGGCGGCTGCCGTCACCCCGGGCGAGACGCGCCTGCGGGGACTGCCGGACAACGCGGATATCCGCGCGACGATGCGCTGCCTGCGGGCTATGGGTGCGGAAATCCGGCAGGAGGGATCCGACGCGCTGGTGCGGGGATGCGCCCCGGCGGATTTCCCCGTGCCGGCGGATGCGCCGCATGCCGACTGCGGGGAGAGCGGAACGACCCTGCGGCTGCTGCTGCCGCTTGCCCTGCTGCGGGGAGCGGAATCCCGCGTGACCTTTACGGGGGCGCGGCGTCTGTTCGCGCGGCCTCTGTCCGTGTATGAGGACATATGCCGCGGGCAGGGCATACTCTTTGAGAGGACGGAGACAAGCGTTACGGTGGGGGGCGGACTGCGGCCCGGCACCTTCTCCTTCCCCGGCAATATCAGCAGCCAGTTTGTGTCGGGTCTGCTGTTTGCCCTGCCGCACCTGAGAGGGGACAGCACCCTGCGGCTGACGGGGCGGGTGGAGAGCGCGTCCTACATCGGGCTGACGCTGGACGCGCTGCGCCTGTTCGGGTATGAGATCCGCGCCGACGGCGCCGACAGGCGGGAGTACGGCATCCCCGGCGGGCAGACGGGACACGCGCCCGCGGCGGCGCTGTGCGTGCCGACGGATCAGTCCGCCGCCGCCTTCTTCGGCGCCATGCGGACGTTCGGCGGCAGCATAACCATGACGGGGTATACGGACGACGGGGCGCAGGGCGACCGTGTGTACGGAGCGTATATGGACAGGCTGTGCCGGGAGCGGTGCCGCCTGTCGGTGGCGGACTGCCCGGATCTTGCGCCGATACTGCTTGTCGTGGCGGCGCTGCATCACGGCGGCACGCTGTGCGACACGGCCCGCCTGCGGCTCAAGGAGAGCGATCGCGGCGAGGCGATGGCGGAGGAACTGCGGCGCTGCGGCGTGCGCATAGCGGTCGGGGAGAACGAAATCACGGTGGAGCCGGGCGGCGTGCACGCGCCGGACGGGGTGCTGTGCGCGCACAACGACCATCGGGTCGCCATGTCGCTGGCGGTGCTGCTGTGCCGCACGGGGGGCAGCATCGACGGTGCGGAATGCGTCGCCAAAAGCATGCCGGAATTTTTTGACGCGCTGGGATCTCTCGGAATAACGGTGCGCACCGGGGAGGAGGCATAGGGACGGAATGGGAGAAAAACTCAGACTTGAGCGGCTGGACAGCAGCGCGCGTGTGCTGATCGTGGGGCTGGGACTTATCGGCGGCAGCTACGCAAAGGCGCTGACAAAGCAGGGCTTTTCGGTGTGGGCCGTAACAAAGCGGCAGGAGGATATCGACTATGCCGTGCGGGAGGGATTCCTTGCCGGGGGCAGCACGGAGGCGGACCCCGGACTGTTCGCCCGGGCGGATCTCGTGGTGCTTGCCCTGTACCCGCATACGCTGCTGGAATGGACGGAGGAGAACGGGCATCTCTTTTCGCCGGGTACGCTGGTTACGGATGTCACCGGCGTGAAGGGCTGCATTGTGGACAGGATGCAGGATCTGATGCCGGACGGGGTGGAATTCATCGCGGCGCACCCGATGGCGGGCAGGGAGCGGAGCGGTGTCGAGCACAGCGACGACAGCGTGTTCCACGGCGCCAACTACATCGTGGTGCCGACTGAGCGGAACACGCCGGAGGCGATCGCGCTGTGCGTGCAGCTGGGGGAGCTGCTGGGCTTTCACCGCATCAGCCGGCTGTCCGCCGCGGAGCATGACCGCATGATTGCTTTCCTCTCGCAGCTGACGCACTGCATTGCCGTGGCGCTGATGTGCGCCAACGATCAGCCGGGGCTGGAGGCCTTTACCGGCGATTCCTTCCGCGACCTGACGCGGATTGCCAGAATCAACGACGAAATGTGGAGCGAGCTGTTCCTGTGCAACCGGGAGGCGCTGCTGGGCGAGATGGACAGGTTCGGCGCGGTATTTGACAGGCTGCGCACCGCGCTGGCGGAAGGGGACAGGGAGACCATGCGCGCCATGATGCGCCTCTCCGGCGAGCGGCGCGAGAAATTCGACAAGCCGTCCGGGACCGTTCGGACAAAAATAAACCAATGCAACGAAAAGTGAGGGTATAGCCATGAACATGAAATTTTACCGCAAGCTGCCGATTCCGCAGGAGACGAAGGCGTGGTATCCGGTCACGCCGGAGATGGCGGCGGTCAAGAAGCAGCGGGACGCGGAAATACGGGATATTTTCACCGGGAAAAGCGACAGATTCCTGCTGGTCATAGGGCCGTGCTCGGCGGACAAGAGCGAGCCCGTGCTGGAGTACATCGGACGGCTGCGCCGCGTGGCGGACAAGGTGCAGGATAAAATCCTCATCGTGCCGCGCATTTACACCAACAAGCCCCGCACGACGGGCGACGGCTACAAGGGCATGCTGCACCAGCCGGACCCGAACGGGCATCCCGACATGATGCGCGGCATCATCGCCATCCGCCAGCTGCACATGAGCGCGCTGCGGGACTACGGCATGTCCAGCGCGGACGAGATGCTGTACCCGGACAACCACCGCTACCTCTCCGACCTGCTCTCCTACGTCGCCGTGGGGGCGCGGAGCGTGGAGAACCAGCAGCACCGCCTGACGGCGAGCGGACTGGATATCCCGGTCGGGCTGAAAAACCCGACGGGCGGCGACATATCGGTCATGATGAACGCCATCACGGCGGCGCACCATCCGCACACCTTCATCTACCGCGGCTGGGAGGTGGAGAGCACCGGCAATCCGCTGGCGCACGCCATCCTGCGGGGGTACCAGACGACGGACGGCAAGACGGTCTCCAACTACCACTATGAGGATCTGGTCAGTCTGAACGAGCGGTACGCAAAGTCCGGGCTGGAGAATCCCGCCGTCATCATCGACACCAACCACGCCAACTCCGGCAAGCACTATGAGGAGCAGATCCGCATAGCCCACGACGTGCTGACCTCCATGCGGGAGAACGCCGACATCCGCCGCCTCTGCAAGGGCCTGATGATCGAGAGCTACCTCGTGGACGGAAACCAGAAGACCGACGGCGGGGTATTCGGCCAGTCGATTACCGACCCCTGCCTCGGCTGGGAGAAAACCGAACGGCTGATATACGATATCGCGGAGATGCTGTGAGCGGGGAATCGGAACCCCCGCAGGGCCTCTTCAAATTTTGATATGAAAAAAGGTGAACCGGGCACGGTTCACCTTTTTTCTGCGGGTTAACGGAAAATTTCGGAGAGGATGCCGGCTTCCGTTGCGGTATCAGAACTCCGTCCACACGACAGCCTCTCCGTCGCGGGAAAGGACTGCCATTTTCCTGCCGATTAGGTTGCCGGGCTCCAGCACAAACTCCGTGTTATTGTAGCGTTCGCGTGCGATTTTCCCGGCATCCTCCTCGCTGTCCGCGGTCACCGCAAACTGCTCGGATACCGTTTCCTCTATAATGACGACGTATTTTTTCATTTTGATGCCTCACATGATTTTTTGTGTTCTCAGACATTGCTTTTCCGGCGGTTGCAATCCGCACAAAGCATTTGGCAGTTTTCGGAGACGGTCTTGCCGCCCTTGCTCCATGGGGTAATGTGGTCTGCCTGCATTCCCTCAATTTCAAAATGTTTTTTGCATCTTGGGCAGATACCTTTCTGCCGTTCGTATGCGGTACGCGCCATTTTAGGAGTGAACGTGCGAATGCTCAGATGGTTTTCGTTGCCGTCAAGCAGGTATTCATAGATGCCCCTCTGATTGGTCACGTCCTCATCGTCAATCAACTCAACAATGCGCTTTTCGTATGCTTTTGGGTCATGCGCCGCAGTGCCGTATTTGTTGAAATAGATACCCCAATCAAGCCCGCACATCAGCTTTTTGCGGAGTGCCGGGAAGGTAGCCTTTACCCAATTGATAACATTCTGAAAATACAGCCACAGTTCATTGCAGTTTGTACTACGATGTCAGCTTCTTTCAGCAGCTCTGTGCATTCAGGGCTGCTGAAATCACCATCTCCTTCCAGCAGGGTCATTGTGTTTTTCCTGTTGCGCATAAGATATTCGAC
>CAVDLN010000001.1:17683-62579 GCA_963609805.1 Erysipelotrichaceae bacterium | reverse complement strand
CTCCCATGCAGCAGTAGTTGCACGTGGTATGGGTACCTGCTGTGTATCCGGCTGTGGAGATATCATTATGGATGAGGAGAACAAGCAGTTCACCTTAGCAGGACAGAAGTTCACCGAAGGATCTGAGATCTCTATCGATGGTACCACAGGAAATATCTATGCAGGTATTATCCCTACCGTAGATGCTACCATCGCTGGTGAGTTTGGCCGTGTAATGGCTTGGGCTGACAAGTATCGTACCTTAAAGGTTCGTACAAATGCAGATACACCTGCAGATGCAAAGAAGGCTCGTGAGCTGGGCGCTGAGGGTATCGGACTTTGCCGTACAGAGCATATGTTCTTCGATCCGGAGCGTATTGCAGCATTCCGTGAGATGATCTGCTCCGACACCAAGGAGCAGAGAGAGGCCGCTCTGGAGAAGATCCTGCCCTACCAGCAGGGTGACTTCGAGGCTCTGTACGAGGCTCTGGAGGGAACGCCCGTAACCATCCGGTTCCTGGATCCCCCTCTGCACGAGTTCGTTCCCACCGAGGAGGCCGACATCGAGATTCTTGCCAAGGCTCAGGGCAAGACCGTTGAGGAGATCAAGACCATCATCACCGGCCTGCACGAGTTCAACCCCATGATGGGTCACCGCGGCTGCCGCCTGACCGTCACCTACCCCGAGATTGCCGTGATGCAGACCAAGGCCGTCATCCGCGCCGCAATCAACGTTCAGAAGAAGCATCCCGACTGGAAGGTCGAGCCGGAAATCATGATCCCGCTGGTCGGCGAGGTCAAGGAGCTGGCATTCGTCAAGAAGGTCGTCGTAAAGACCGCCGATGCCGAGATCGCCGCCGCAGGCGTCAACCTGAAGTATGAGGTCGGCACCATGATCGAGATCCCGCGTGCCGCTCTGCTGGCCGATGAGATCGCCAAGGAGGCAGAGTTCTTCTGCTTCGGCACCAACGACCTGACACAGATGACCTTCGGCTTCTCCCGTGACGATGCAGGCAAGTTCCTGAACGCTTACTACGAGACCAAGATCTTCGAGAACGATCCGTTCGCAAAGCTGGACCAGAACGGCGTCGGCAAGCTGATGGCTATGGCTGTCAAGCTGGGCAGAGAGACCCGTCCGTCCCTGCATGTCGGTATCTGCGGCGAGCACGGCGGCGATCCCACATCCGTTGAGTTCTGCCACCGCATCGGCCTGGACTATGTGTCCTGCTCGCCGTTCCGCGTGCCGATCGCACGTCTGGCTGCCGCACAGGCCGCTATCAAGGATAAGCAGTAATTTTTCCCCCCATGCGGGCAGGAATGCCCGCCTCGCCCCTGCGCTCATATGTGCCGCGGCAAGATACTTTCAACCGGAGCGGCATGCCGCTCCGGTTTTTTAAGGAGTCTTATATGTATCAGGATCTGCACTCCCACACCTACTACTCCTTCTGCGGGAAGGACACGCCCGAGGCGATCGTGGAGGCCGCCATTGCTGGCGGGCTGGATCTGTTCGGCATCTCCGACCACAACTACGGTGTCGGATACGCCCGCTTCGATATTTTCCAGCACCCGTCGGCTCCCGAACTCCGGAACAGCTACGGGCTCACCCTGCGGCGGTACTTTGACCATATCAACCTGATAAAGGAAAAGTATGCCGACCGCATCCGCGTCCTGCGCGGCATTGAGCTGTGCACCCTGCAGGACGAGCATCACAACCGGTTCTCCCTGCCGGACAGCGCGGATATCTCCTTCTTCGACTACTGCCTGATTGAAAATCTGGACAGTCCCGCCTCCGTCACCGGCGGAGACCTGTTTTCCTACGCCGCACGCTGCGGTACGCCGTGGGTCGGCGTCGCGCACACCGACCTGTTCGCGCACATTGCCGCGCGCGGTGAGGATCCGCTCGACTATTTCTCCCGCATGGCGGAGCGGAACATCTTCTGGGAAATGAATGTCAGCTACGACAGCATCCACAACTACCGCGTCCATCCGTACATGCTCGCTTTCTTCGACAGTCCCGAACAGCAGCGCATTGTGCGCGACTCCGGCGTCCGCGTCAGCGTCGGCTTCGACGGTCACCGTGTTGAGGACTACCTCCCGGAGCGCATCCGCGATTACTGCTCCCGCCTGACCGCCCTCGGCATCAAAATGCCGTTTGAGGACTGACGGGGGATACGGAGGAGGCGGGAGAGCGTCGGAGGCTTCTTGAAAGAAGCCCCCAACCCCCCAAGAACTTTTTCGGAATTGCTTTTGGCGCGGGAATTGTCCCGGTTTCCGCAGGGTTTTCCGTATTGGAGAGGGTGTCTCCCTGCGCCCCACGCCGTCTGTTCGCCCCCCCTTCCACCCCGGGGCAAGGCAAAGCCGATAGCGCCGGGAGCGGGACGCCCCCGTCCCCCGAAAAGACAAACTGCAAAGGAAAAATACAAACATACAAGGAGGATTTCACTATGTCCACCGAATACGGTCTTCAGCTGTTCAGCGTCCGCGATATCACGGGAAACGATCTGGAAGGCGCGCTGCGCGAGGTAGCGGCCATGGGCTACCGGTACGTTGAGTACGCGGGATTCTTCGGTCATCCCGCCGAGGAAGTCGCCGCATGGCAGGAAAAGTACGGCCTTGTCTGCAGCGGCACGCATACCGGCTGGGGCGAGCTGCTTCCGGAAAACATCGAGGCTACCATCACCTACCACAAAACCATCGGCAACCGGCACATCATCGTTCCGGGTGCGGATCTGGACTCTCTGGAAAAAATCATCGACTTCTGCGCCGTCATGAACAAGGCGCAGCTGCGGCTGGCAAAAGAGGGAATCTCGCTCGGCTACCACAACCACAGCCATGAGTTCGTTGTCATGCCGTGGGGCTCCACCATTCACTCCGAGCTGGAGAAGCGGGGCACCTTTGATTTCGAAATCGACACCTTCTGGGCGTTCAATGCCGGCGTGGATCCGCTGGCGCTGCTGGACAGACTGGCAGGACGGGTTCACGTCATCCACCTCAAGGACGGTTTCAAAGGCGGTCAGGGCAAGGCACTGGGCGGGGGCGAGGCTCCCGTACTGGCCGTCCGCCAGAAAGCAATTTCCATGGGTCTGCTCATGGTTGTCGAAAGCGAGGGACTCGACCCCACCGGACTCGGTGAGGTCAAGCGCTGCATCGACTTCCTCAAGGCGCAGGATTAATACCGTTTGCATCCGCGTGACCGTACGGGCCGCGCGGATGCTTTTTTGTAAACATTTTTGAATTTCGGACGAAAAGCTTGACAAATCGGGCTGTCGGATGCTACAATATCACCAGTATGCCATTCGGGTTTTGCCCGGGAAAGGAATTCCCATGAGAATTTATAAAAATAAGGCTCTGCTCCGCGCCGTCTGCCTTGCGCTGTCGCTGATCCTGTCGGCCGCGGCCGTTCTGTGCTTCGCCGGATGCGGCAGCAAAACCTCCGAGGTAAGCATGGACGACGTCTCCGCGGAAATCAACAGCCGCAAAACCGACGATTTCGAGGAGAGCGACAGCACAACAGAGTATGTGCGCATCACCGTGAAGGATCACGGGGATATCGTACTCCGCCTGCGTGCCGACATCGCGCCGGCGACGGTGCAGAATTTTCAGAAGCTTGTCTCCGAGCATTTCTATGACGGGCTGACCTTTCACCGCGTTATCCCGGATTTCATGATTCAGGGCGGCGACCCGAACGGGAACGGCACCGGCAGCACGGACACCATCAAGGGTGAGATGACGGGCAACGGATTTGAGAACAAACTCGAGCACATCCGCGGAGTGCTTTCCATGGCGCGCCGCGGCGGCAGCTATGACTCCGGCTCCTGCCAGTTCTTTATCTGCAACACCGACTGCCCGCATCTCAACGGTGAGTACGCATCCTTCGGCTATGTCGTGGCGGGCATGGAAACCGTGGATTCCATAAGCGCCGTCGCCACCTCCGCCTCAAACAACAAGCCGCTTGAGGACGTCGTGATGGAAAAAGTCTGCTTTGTAAAGCTGAAGTAACAGGCAGCGGACAACAGATTACGGGAAAGGAACATACCATGCAATACAATCCGGATATTCTCCGCATTGTCTCCGCCTTCTGCCCGAACGCGGAGCCGGCCGGCATACGCGAGCTGACCGCGGGAAACGTCAACGCAACCTACCGCATAGATTATGACCCTGCCGACCGCAGCCGCTCCCTTGTGCTGCAGCGCATCAATACGGAGGCGTTCCGCGACCCCGCCGCACTGATGGAGAACATTCGTCTGGTGACAGGGCATATCCGCACTTCCCTGACGGCGGCGGGGCTGGATCCCGCCCGCAGGGTGCTGGAGTTTCTGCCTGCCGAGGACGGCAGCCTGCTTCATCGGGAATCGGACGGGAGCTGCTGGCGCTGCTACCGCTTCGTGGACGGCGTCACGGCCTACAACAGCATCGAATCCCCCGCGCAGTTCCGTGAGGCGGGGCGCGGCTTCGGCAGCTTCCAAACCATGCTGGCGGATTTTCCCGCCGACCGTCTGACCGAAACCATCCCGTTCTTCCATGACACGCCGCGCCGTTACGCCGCGTTTCTGGAATCCGTGCGCAGGGATGCCGCCGGACGGGTGTCCGCACTGGCGGAGGAAATAGCCTTCTTTGACAGCCGTGCCGAACGTATGCGCGGCATCGTGGACAGACTTGCCTCGGGAGAGCTGCCGCTGCGCGTGACGCACAACGACACCAAGCTGAACAACGTGCTGATCGATAACGACACGCACAAGGCACTGTGCGTCATCGATCTGGACACGGTCATGCCGGGATCCGTCCTCTACGATTTCGGGGACGCCGTGCGCTACGGCGCATCCACCGCGGCCGAGGACGAGCCGGACACATCGCGCATCGGCTTTGACATGACGCTGTTCCGTGCCTTTACGGAGGGTTTCCTGTCCGAGACGGCAGACCGCCTGACCGACACCGAGCTGACGTTGCTGCCGCTTGGCGCGGAGATCATCACCTGCGAGCTGGCCATGCGTTTCCTGACCGACTACATAGACGGAGACCGCTATTTCAAGATTCACTGCCCGGATCACAACCTCGTGCGCGCACACGCGCAGATGAAGCTGCTGACCGAGGTGGAGGCACACCGCGCGGAGATGGACGCCTGCGTGGCGGATATCAGAAATTCCCTGCGGCACAACGATATTTTTTAAGAAAGGGAGAGCACGGAAAATGCAGGAAAAGCCCATTCGCTTCGGCACCGGCGGCTGGCGTGCCGTCATCGGTTCCGATTTTATCGAGAGCAACATACGCCGCACGGCAGAGGGAATCTGCGCGCTGATGCGGGAGGAGAACAAGACGGACAAGCCGGTCATCATCGGCTATGACCACCGCTTCCTGTCCGAGACGGCGGCCCGCTGGATTGCGGAGGTGATTGCGGGGCACGGCGTACCGGTCATGTTTCTGCACCGCTCCGCGCCGACACCGCTGATCATGCACACGGTTCTGCGGAAGGGACTGCATTACGGCATTGAGATCACCGCCAGCCACAACCCGTCCTGCTACAATGGCGTCAAGCTGATTGTGGAGGAGGGACGCGACGCCCCCGTCGAGACGACTGCAAGGCTGGAGCAGCTGATCGCCGCCGTCCGTCCGGAGGATATCCCCGACAGGAGCTTCGAGGAGGCCGAGGCGGCGGGGTTGATTCTCTGGCAGAAAAACCCCTTCAACGCGTTCATCGACGATATTCTGTCGGTCATGAATCTTGCCGCCATCCGGGAGCACGGGGCACGCGTGCTGTTCGACCCCATGTACGGATCCGGAACCTACCCGCTGCTGGTCATCCTCTGCACCGCCCGCTGCACCGTTGACATGATTCACAACACGCGCGACGCGCACTTCGGCGGGAATCTGCCGGCACCCACCGTCAAGGGGCTGGGCGAGCTGCGCAACCGGGTGGTCACGGGAGGCTATGAGCTGGGCATCGCCTTTGACGGCGACGGCGACCGTCTGGGCATTATCGACCGCACCGGGCGGTACCTGAGCGCCAACGAGATTCTGGTCATGCTGTACTGGTACCTGCACGAAAAGAAGGGCTGGCACGGCCCTGTGGTGCGCAATCTCGCAACCACGCACATGCTGGACGTCATGGCGGAGAGCTTCGGCGAGGTCTGCTATGAGGTTCCCGTCGGATTCAAGTATATTTCCTCCAAAATCGACGAGGTGGATGCCGTTCTGGGCGGGGAATCCTCCGGCGGTCTGACCGTGCGCGGACATATCCACGGCAAGGACTCCGTCTATGCCGCCTCCCTCTTCGTGGAAATGATATCGGTTGTGGAGAAATCCCCGTCCGAAATCATGGACGCGCTGACCGCCGCCTACGGGACATTCCGCATGGTGGAGGACAATATCTCCTTCACACCCGAGCAGAAATCCTATGTGGACAAGGTTATCTTTTCCGACCGCCGCCTGCCGGACTTCGGATCTCCCGTCGCGCGCGTCGGCTATGAGGACGGCTGCAAGGTTTACTTCTCCGACAATTCCTTTGTCATCTGCCGCTTCTCCGGCACCGAGCCGCTCCTGCGCATTTTTGCCGAGGCATCGGATGAGGAAACCGCGCGCGGCTATATCGCCGCCTTCCGCGACATGCTTGCCCTTTCATAAAGACAGCGAATGCCCGCATGCCCGAAACCTTTCGGGCATGCGGGCACGCTGCGTTTTGAATGCTCCGGGCGCCCGCCCTGCATCCGCAAAAATTTTTTATGTCTCCGCCCCGCTTTTGTGAAAGTATGCTATAGACAAACCGAGGCAGGTGTGCTATAATGGATTGTCATGATAAAGTGTTGATACATGTCGAAAATCGGTTTGTCCAAAACCGGGAAAGGCAGGCGCGCATGAAGTATTCCCGCGGGGAGATTCTGCAATATGTTGCCGAGGAAGACGTCAAATTCATCCGTCTGGCATTCTGTGACGTGCGCGGAAGGCAGAAGAATGTCTCCGTCATGCCCGGCGAGCTGGAGCGCGCGCTGGACGGCGGCATTGCCATTGACGCATCCGCCGTTGCGGGTTTCGGCGGCGAGGTTCGTTCCGACCTTCTGCTGCGGCCCGATCCGGACACGCTGGCTCCCCTGCCGTGGCGTCCCGAGCACGGGCGCGTCATGCGGATGTTCTGTACGCTGCAAAACCCGGACGGCAGTCCCTGCCCCTCCGACACGCGCGCCCTGCTGGCCGCCGCTGTGGAGGACGCACGCGCTGCCGGGCTGGAATTCTCCTTCGGCGCCGAGATGGAATTCTACCTGTTCCGCCGCGACGAGGAAGGCAAGCCTACCCGCATCCCGTTTGATACCGCCGGCTATATGGATGTGGCCCCCGAGGACCGCGGCGAGGATGTGCGCCGCGAGATATGCCTGACGCTGGAGCAGATGGGCATCCGCCCGGAATGCTCCCACCACGAGGAAGGCCCCGGGCAGAACGAAATCGATTTCCGCTACGCCGACCCGCTGTCGGCGGCAGACCAGGCGGTCACCTTCCGGAGCGTGGTGCAGACCATCGCCGCCCGGAACGGTCTGTATGCCGATTTTTCACCGAAGCCGCTGCCGGACAGACCCGGCAACGGAATGCACATAAATCTGTCCGCCGCCTATACGGCGGCATCCGGGCGGTCGGGAGAGGACGTTCTCCCCTTTCTCATAGCCGGCGTGCTCCGCCGCACGGCGGAAATGACCCCCGTGCTCAATCCGACCGAGGCCTCCTACCGCCGTTTCGGCAGCTGCAAGGCGCCGCGATACATATCCTGGTCGGCGCAGAACCGTTCGCAGCTCATTCGGGTGCCGGCGGCCGTCGGCGCATACAGGCGCGCGGAACTGCGTTCCCCCGACCCGGACTGCAACCCCTACCTTGCCTACACCCTGCTCATCCGCGCCGGGCTGGAAGGCATTCGTCTGGGGCTTCCCCTGCCGGACCCCGTGGACAGAAACCTGTACACCGCCCCGGAGGAGGTAACCGCATCCCTTGCCCGTCTCCCGGACAGTCTTGCCGAAGCCAAGACCGCCGCGCGGGCGGGAGATTTTCTGGCCGGCTGTCTGCCGGAGGCCGTCCGGGCGGTTTACCTGAACTGAGGGGGTGACCCGATGCAGTCCATGCAACCCGGCTGCCTGCGCACCTACAGTCTGCTGCTGACATCCCCGTCGGACAAGTTCAACCAGTCCCTGCGGCCCATCCTGCCGGCCGAACATTTTTCCTCCGTCATCACCGCCAACAGTGCGGCGGACGCCCGCCGGCTGCTTGCGGCACGGAATCCGGACCTGCTGCTGATCAACACACCCCTGCCGGACGAGTTCGGAACAGCACTGGCCAACGACACCTGCAGCAGCGGCTCCGTCGGCGTGCTGCTGCTTGTGCGGGCGGAGCAGTACGCGGATCTCTGCTGGCAGGAAACATCCGCCGGCGTGCTGGTCCTGTCCAAGCCCACCTCGTCCGCCGTTCTGCTCCAGTCCCTGACGCTCCTGTGCGGTACACGCGAACGTCTGCGGAGGATGGAGCAGAAAACCATGTCCATGGAGGACAAGATGGAGGAAATACGCCTTGTCAACCGGGCAAAGTGGGTGCTCATCGATCAGCTCCGCATGACCGAGCAGGAGGCGCACCGTTATATCGAAAAGCAGGCAATGGACCGATGCGTAACCCGCCGCTCCGTGGCGGAATCCATTCTGGCAACCTACCGCTGATTCCACAGAAAAATTCCACAGTCAGCATTTTACGAGGAGGATCTTCCCATGACCAAATATATTTTTGTGACCGGGGGCGTTGTCTCCGGACTCGGAAAAGGCATTACCGCCGCCTCACTGGGACGGCTGCTGAAGGCGCGCGGCTTCAAAGTCGCGGCGCAAAAGCTGGATCCGTATATCAACGTGGACCCCGGAACCATGAGTCCCTACCAGCACGGCGAGGTGTATGTCACGGAGGACGGCGCGGAAACCGACCTTGACCTCGGCCATTATGAGCGCTTTATCGACGAGGACCTGAACCGCTTCTCCAACCTGACCACGGGAAAAGTGTACTGGAATGTCCTGAACAAGGAGCGCCGCGGCGAATATCTCGGCTCCACCGTACAGGTCATCCCCCATATAACCAACGAAATCAAGGACTTCGTATACCGCGTCGGAAAGCAGACCGACGCCGACGTAGTCATCACCGAGATCGGCGGTACCATCGGCGACATAGAGTCCCAGCCATTCCTGGAGGCCGTTCGGCAGATATCCCTGGAAGTCGGGCGGGAGAACAGCCTCTTTATCCATGTCACGCTGGTACCGTTTTTGCGCGGTTCGGACGAGCATAAGTCCAAGCCGACCCAGCACTCCGTCAAGGAGCTGCAGGGGATGGGCATCAACCCCAACATCATCGTGCTTCGCTGCGACGAGCCGCTGGAGCCGGCTATCTTCAAGAAAATCTCCATGTTCTGCAATGTAAAGCCGGACTGCGTAATCGAAAACATCACCCTCCCGTACCTGTATGAGGCGCCGCTGATGCTGGAGAAGGCGAATTTCTCCGCCGTCGTCTGCCGGGAGCTCGGTCTGGAATCCCCCGAGCCGAATCTTACCGAATGGGCGGACATGGTGGAGCGCATCAAGACGCGCGAAAAGGAAGTACACATCGGGCTTGTCGGCAAGTATGTGCAGCTGCACGACGCCTACCTGTCCGTGGCGGAGGCCATGCGCCACGCGGGATATACGCTCAATACGCATATCCGCATTCACTGGATCGATTCGGAGACGCTGACCGACGCCAACGCCCCCGACGCGCTGGGCAGCCTTGACGGAATCATCGTTCCCGGCGGGTTCGGCGGACGCGGCATTGAAGGTATGATCACCGCCGCGCAGTACGCCCGCGAGCACCGCGTGCCCTACTTCGGCATCTGCCTCGGCATGCAAATCGCCGTGATTGAATTCGCGCGGCATGTGGCAGGCATCCCCGACGCACATTCTGGCGAATTTGACGAGCTCTGCCGCCACAAGGTCATCGATTTCATGCCCGGTCAGAGTAACAATATCGACAAGGGCGGCACGCTCCGTCTGGGTGCCTACCCCTGCCGCATCAAGCCGGGCACTACCATGGCGCGCTGCTACGGCACCGAGCTTATATCCGAGCGGCACCGCCACCGCTACGAATTCAACAATGACTACCGCGATGTGATGCAGGCCGCCGGTCTCACCCTGTCCGGCATGTCCCCGGACGGTTCCCTGGTCGAGACCGTGGAGCTGTCCGACCGTCCCTTCTTTGTCGGCGTTCAGTATCACCCCGAATTCAAATCCCGTCCCAACCGTGCACACCCGCTCTTCCGCGGCTTTATCGCCGCCGCACTGGAGCTGGCAGAGAGCAGGTAACAGCCTTACCGCGCAGGAACATTTTACGCAGGAAGGCAGAATCCGCGCATCGGCTGCCGCCCTGAAAAGAAAGGAAGAAACAGATGAGTTTTTATGCCGGATCGGAGGGCAGATGCCTCCGCGAACAAACCGACCGACAGGGCACGGACACACTGCATGAGGAATGCGGCGTGTTCGGTGTCTACGCCGCAAGGCAAACCGACATTGCAGGACTTATTTACTACGGACTGTATTCCCTCCAGCACCGCGGACAGGAAAGCTGCGGCATTGTGGTCAACGACGACGGTGTCTTCTCCTCCCGCAAGGATCTGGGCCTTGTCAACGAGGTCTTCGGCAGGGACACGCTGCGCCAGCTGCCCGCCGGCAGAATCGGCGTGGGGCATGTCCGCTACGGGACCACAGGCGGAACCAACCGCTCCAACTGCCAGCCCATCGAGGTCAACCACAGCAAGGGACGCCTGGCTCTGGCGCACAACGGCAACATCAGCAACGCCTATGATCTGCGTCGCTCCCTGGAGCTGCGGGGTGCCATCTTCCACACCACCAGCGACACCGAAACAATCGCCTATATCGTCACGCAGGAGCGGCTCTGTACGCCGTCCATCCAGGAGGCCGTAAGCCGTGCCATGTACCGTCTGGACGGTGCCTACTCCCTGGTGATGATGTCCGCCGCCAAACTCATCGCCGCCCGCGACCCGCACGGGTTCCGCCCGCTGTGCTACGGCATCATGCCGGACGGCACCTACATCGTCGCCTCGGAATCCTGCGCGCTCAACGCAGTCGGGGCGCACTTTGAGCGGGATGTTCTTCCCGGCGAGATACTGGTCTTTGATGAGCGGGGCGTACATTCCGACACCACGCACTGCGCGCCCAATACCACCTGCGGAAAACACACCTGCGTCTTTGAGTACATCTACTTCGCCCGTCCGGACTCCGTGATAGACGGCGTATCGGTGCATGCCGCCCGCCGCCGCGCGGGAGAGGTCCTGGCAAGACGGTATCCCGTCGGGGCGGATGTCGTCATCGGCGTTCCGGACTCCGGTCTGGATGCCGCGCTGGGCTACGCGGCAGCATCCGGCATTCCCTACGGCATCGGCTTCGTCAAGAACCGCTACATCGGGCGCACCTTCATCTCCCCCGGACAGGATCAGCGCATCAATCTCGTGCATATCAAGCTCTCCCCCGTGGCGGAGGTCGTCGCGGGCAAACGCGTGGTTCTGGTGGACGACTCCATTGTGCGCGGAACCACCAGCCGCCAGATCGTCTCGCTGCTGCGGGACGCAGGCGCCGTCGAGGTGCATATGCGCATTTCCGCGCCGCCCTTCCTAAACCCCTGCTACTACGGAACGGATATAGATTCCCGGGATCACCTGATAGCCGCCCACCACACGGTGGAGGAAACAGCCGCCATCATAGGAGCGGACACGCTCGGGTATCTGCCCGACGAGGACCTGCCCGTTCTGCTCGGCAGGGAGGGAATGACCTGCGAGGAGGCCGGGCTGTGCCATGCCTGCTTCTGCGGGCATTACCCGACCGCCGTCCCGGAACACACCGAGAAGGATCGCTTTGAAACAAAGCTCTCCGATAAACCCGCGAAACCTCAGTCCGCCGAACGGAACTAATTATGCCGCTGTGCAAAGAAAGGATGAATCGAACATGGAAAACACGGTAAAACTGTATGAGGGCAAGAGCAAAATCGTCTACGAGGGCACCGAGCCGGGCACCTGCGTCATTTCCTACAAGGATACCGCAACCGCCGGCAACGGCGTCAAGAAAGAGGATCTCCCCGGCAAGGGAAAGCTCAACGCCGCCATTTCCAACATCATTTTTGACTACCTGGCAAAGAACGGCGTCAAGACACATCTTGTCCGCGTCATCGACGACACGAATGTGCTGGTACGGAAGGCCGACATCGTAATGGTTGAGGTTATCGTGCGCAATATTGCGGCAGGCAGCTTCTCCAAGAAGTACGGTGTGCCCGAGGGCTCCGCACTCAAGAACCGCGTCGTGGAATTCAGCCTCAAGAGCGACGAGCTGGGCGATCCCATGATCAACGACAGCCAGATTACGGCAATCGGCGTGGCAACGCAGGCCGAGCTGGATGAGCTGCGCGCCATGGCTCTCCGCGTGGATGAGCTGATGACGGAGCTGTTTGCCAAGTGCGGCATCAAGCTGGTGGACTTCAAGCTGGAATTCGGCAGAGCCGACGGGGAGCTGCTGCTCTGCGACGAAATCTCGCCCGATTCCTGCCGTCTGTGGGATGCGGAAACCGACCGCAAAATGGACAAGGACAGATTCCGCCGCGATCTGGGCGGAGTGCTGGACGGCTACCGCGACGTGCTGGCGCGTCTGCAGGCCGCATGCGTCTGATACAGTCCGGGAGCTTGCATACACATGGCAGAGAAACACGATATTTACGAAAACCCCCTGTGCCGCCGCTACGCGGGACGGGAGATGCAGGAAATTTTCTCGGACGACCGTAAGTTCTCCACATGGCGCCGCCTGTGGGTCGCCCTGGCAGAAAGCGAGCGGGAACTGGGGCTGAACATCACGGTGGATCAGATTGCCGAGCTGCGGGCGCACGTGGACGATATCGACTACGCTGTGGCAGACGCCCGTGAGCATGAGGTGCGGCACGACGTCATGGCGCATATCTACGCCTACGGAAAGGTCTGCCCGAACGCGCGGGCCATCATCCATCTGGGCGCTACCAGCTGCTACGTCGGGGACAACACCGATGTGATTCTGCAGCGGGAGGCACTGCTGCGCATCCGCACGCTGCTGCTGCGCGCCATTTCGGCGCTGGCCGATTTCGCGGAGCGTTACGCGGATCTGCCCACGCTGGCATACACGCATTTCCAGGCGGCGCAGCCGACCACCGTCGGCAAGCGGGCAACGCTCTGGATGCAGGATCTCATGCTGGATCTGGAGCATCTGGAATTTGTTCTGGGCAGCATGAAGCTGCTGGGCTGCCGCGGCACGACCGGAACGGGCGCAAGCTTCCTTGACCTGTTCGGCGGGGACGGCGAAAAGGTGCACGCTCTGGAGAAAAAAATCGCGGAAAAACTGGGCTTTGAGTCGGCCTATGCCGTCAGCGGACAGACCTACACGCGCAAGGCGGACTACTTCCTGCTGTCGGTGCTGTCCGGCATTGCGCAGAGCGCCATGAAGTTTTCCGGCGACATCCGCCTGCTCTCCCACATGAAGGAGTTTGACGAGCCGTTCGAGTCCGGGCAGGTCGGTTCCTCCGCCATGGCCTACAAGCGCAACCCCATGCGCAGTGAACGGATCACCTCGCTGGCGCGCTATGTCATCACGGACACGCTCAATCCCGCGCTGACCGCCGGCACGCAGTGGCTGGAGCGGACACTGGATGACTCCGCCAACCGCCGCATCAGCATTCCGGAGGCGTTTCTGGCGACGGACGGCATCCTGTCCCTTTACATCAACGTCATTTCCGGCGGAACGATATACCCGAACGTGGTGCGCAAGCACCTGATGGAGGAGCTGCCCTTCATGGCGACCGAGAACATTCTCATGGAATGCGTCAAGCGCGGCGGAGACAGACAGACGCTGCACGAGGCCATCCGCCGTCATTCGGTTGCCGCCGGAAAGGCCGTCAAGCAGGACGGTGCCGACAATGATCTGCTTGACCGCATCGCCGCAGATCCCGTGTTCGGGCTGACCCGCGGCGACATCGACGCCATCATCGCCGCCGGACGGTTTACCGGTCTTGCCGAGGAACAGACACGTTCCTACGCCGCCTCCGTGCGCGCCGCGCTTGCCGCCAATCCGGCATGGGCTGCCGCCCTGGCCGCACCCGACGACTCAAAAGTGACGGTGTAAGCTGTAAGCTGTAAGCTGTAAGCTGTAAGCTGTAAGCTGCACGCGCCGGCAGGCAGGAACACAAGAGAGAGAGAGAGAGCATATTCAGTAGTATTTAGTAGTTAGGAGATAAAGCTGCATGTTAACCGCAATTGTTGGAATCAACTGGGGAGACGAGGGAAAAGGCCGCATGGTCGACCTGATGTCGTCCGACTATGATGTCATCTGCCGCTATCAGGGAGGCAACAACGCAGGACACACCGTTGTCAACGACAAGGGAAAGTTCATTCTGAACCTGCTCCCGTCCGGAATTCTGCGCGAGACTACCGTAAATGTCATGGGCAACGGCATGGTCATCGATCTGGAGCACCTGGTGGGCGAGATCACGCACCTGCGCGAGAAGGGCATTGTCATTACCCCGGACAACCTGAAGGTCAGTGACAAGGCCATTATCTGCATGCCCTACCATAAGATGCAGGACATCATGGAGGAGGATCGCCTGGCAGACAAGAAATTCGGCTCCACCCGCCGCGGCATCGCACCGGTCTACGCCGACAAGTACATGAAAAAAGGTCTGCGCATGGAGGATCTGCTGCATCCGGACACCCTGCGCGGGAAGGTATACGACATTGTCGAGTGGAAAAACATCACCGTCACGGGCTACGGCCACAGTCCGGTAGATCCGGAGGAAATGCTGGCATGGCTGGACAAGTACGGCTCCGTCATCGCTCCCTTCGTGACCGATGTATCGGTGTATCTGGACGCTGCCGTCGCCGCCGGCAAGAACATCATGTTCGAGGCACAGCTCGGTGCCCTGCGCGATATTGATTTCGGCATTTACCCCTACACCTCCTCCTCCACAACGCTGGCAAGCTACGCCCCCATCGGCGCGGGCATTCCCGGCGTCCGGCTGGACTCGGTTGTGGGTATCATGAAAGCATACTCCACCTGCGTCGGCGAGGGTCCCTTCACCTGCGAGATGTTCGGGGACGAGGCAAAGGCTCTGCGCGACGCGGGCGGCGAGTACGGCGCCGCTACCGGACGTCCCCGCCGTGTCGGCCCGTTTGATGTGCCCGCCTCCCGCTACGGCGTCAAGGTGCAGGGTGCGGATACCGTTGTGCTGACCAAGCTGGATGTGCTGTCCTATATGGACAAGGTGCCGGTCTGCGTTGCCTATGACGTGGACGGCGAACGCACCACGGATTTCCCGACCGGCGACCGCCTCCTGCGGGCAAAGCCGATTGTCGAATATGTGGACGGTTTCGGCGACGTGTCCGCCTGCCGCACATGGAATTCCCTGCCGGAGAACGCAAAGAAATACGTGCGGTACATCGAGCAGGCCGTCGGCTGCCGTGTGGGATACATTTCCGTCGGTGCCGGACGCGACGAATACATTAAGCTGTAATAAGAGGTTTGCGTATATATGACGAATGTGCAACAGGGACAGCACGAGCTGGTTCTGATTCTGGATTTCGGCGGACAGTACAAGGAGCTGATTGCCCGCCGGGTGCGGGAGTGCAGCGTGCTGTCAATGGTCAAGGCGGGTGACATCACCGCCGCGGCGGTTCGGGAGATGGCGCCCATCGGCATTATCCTCACGGGCGGCCCGAACAGCGTATACAATGAGGATTCCCCGCATTGCGACAGGGAAATATTCGAGCTCGGCATTCCGGTTCTCGGTATCTGCTACGGCTCTCAGCTGCTGGCGTGGACTATGGGCGGAAAGGTAGAGCCCTGCTCCACCAGCGAGTACGGACGCACGCCCATGCAGGTGGAGACATCCTCCCCCCTGTTTGACGGGCTGGATGCGCAGCAAATCGGCCTGATGAGCCACAC
This sequence comes from Erysipelotrichaceae bacterium, assembly GCA_963609805.1. GTDB lineage: Bacteria > Bacillota > Clostridia > Oscillospirales > CAG-272 > CAMEON01. The sequence continues at coordinate 46,602 of CAVDLN010000001.1, read as the reverse complement.
AGACCGCATCGTATGCCTGCCGGAGGGCTTCTCCTGCGCCGCGCATACGGACAACTGCCCCATTGCGGCACTGGAGAATCGGGAGCGCCGGCTGTACGGCGTTCAGTTCCACCCCGAGGTGGAGAGCACGCCGAACGGCACCGCCATGATCCGGAACTTCCTCTACAATGTCTGTCACGCCTCCGGGGATTACAATCTCCGCGATCTGGAAAAGCAGCTGATTGAGGCGGTGCGGGCACAGGTCGGAGAGGATCACGTGCTGCTGGGACTGTCCGGCGGCGTGGATTCCTCCGTGTGCGCGGCACTGCTGTCGCGCGCCATTCCCGGGCAGCTGCACTGCATATTCGTGGATCACGGCCTCATGCGCAAGGACGAGGGCGATGAGGTGGAGGCTGCCTTCCGCGGCCGCGACCTGGATTTCATCCGCGTCAATGCAGCCGACCGTTTCCTCGGTGCGCTGAAGGGCGTGACCGACCCGGAGCAGAAACGGAAAATCATCGGTACGGAGTTCGTGCGGGTATTCGAGGCAGAGGCGCGCAAGCTGCCGCATGTCAAATACCTGGCACAGGGAACCATATACCCGGATGTCATTGAATCCGGCGGCGGAAAGGGCGGAAAAGCGGCAACCATCAAGAGCCACCACAATGTCGGCGGTCTGCCGAAGGATATGAGCTTTGTCGGCGTCGTGGAGCCGCTGCGCGGACTGTTCAAGGATGAGGTACGCGCACTGGGACGCCAGCTGGGACTGCCCGCATCCTTTGTAAACCGCCAGCCCTTCCCGGGACCGGGACTCGGCGTGCGCGTCATCGGTGAAATCACCGAGGAGAAGCTCGCCATCCTGCGGGAGGCGGATGCCATTTTCCGCGCGGAAGTCGTGCGGAGGCACATCAAGGCGGATCAGTACTTTGCCGTGCTGACGGACACCCGCTCGGTCGGCGTTGTCGGAGACTTCCGCACATACGGCTACACAATAGCCCTGCGCGCCGTGCGTACATCCGATTTCATGACCTGCGTGTATGTTCCGATTTCGCATACAACCCTGAGCGCCGTAGCCACCAGAATCGTCAACGAGGTTCCCGGCGCGGGACGCGTAGTCTACGATATAACGGGTAAGCCGCCGGCTACCGTGGAGTGGGAGTAAATGCGGCTGCCGTTCACCAAGATGCACGGACTCGGCAACAGCTACCTGTTCGTGTATGCCGAACATGACCCCGCAGAGCCTGCCGCGCTGTCGGTCCGCCTGTCGGATCCGCGGCGGGGCGTCGGCTCGGACGGCATGATCTGGATTCTTCCCTCGTCGGCCGCGGACTTCCGCATGCGCGTATTCAACGCGGACGGAAGCGAGGCCGCCATGTGCGGCAACGGGATACGCTGTCTCGGAAAGTACGTCTACGAGCGGAGACTGACGGAAAAAACCGTCCTGACCGTGGAAACGCCTGCCGGGATACGCCGCCTTCTGCTGCATACGGAAAAGGGCATTGTAACATCCGTCACGGTCGACATGGGGCGCGCATCCGCGGAGAACCCGCAGACCCTGCTGCTGTCGGACGGAGAACCCGTGACGCTGCGGCGGGTGTCCGTCGGCAACCCGCACGCCGTGCTGTACCGGGATGACCTCGGCGACGCGGAGCTTCTGCGCATCGGCGCGGCGCTCCAATCCCATCCCGCCTTTCCGGACGGCGTAAATGTCGAGCTGGTCCGGCGGCTGCCCGGCACGGAACCGCTTTCCCCGACCCTGCAAATGAGGGTCTTCGAAAGGGGCAGCGGCGTGACGGCGGCCTGCGGGACGGGAGCCTGCGCCTCCGTCGCGGCGGCTGTCGCGGACGGACTGTGCGCTGCCGATACGGACATTACCGTCCGGGCGGACGGCGGAGAGCTGACAATCCGGGCAGAGTCGGACGGAACCCTGCTTATGACGGGACCCGCCGAGGAAATATGCGACGGAACAGTCCTGCTGTCATAACCCCGCGCGGAATCCGCTTCCGCGCACGCATATAGGACGCTTTCAGCAACAGAGACCCCCGCGGCGTCCGCCCGCACGGCGGACACCGCACAATCACCCATTCCGGATCGGGCAGATGACGCCCGGAATGAAAGGAGAAAATATGAAGCAAAAAGACCGGAAGCTCGTCCTGGAGGACGGCAAAGTATACACCGGCTACGGGTTCGGATATCCCGCTGACCGTGTATGCGAAATTGTGTTCAACACATCCATGGTCGGGTATCAGGAAATCGTATCGGACCTGTCCTATACGGATCAGGCCGTCGTGATGACCTACCCCCTCATCGGAAACTACGGCATAACCGACGATGACTTCGAGTGCAAAACGCCCGGCATCGGCGGGATGATCGTCTATGATTACAACGACATGCCTTCCAATTTCCGCTATACAAAAACCCTGTCGGAGCTGCTGGAGGAGAACGGCATCCCCGGTCTGTCCGGCATCGACACGCGCAGTCTGACCCGCAGCATCCGGGATCACGGCACGCGACGCGGCCTGCTGACAGGCATCGACACGCCCGTGGAGCAGGCGCTGGAAATCATCCGCAATACCCCCGTTCCGCATGATGCCGTGAGCCGGGTCAGCTGCCGCAAGCGCTGGTACGCCCGGACGTCAAATCCCCGCTTCGATGTCGTGGCGATAGACTGCGGCATCAAGCTGAATATCGTCCGCTGCCTCAATCAGTTCGGATGCAACGTAACCGTCGTGCCGTATACCACCACGGCGGAAGAAATCGCCTTCATGAATCCGGACGGCGTATTCCTCTCCAACGGCCCCGGCGACCCCGCAGACGTTCTGCCCGTCATCGAGACGGTGCGCGGTCTGCGCGGACGGTTCCCCATTTTCGGCATCTGCCTCGGTCATCAGCTCATCTCGCTTGCCTACGGCGCCGAGACCTACAAGCTCAAGTTCGGCCATCGCGGAGGCAACCACCCCGTCATGAATCTGACTACGGGAAAGGTGGAAATGACCTCGCAGAACCACAGCTATGCCGTGCGTCCCGAGTCGCTGGAGGGAACCGGCCTTGTCGTCACGCACCGCAATCTGCTGGACGGCACCGTGGAGGGCATCGCCTGCGCCGCAGACAATGTGTTCTCCGTACAGTACCACCCGGAGAGCGCGCCCGGCCCGCAGGACAGCCGTTACCTGTTTGAACAGTTTATTCGGAACATGACTGCCGCAAAGGAGGTGAGCCGGAATGCCTAAGAGAACAGATATACATAAGGTGCTTGTCATCGGCTCCGGCCCCATTGTCATCGGGCAGGCTGCCGAATTTGACTATGCCGGCACGCAGGCGTGCCTGGCTCTGAAGGAGGAAGGCTACGAGGTCATCCTCGCCAACTCCAACCCCGCCACCATCATGACCGATACGTCGGTCGCGGACAAGGTATACATGGAGCCGCTGACGCTGGAGTTTCTGGCACGCATCTGCCGCATGGAAAGACCGGACGCCATCGTGCCGGGCATCGGCGGACAGACGGGACTCAACCTCGCCATGCAGCTCTCCAAGAAGGGTGTGCTGAAGGAGTGCGAGATCGAGCTGCTCGGTACGGATGCCGACAGCATTGAGCGCGCGGAGGACCGCGAGCTGTTCAAGGAACTGTGCGAGCAGATCGGGGAGCCGGTTGTCCCGTCGCAGATCACCTACAGCGCCGATGAGGCCGTCGAGGCCGCCGAGCGCATCGGTTACCCCGTCATCCTGCGTCCCGCCTTTACGCTGGGCGGAACGGGCGGCGGCTTTGCCTACAATCCGGAGGAGCTGCGCGAAATGATGAAAAACGCGCTGGCGCTCTCCCCTGTGCATCAGGTGCTGGTCGAGAAGAGCATCAAGGGCTACAAGGAGATCGAGTACGAGGTCATGCGGGATGCCAACGACACCGCCATCACGGTGTGCAACATGGAAAATCTCGACCCCGTCGGCATTCACACCGGCGACTCCATTGTGGTAGCCCCCAGCCAGACGCTGACCAACAAGGAGTACCATATGCTGCGCGACAGCGCCCTGAAGATCATCCGCGCGCTGCGCGTGGAGGGCGGCTGCAACGTCCAGTTCGCGCTTGACCCCCACTCCTTCCGCTACTATGTCATTGAGGTCAACCCCCGCGTTTCGCGTTCCTCCGCGCTGGCGTCCAAGGCCAGCGGCTACCCCATCGCGCGCGTATCCGCCAAAATCGCCGTGGGCATGAACCTGCACGAAATCCATCTGGCGAATACGCTTGCCAGCTTCGAGCCGACCCTGGACTATGTCGTCACCAAAATGCCGCGCTTCCCCTTCGACAAATTCCCCGCCGCCATGAATACGCTGTCCACCCAGATGAAGGCGACCGGCGAGGTCATGAGCGTGGGACGCAGCTTCGAGGAAAGCCTGCTCAAGGCGATCCGTTCCCTGGAGGAGGGAAAGAACCACCTCCACATGGAAAAGTTCGATTCGGCGCACATGAGCGTGGATCAGCTGCTGAACTATGTACGGGAGGGAACAGACGACCGCATCTATGCCATTTCGCAGCTGATGTGGATGGGTGTGGATCCGTCGATTATCTGCAACATCACGCAGATTGACATGTTCTTCCTGGATAAAATCAAGAAAATCGTGGACTTCGAGCGCGAGCTGGAGAATTCCCCGCACTCACTGGAGCTGCTGTGGGAGGCCAAGCGGAGAGGTTTCTCCGACTCCTACATCGCGGAGCTGTGGAACACAACGGAGGATGAGGTATACGAGCGCCGTGTCCGGGAGAACATTTTCCCGGTATACAAGATGATTGATACCTGCGCCAGCGAGTTTGACAGCTACGTTCCCTATTTCTACTCCACCTACGCCGAGGAAAACGAGTCGATCGTCACGGATCGCAAGAAGGTGGTTATCCTCGGTTCCGGCCCCATCCGGATCGGACAGGGCGTGGAATTCGACTACTCCACCGTCCATGCGGTGCATACAATCCGGGAGATGGGCTATGAGGCGATTGTCATCAACAACAACCCCGAAACCGTCTCAACGGACTACACGACGGCAGACAAGCTCTACTTTGAACCGCTGACGGCGGAGGATGTGATGAACATCATCCATCTGGAGCACCCGGAGGGTGTCATTGCCACGCTGGGCGGTCAGACCGCCATCAATCTGGCGGAGCCGCTGGCGCGCCGCGGCGTCCGGATTATCGGAACCGACTGCGACGCCATTGAGAGAGCGGAAAACCGGGACGCCTTTGATGCCGTCATCAAATCCCTGAAGATTCCCAACCCGCCCGGAGAGGCCGTCACCGACATTGAGAGCGGTGTACTTGCGGCGGAGCGGATCGGGTATCCCGTGCTGGTTCGTCCCAGCTTCGTGCTGGGCGGACGCGCCATGGAAATCGTCGCCAACGAGGAAATGCTGCGGCATTACCTGAAAAACGCGGTCGAGGTTGACGTGGACAAGCCGGTGCTGATCGACCGCTACATCGTCGGCAAGGAGGTCGAGGTGGACGCTGTCTGCGACGGTGAGAAGGTCTTCCTGCCCGGTATCATGGAGCTGGTCGAGCGCACGGGCGTTCACTCCGGCGACAGCACCAGCGTCTATCCGCCCTTCTCCATTTCGCAGACGGTCAAGGACACCATCGCCGACTACACCACGCGTCTGGGACTCGGCATCGGCATCGTGGGTCTGTTCAATATCCAGTTTATTGTGGATAAGGACGAGCACGTATATGTCATCGAGGTTAACCCGCGCGCATCCCGCAGCGTGCCCTTCCTGTCCAAATCCACCGGCATCAACCTTGTGCGCATTGCGACACGCACCATGCTGGGTGAGTCGCTGGCCGATCAGGGCATCACGGAGATGATCCTGCCGGAGCGCCGCTGGTGGTATGTCAAGGCGCCTGCCTTCTCATTCGCAAAGCTGACCGGCATGGATGCCTACCTTTCCCCCGAAATGAAATCCACCGGTGAGGCCATCGGCTACGACCGCCGCCTCAACCGCGCCCTGTACAAGGCCCTCAAGGCGTCCGGCGTCCGCATGAAGGACTACGGAACCGTCATTGTGACCATTGCGGACGAGGACAAGGAGGAGGCTCTGCCGCTGGTGCGCCGCTTCTACCGTCTGGGATTCAACATCGAGGCGACGGTCGGAACCGCCATGTTCCTCAAGCAGCACGGCATCCGCACCCGCGTACGCGGGAAAATCAGCGACGGCAGCGAGGAGATCCTGAACTCCATCCGCGCCGGCTACGTCAGCTATATCATCAACACGCGCGCCATCCTGTCCGGTGTTCACTATGAGGACGGCGTTGCCATCCGGCGCTGCGCCGTGCAGAACGGCGTGACCACCTTCACGTCTCTGGATACCGCCCGCATCGTGCTGGATGTGCTGGAGGAGTCCATCCCCGAAATTTCCACCATCGACGGAGAAAGTAAGGAGAAATAAAAAAACGTAATGCCGGCAGGAGATTTCTCTTGCCGGCATCCCGTATGTATATGTCCGAACGCAGATGCGAAACCGCAGATGCAAAAAAAACCGCTTCCGTCATGCATAAGCATGCGAAAGCGGTTTTCGTGGTGACCCGTAGCAGATTCGAACTGCTGTTACTGCCGTGAAAGGGCGGTGTCTTAGGCCTCTTGACCAACGGGCCGTGTAAAGGAAAAAACCACAGGGGGCAGTACCGCTCGGATACGGGAACGGCACTGCCTCCTCTTCTGTGTGGTAGCGGAGACCGGACTTGAACCTGTGACCTACCGGGTATGAACCGGTTGCTCTAGCCAACTGAGCTACTCCGCCATGGCTTTTGCCGCTGCCTTGACAGCGCTTGGTTATTATAGCATATTGTTTCGGCGCTGTCAAGAGTTTTTTCAAATTTTTCCGAATCCTTCCCCGTATTTCCCGCAAATTTTCCCTTGCCTGCGCCGCCGGATTGTGGTACAATAAAGGCGAAGAGTTTTCAATCAGGAGGGACGGCTGTCATGGCTCAGGCAAAATCAAAGAAAACGGAAAGGCCGCCGATGAGCGAGGCGGATTTCCGCAGAGCGCTGAAATCCGGGCTGCCGTGCGGCGGCTACCTGTTTTACGGCGAGGAGGACTACACAAAGCAGGCACTCCTGCGCATGGTCCGGGACGCCGTCTGTCCCGCCGGCGACCCCATGGCCGCCTTCAATTCCCAACGGCTGGACGGGCTGGATCTGACCTCCGCCGGCCTGCTGGACGCCATATCCTCCCCGCCGATGGGCGCCGAACGCAAGCTGATAACCGTCACGGGCGTCAATTTCAATACCCTGCGCGCGGCCGACGCGGAGCAGCTGCTCGGTGCGCTGGAGCTTCTGCCGGAATATCCGTACGCCCTCCTGATTCTGTCCGTCGGCGCCGACGCGCTGGATACGGGCAGTCCGTCCGGCAGATCCGCGGGCAGGGAGACGTCGGTGTACGGACGGCTGACAGAGTATCTGCAGCCTGTCGTCTTCGAGCGGAACACGCCGCAAAAGCTGTGCGGCTGGGTGCAGAAGCACTACCGCCACAACGGCACGTCGGCGGACGACGCGGTCTGCCGTGCGACGGTGGCCTACTGCGGGCAGGACATGTTCACGCTGGCATCCGAAATCGAAAAGATATCCTTCTACGCCCTGTCGCACGGAACGGACACCGTAACCGAGGAGCATGTCCGTGCCGCGGGAACATCCGCCGTGGAATTCGATACCTTTGCCCTGTCCAATGCCATTCTGGAGCGGCGGCGGACGGAGGCACTCGCCATCCTGCAGGATCAAAAGCGGCGGCGCGTACAGCCTGTTCAGATTCTGAGCGAGATTTCGGGTGTGCTGGCAAGCCTGTGCACTATCCGCACGCTGTCCGATGCGGGGCGCAGCGGGGAGGAAATTGCCTCCGCCCTGCACATGCATCCGTACCGGGTCAAACTGTATCTGCGCGCGGCGCGCGCGGCGGACGCGGAAGTGCTTTCCGCCGCCCTGGATGCCTGCGCGCAGGCGGACACATCCCTCAAGCGTTCCTCCGCGGACGGATTCCAGCTGATTGAGCGGCTAATCTGCAGTCTGTAGTCCGCGCGGCGATTTTCCACATTTTTACAACGGATTGCGTAGGCCGGGCGTCCCCGGGAGCACGCAAAAACAGGTTGTGCGGCAAGGAAAGATTACACGACGGCTCCTTTTCCCACAGGATTTTCCACAGGCTGTGGGAAAGTTTTTCACGCACAGTCCGAAAAACGGACATACGGGGCTTGCCATTTGGCGGGAATCGTGCTATAATACCCGTACTGCCGCACATCGCGGCGGACACCGGTGAGTTCGTAACCATCCTCACCTAAAACAAAACTAAGGGGAGAAAAAATGAATAAGCAAACGATGCACACAGGAGCAAAAGCTTTCCGCGGGCGGCGCGCCGCTCTCTATGCCGCGCAGGGTGCCATGACGGCGGCGCTGTATGTCGCGCTGACATGGATCGCCTCCATGGCGGGACTGTCCTCCATGGCCGTTCAGGTACGGATATCCGAGGCTCTGTGCGTGCTTCCCTTTTTTATGCCCGCAGCGGTTCCCGGGCTGTTCGTCGGCTGCCTGCTTGCCAATCTCATGACAGGCGCCGTGGTATGGGATATCCTGTTCGGTTCCCTTGCCACCCTTCTGGGAGCTCTGGGAGCGCGGGGACTTTCCCTGCTGGCCGGGCGTGCGGATGCCGCCGGCAGACGCCGCCGCGCCGCCGTGCTGACCGCACTGATTCCCCTGCCGACAGTCGCCGCCAACACGCTTATCGTGCCGCTTGTCCTGCGCTATGCCTATGCCCTGCAGGACGCCCTGCCCTACCTGTTTCTGACCGTCGGGCTGGGGGAGGTGCTGTCCGCCTGGATTTTGGGGCTGCTGCTCCTTCGTATTCTGAAGAAAACCGTTTCCCGCCCGCGCCGCTGACCGTCCGCCGGCCGAAAAAATTCCCCGGATACAGCGTATCCGAGGAATTTCTTTATAACCTTTATACCGTGTCGGCGGGTTCGTCCGCGTTGGCTGTCCGGTGCACCTGCCGATCGTCAAAATGCGCTGTGAAGTAGAAGATCATGGATATCACCGTCGCAATGCTCCAACCGATGGGCCATGCCATCCATATGCCCGTGGAGCCGAACGAGGTGCGGGACAGCACCTCCGCCAGCGCCACCCGCAGGAAAAGGTCCGTGAAGGTGGCAATCAGGAATCCCCGCATCCTGCCTGCTCCGCGCAGGACACCGTCCGCGACTATTTTGGAAGCCACGACAAAGTAGAACGGGGAAAGGATGCGCAGGAAGATCACGCCGACGTCCATGGCCTCGCCGGTAGGCGAATCCATGAAGATATATACCAGCTGCCGCCCCGCCAGCAGGTACAGCGCGACAAGCGGGACGCAGACGCACCAGACCAGCCGTACTCCCGCCCGGAATCCTGCCCGAATGCGGTCGTACTTTCCCGCACCCATATTCTGCGCCGTAAAATTGGAAATCCCGTTTCCCAGCGTGGTAAGCGAGGTAATCACCAGATTGTTCAGCTTGACGGAGGCGGAATACCCCGCGATGGTCGCCGTGCCGAAACCGTTGATGACGCTCTGAATAATGATATTGCCCACCGAGACAAAGCTCTGCTGCATAATGCTCGGGACAGCCACGGCGGCTATTTTGCAGAACAGCTGCCACGAAAACAGCGGTGCCTTCTCAGGCGTCTCGAACCTGCGCAGCCGGCGCAGCACAAAGAACATCGCAAGGAGGCAGCTGACTCCCTGACACAGGAACGTAGCCCACGCGACGCCGTCCACCTTCATGCCGAACCCCGCGACAAACAGAATATCCATCCCGATGTTGGACAGGGAGGAGCAGGCGAGGAATATAAAGGGTGTCCGGGAATCTCCCAGTGCGGAGAATATTCCCGTCGCCACGTTGTAGAAAAAGACAAAGGGCAGTCCGAGAATATAGATTTCCAGATACAGCTTGGAGTCCGCCAGTATTTCTTCCGGCGTCTGTATCAGGCGGAGCAGGCCGTCCGTAAAGAGAAGCCCTATCAACATCAGAACCGCGCACAGCACGCCGCTGGCAATCATGGTGGTATGGACGGCTGTTTTCATGTCCCGGTGCTGTTTAGCCCCGAACAGCTGCGAAACAATCACGGAGCAGCCGATGTTGCTGCCGAATGCAAACGCGATGAAAATCAGCGTGATTTCGTATCCGTTTCCAACCGCCGCCAGTGCGTTGTTGTCGATAAATTTTCCTGCCACAAAGCTGTCGGCTATATTGTACAGCTGCTGGAAAATTATGCTGCCGAAGAGCGGCAGGCAGAATTTCCGCAGCACTGTTCCGGGTTTTCCGACAGTCAAATCCTGATTCATGACCGGTGTGCTCCCTTCTCTTTCCGGTACCTGTATCTGTTCAGTACCGTAAGCCGTAAACTGTAACCTTTTTATCGTGTAGTATACCACAAACCGCCCTATATGTAAAATATATATATCGCATATTTGCCATGCTTATTTAACATAGAAAGAGGTTGCCATGTACGTCAACTGCGACTATTACCGCGTTTTCTACTATGTTGCCAAATACGGCAGCCTGTCCCAGGCGGCACGACTGCTGCTGGCGGGGCAGCCCAATCTCACCCGCGCCATCCGGAATCTGGAGGCGGAGCTCGGCTGTCCGCTGTTTACCCGAAGCAGCCGCGGCATGCGGCTGACCACGGAGGGGGAACGCCTGTACGCGCACATCCGGGTCGCCTTTGAGCACATAGAAGCCGGCGAGGCAGAACTGGCAGGCATGCGGAATTCCGACAGCGGGACGGTCTTTCTGGCCGCCAGCGAGGTTTCCCTGCGCTGCCTGCTCCTGCCGGTTCTGCGGGAGTACAGGCGGAAATTTCCGGGGGTGCGGCTGCGCATAAGCAACCACTGCACCCCGCAGGCTGTCGCCGCGCTGCGGGCGGGAGACGCGGATCTGGCGGTTGTCACCACGCCGACCGACGCGGGTTCCGCGCTCTCCGAAACGCCGCTGCGCGAGGTGCGGGAAGTCGCGGTCTGCCCGCGCAGTTTTTCCGATCTGCTGGGACGACGGGTCTCCCTTGCCGACCTTGCCGCGCATCCGCTGATTTCCCTGAGCACCGACAGCGCATCCTACGGGTTTTATGCGGCTCTGTTTGCCGCGGCAGGGCTTCCCTTCTGCCCGGATATCGAGGCAGCCACCGCGGATCAGCTGCTGCCGCTGGTGAACGCGGATCTGGGCACCGCCTTCCTGCCGGAGGAGTTTCTTGCCGCCGCAGACATGGCGCACATAGCGGTGCCGGAACTGGATCAGGCATTGCCGACCCGACGCATCTGCCTGCTGACGCGTCGGGAGCAGCCGCTGAGCGCCGCCGCGCGGGAGCTGGAGAGCATGATCCGGCAGGCAGCCGACATACGGTAGGGCAGCCGTCCCATAACCATATATGAAAGCACCCGGAAGGAGAAAGACCTCCGTCCGGGTGCTTTTTGTTTGCCTTTTACTTCTGGTAATACGGTGTGCCGATAAGGCCGACCTGCCGGAAGTCCGACGGGTTGTGCCTCACGATGTAGTCGATATAGGAAACAAACTGCTCGGCGGCAATGCGGTAGCCGACCGGATTGAGATGTCCGCCCATGTAAAAGGCCGCCATATAGGCCTCATCGTGCGGGGGAGCGTACCGATACAGATCCAGCACGTACGCGCCGCCGAAATGCGCCGCCATCTCATACATCAGGTCACGGTGCGCCTCCGCCAGTGCGCGCTTGCCCGGCTGATCCCATTCCTCCGTCTGCGGCATAGTAACAAGGAACAGAACCGCATCCGGCTGAATTTCGCGCAGACGGGCAAGCAGCCGGCCGTACCAGCCCGCGAAGGTATCCGCGTTGTCATGCCAATCCGCGCGGACGTCCGCCATGGTGCCGACCGGCTGGCGTCCATTAAGCAGATCGTTTACGCCCAGCGCAACGATATACGCCGTGCATGCCTTGTCCGGGTTCCAGAAATCGTTCGCCTCGGCGAAGGTGCGGCAGTACTCCGATGCCGTCATGCCGCCGCGGGAGAAATTGTATACCTTGCAGCCCGCCATGCGCGCTATGTGCTGCCCCCATGAATGCTCGAACATGTCAAGGTACACGGTCTGTCCGTGCACGGCCAGTACGGAGGGGTCATTTCCGTCCGGCGCGGCGGGAAGCCGCACCTCAAACTCACCGGAGGCAAGGCTGTCGCCCACGCATCCGATTGTGCGGAAAATGGAACACATGCCGCCCGCTACAGGCACGGGCCGCTCCAGCGGCAGCTCGTCCGCCGGCGCGAAGGAATCGAAAAAGCTCATTGAAAGCACCTCCTGACAGCGTCCGGCGGAAGGAATCAGTTCCCGCCGAACAGTTCCTGCTCCGCACCCGCGCACAGCCAGTGATACAGCGGCAGGTGGTACTCCTGCACGCGGTAGGTATCGGTTGCGGGGGCGTGCAGGATGACGTCGGAGAGTTCATCCAGCTTGCAGGAACGTGCCCCTACCAGCGACAGCACCCGCATGCCGCGCGCACGGGCCGTCTTCGCCGCCAGAACAACATTACGGGAATTGCCGGATGTGGACAGGCAGACCAGCAGGTCGCCCTTCTTGCCCAGCGCCAGCGTCAGCTGCGCGTACACCAGAACGGGGTCCACATCGTTGCAGAATGCCGAAACCAGCGCGGTCTGCGACGGCAGGGACACGGCGGGCAGTCCGCCCTGCAGCTTCTCGCAGAGAAGCGCAAGATCGGGGTCGTCCGGCAAAAGGGCCTGGCGGAATGTCTCCCGAACCGATTCACTCAGCGGGCGGCGGGTCAGAAAGCCCTTTGCCAGCTCGCCGACAATGTGGTCACAGTCGGCTGCAGATCCGCCGTTTCCGCACAGCAGCATGCGTCCGCCCTCGCGGAAGGTCGATACGGTCAGTGCCAGCGCGGCATCCGCCGCCTCGGACAGCCCGGACAGCTCGGGATAGTGTTCATACAGTGGAATCATGGTTGTTACGCTCCTTCTTTTTTCAGTATATTCAGCATCCGCGTCAGGTATTTCTCAAACGCGGCGGGACGCTCTTTGATAAAATCGGCAATGCGCGCGGCGGCGGCTGCCCACTGCTTGGCAGTGACCTGCACCTGATTCTTCCAGCGCCGGATGTGCGCCGCCATGCAGGGTTTCAGCTCCGCGCGCGCGGCAGAGAACAGCGCCTGCAGAGTCTCCGACGCTTCCTCGGATTCCAGCGTGCGCGCATAAGCGCAAAATGCCTCGCGGAATTCCGCGTTCTTCAGGCAGAAGGCAAACAGCCCCCCTACATACAGGGAGTCCGGATAAATGCGCGTTTCGCCGTCGTTTTCGTAGTACTCCGCATAGCCGGACAGGTAATTGCCCAGCGTCCGCCAGAAGGTATCCTGTCCGGCGCGGGAGTCCAGATCCGGCAGAACCTCCGGGCAGCTGTAACGCGCAAAGGTCATGTCCATATCGCGCGTCATGAAGCGCCATTTCCCGTCCGTTACCGCAATGCCCTCAATCGGCTCGCCGGTATATTTCCAGAACTTGACATTGTTGTACGGCCAGTCGGTGTTGCACAGGTACAGGTTCAGCGCCATGTACTGCAGGAAGCTCTCCATATCGATTTTTTCCGAAAGCGCCGCATACAGACTGTCCCGCTGCTTCCCCGTCAGCGACAGTCCTTCAATCGCCTGCCTGCACAGGGACACCCACTCCTCCATCGCCGCCTGCGCGGTCGGTGTGTCGTCCGTCTCATAGTAAAACCATACGTTGCAGAAGCGGCATTCGCCTCCGTTATCATGCCTGTCGCAGTGGCGGGTCGTGTCCAGCTCGCTCTTGAGAATGACGACGTCCTTGTCATCCACACCGTAGACGCGCTTCACATAGTCCTCGTTTAGATTCTCCCGCATATCCAGAATGCCGTAGTATTCCCCGTTGATGTACACCTCGGCGAACTGCGACAGCGACGACGACACGGCAGGCGCCCACGACGCGGCAAAGTTGTTGGCAAGGCCGTCGCGGATAAGCGTCGCGTCCTGCGGGTCGGCCGCCGTGTGCAGCAGCGAATCGTTGCCGCCGTTGCGCAGGATAAAGCTGTCATACCTGTCCAGCACCTCGCCCGCATTCTCACCCGCCTGCACGGTACGCCCGGCAAACAGGGGATAGGCAAAGGAACCCTTCCCGCTGTAGGCGGCATCCTCGCCGAAATACCCGTCCTTGCGGGCAATCAGTTTGAAGGATTTCTGCGCCAGCGTACGGGAGGATCCGCCGAACAGCCGCAGTCCCGCATCCTGCGATATGACGCGCTCGCCCGACGGCGTCACGATCTCCACATGCGCCGGCTTTTCCACTTTTTCGTTGTAGCGGGAGGTGATTTCGTCCAGATCGTCCTCTTCGACGGCTATCATAACCGTCCAGATGCCGGACTGCGCGTCCGCGCGGACATATGTGTTGGTCACGACCTGTCCCAGACGGTTTCCGTCCGCATCAAAGCAGGCGGCGCGGACGGTCAGGGCGGTGTCCGCCTTTGTCAGAATATTCAGCGGCTCCCCGTACGCGGCGGAATTTCCCGTCGGGACGGCCCCGTCTGTGGTATAGCGGATTACGGAATCGGCCGGAACCCCGTCCGGCAGCGCCATGGACAGCGACAGTGCGGCGGCATATATCCCGCCCTCGGCGGAGAAAATCGGCTCCGTGCCGGGCTCAACCGATGCCGGTTCTGTTTCCTGCTCTGTTTCGGCTGCGGTGTCCGGTGCGGCGCTGTCGGTGTCTGTATACGTGTCGGACGCTGTGCCGGAGGTGTCGGTATTGCTGTCGGGGGAAGTCCGGCAGGCCGTCAGCCCAAGACAGCCGCCTGCCAAAAGCAGTGCAAGAAGGAGGGACAACCATCGGACGGCGCGTCCGGGCAGGGAATTTTGCATGATTCTGGTACCGCCTTTTTCCGTTTCTTTTTCGCTTATTATAACACAAATTTTCGCGATTGTCACCCCCATCCTGTTTATTTTTTGCAGGCTCTTGGGCTGCTTTTCATTTGCAAGCCACATAGCTTTATCCGAAAAAAGTTAAGGAAGCGCTGATTCATTAAACAGGCAGGAAAAGATGAGCCGAATATGTGCTGCAGAATAAATCGGCGATTTCTTAAATTAAAATTTACAAATTGCTTATGTTTAAGTCATATGTTTTCATTATAATTAATATGCCACAGTAAATGGTGTGTACCGGTGAATTCAAAAATCAACAGAAAGGAACAAATTGCTATGAAAACTCGCATTATCCGTTTGGGATATGTTTTGCTGTCCGTAACAGTTCTTCTCCTTCTCTGCTCATCTTTTGCACCGATAGCTGAGAATTCCGGGATGTCCGTTGTCCCGGATGCATTGATGGAGAACGTGCTTGCCCGCCTTACCGATCTTTCCGGCAGCACGAACACGGCAGATTTTTCCCTTTGTTCCCTACGGCAGTTGAAGAACACACATGGTCATGAGGCATACACCTTGCTTGAGCTTAACCCGTATGGGTACGCAGTCATCCTTAACGGCAGCGGGATGCTGCTGGAAGCTTGTCTTACGGAGGACTTCTGTCTTGCCCTTTGCGGAAGGGGATAAAACCGAATACAGTTATGTCGGTCCATCCCAGTTCGCATACGAAACGAATCTCGGACTTGTCCTGGTTCAGAGCAACACACTGCTGTCCGAGGAGGCCATACAAAGCGTCCGCCTTTTCGAGGAATCCGCGCAGGCAGTTGTGGCCGGCTCTGCTACTGCCTCGGAAGAGCAGTCAGTTACGGCAGCCTCACCGTCGCTGCAATCGTACATCAAAACTGTCGGCGGATCTTATTTCCCGTCTCTGAACAATCTCGGAAACAATCGGTACGGCACCTGTACGGTAATTGCGGCGGCCATGCTTTTCGGTTACTATGACGCCAATGTCCACCCTGCCTATGTCGATGCGGCCTATACTGTGGCGGCCTCCTCGGCATCCAGTGCGGGGACAACGGAAGCTTTTCATCAACTGCTGTGCAATTACGTGTACGGGCATGCCGTTACGGGAGGGTCTAACGGAATCACGATAGGGAATGCGTTAAGCGGATTCAATTCCTATCTGGCCGACCGGTCGCTGCCCATATCCCTCTGCTTTGCCGACGATACACTGTATTCCGCCAACGGATTCTACAATGTCATTGCGGACAGGATTGAAGACGGTCACCCCGTAATCGCCAGTTTCAACCAGGTGAATTCAGACGGTTCCCGCCTGAATCACAGTGTTGATGTATACGGATACTCGTACATCATTTCAGACGGCGGCGCCGAGCTGAATTCCGAAGGCAGCTCATCATCGGACATTGACTACAGTACGCTGATGTTCAAGACGCATTTCGGCTGGCTGAACAGCACCCAAGCCAACCGAGAAAGGTGGGTATCCGCTGTCTGGTTTCATCAGTGCGCATATATTCCGGACTGCGGAGCAACCGGAACCCATTACAGTGCGGCAAAAAAGTATATCACCGGAGATTACCACAGCGGGAATTCCCATTATTATAAACGTCAACTCGCCTGCTGCTCCTGCGGAGTGAACACCGGAACCGACTGGGAAGCACTTCCGTGTGACGGCAACTGCGTGAGTATGATGATAAACAGGGAGGTAAGCTAATATGAAAACCACTATGAAGAATCTTTTTGCGATCCGTATGATTTCCGTTCTGCTTCTGATCCTGGTTGCACTGCTGCCGCTCGCTTCCTGCATGGCGGGCGATGAAAACGAGTCCGACGGCACGGCAGCCGAAACCGGCGCAGCTGCCAACGAGGATGTCAGCGGGACAAGCCGGCAGGATCTGGTTCAGTCCCTCCGAAATGGTCTTCTCCCCGCCGAGGAAACAGTGGCCGGCGAGGCGGAAACTCTCCCCGGTGGGCTGACGGAGGTTCGGTATCTCCCGCAGGCACCGCAGGATCTGGTCGGCAAGAAGCTGATTCTGGCGCTGACAAAGTACCCCTACAGCGGAGAGACCGTGTTCCGCTACACCGCGCCTCAGGGGGATGCCGCGGAGGAACTGGCGATTTTTGTCGGTTCGCTTGACGGCGAGGATGACAGCCAGGGCGGATACTTTGCGCTGACCCTGAAAACCGACTACGGCAGTATGGAAAAATTCCTCAGCGAAAGCGCGGGGGGCACCTTTACCGGCAACGTGACGGCTGTCCGGTATATCAGCTTTACCGACATGCTGCACTCCTCGAACGACATAGCGGCCCTGCAGAAAGACGGGTCGGCCGCAAGTGCGGACAGTGCAGTCTGCTACGGATCCGTGGCGGAAAACGGCAGCGTAACGGCGGCTGACGGCGGGACAAAGGACGCCCCCGCCGCGGATGTGTTTGAATCCACGCTTGAGCGGTTCGGTCTTTCGTAAGCATCTCATGGGAATATCCCGAAGGGGGCGTCGTGCCCCCTTCTTTTTGTTTGTTGTCCTATCGTTTCCCTTGACAAAAAAGCCGCAGCTTGCTATAATTTAGACAGTCCGCCGGACGGTATGCGGCGGACGGCAAGGAGAATCACACGCATGAAATACTATCTCGGCGTAGATATAGGCGGCACGAAATGTGCCGTCATTCACGGGGACGGCGAAGGCCGCATTCTTGACAAGGTACGTTTTGACACCCGCGACTGCGGTTCCACCGTCGCGCGGATTCTGGACACCGCCGCCGCCATGGCGGATTCCGCCTCCCGGCAGGGTCAGGCGGTCTGCGCGGTCGGCGTAAGCTGCGGCAGCCCGATGGACTCGGCGCGCGGCATTATCTGCGAGCCGCCCAATCTGCCCGGCTGGGTCAACGTTCCCATCACGGATATGCTGACCGAACGGCTGGGGCTGCCCGCCGCACTCTGCAACGACGCCAATGCCTGCGCGCTGGCGGAGTGGCGGTTCGGCGCGGGGAAGGGCACGCGGAACATGGTCTTTCTGACCTTCGGCACGGGAATGGGCGCGGGCCTGATTCTGGATGGGCATCTGTACGCTGGAACCTGCGACGCGGCAGGGGAGATCGGCCACATGCGGCTGGCTCCGGACGGCCCCGTCGGATACTTCAAGGCAGGCTCCTTCGAGGGATTCTGCTCCGGCGGCGGGCTTGCCAAAATGGGGCAGAGAATGGCGCTGGAAGCCATTCAGCGCGGAGAATCGCCCGCCTTCTGCCCGACGCTTGCCGATCTGCCGTCCGTAACCGCCAAATCCATTGCGGACGCCGCTCATGCTCCCGACCCCGACCCCGTCGCGCTGAAGGTCTACGAGCAGTGCGGGACACGGCTGGGGCAGGCTCTCTCGGTGCTGGTGGACGTCCTCAATCCAGAGTGCATCGTGCTGGGCAGCATTTTTGCCCGCTCCGGCGATCTGCTGATTCCCTCCATGCGGCGCGTCATGTCCGCCGAATGCCTGCCGGATTCCCTCGCGGTCTGCCGGATCGTCCCTGCCGCGCTCACGGAATCCGTGGGGGATCTCGCCGCGCTGACCGTGGCTATTGAGGCGGAAAATAAAGGGAAAGCGTAACGCCTCCCGGCAATCTGTGCAATCCCCGCAATATTCGGACAGAGGAGGACTATATGCTGACCGACAAACCGACCTTCGGCCCCGGCGGCAACGGGGAATGGTTCCGCCGCGACGGCGGAAAATCCACAGCCGAGGCCCCGGCGTGGCTGGAAAAAATCGGGCTGGACGCCTATGAGTACGAGGCGGGCAGAGGCGTGGTCGCCGGGGAGGACTCCCTCCGCGCCGCAGGAGCCGCCGCCGCCGAGCACGGCATACGGATGTCCCTGCACACTCCCTACTTCATTTCGCTCTCCGGCGCCGAGGAGCAGAAACGGCTGGCAAGCATCGGCTATATTCAGAAGTCGCTGTGGGCGGCGGAGCTGCTCGGCGCGGATACCATCGTCATTCACAGCGGAAGCGCCGGAAAAATGAGCCGCGCCGAGGCAATGCGCCTGTCCTGCGACACGCTGGCGCGCGTCATAGAGGCGGTGGGCGACACGCCCATCCGTCTCGGCATCGAAACCATGGGCAAAATCAACCAGCTGGGGACGCTGGACGAGGTAATCGAGCAGTGCCGCGTGGATCCGCACTACCACCCCGTGGTGGATTTCGGCCATATGAACGCCCGCGCGCAGGGAGGGCTTTTCCCGGACTGCGACAGCTACCGGCGGGTGTTCTCGATCATTGCGGAGCGGCTGGGCGACGCGTACGCGAATCACCTGCACTGCCATTTTTCCCGCATAGAATACACATCGGGCGGGGAAAAGCGGCACCTTACCTTCTCCGATGAGATATACGGCCCCGCCTTTGAGCCGCTGATGGAGGCAATCATCCGGGAGGGCGTCTGCCCACGCATCATCTGCGAGTCGGACGGCACCATGGCGGAGGACGCGCTGACCATGAAAAAGTACTGGCTGGCGCTGAGCGGACATACAGAAGACGGAATCAACAGCTGACAGCTGTCAGCTGACAGATGTCAGCCGACAGCTGTCAGCCGACAGATGTCGGAAAACGGTTATAGAAAGAAGGAATATATCATGTCGCATCTTACCAATCTGCAGGCCCGCATGAAGGCGGGCGAGGTGGAGGCGGTTCTCGTCTCCTCCGAAATCAACCAGCGCTACCTGACCGGGCTGAACTATACGGACGGCTACATGCTTGTCCTGCCCGAGGCGGCTTACCTGCTGGCGGACTTCCGCTACATTGAGGTGGCGCGCGCCACGGCGAATCCCGCCGAGATCGAGGTAATCATGCCGGAAGGCGGCATGCTGTCCTGCGTGGCGGATCTGCTGGCTGAGCACGGTATCCGCCGCCTTGCCTATGAGGAGGAATCCGTGTCCTGCGCCCTGCGCATCCGGTTTGCCGACGCCTTCCCCGGTGTGGAACTGATGACGGGTGCGTCCCGCCTCATCGAGTCGCTGCGCCTTTTCAAGGACGCGGACGAAATCGCCTTCATGACGGAGGCGCAGAAACTGACGGACGACGCTTTCTCGCATATCCTCGGTTTCATCACGCCGGAGCGCACCGAACTGGAGGTTGCGCTGGAACTGGAATTTTACATGCGCGCGCACGGCTCCGAGGGAACCGCGTTTGACACCATCGCCGTATCCGGCGCCAACTCCTCCAAGCCGCACGGCGTCCCCGGCGACAACCGTCTGACCCCCAACGCCTTCTTTACCATGGATTTCGGCGCGCGGCGGAACGGCTACTGCGCCGATATGACCAGAACCGTGGTGTTGGGACGGGCAGACGATGACATGAAGCGGCTGTACGCCACGGTGCTGGAGGCACAGACAAAAGCCATCGAATCCCTGCATGTCGGCATGCCCTGCTGCGACGCGGACAAGGTCGCCCGCGACATTATCGACAACGCCGGCTACAAGGGCTGTTTCGGTCACAGTCTCGGCCACGGCGTCGGTCTGTATATTCACGAATCCCCCCGCTTCTCCGCCTCCTATCCGCGCGACATCACACTCAAGCCGGGGCATGTCGTAACCGTGGAGCCGGGTATCTATATCGCCGGCAAGTACGGCTGCCGCATTGAGGATATGATCGCCGTACTCCCCGACGGAACGATTCACGACTTCACGCAGAGCCCCAAGCAGCTGATCGAGCTGTAACGGACTGCCGGGGCAGGAATTCGCATACCTTTTTCCCCCCATCCCCGACCCGCGCCCGCCGAGCGCTCTGCCCCTCCGGAGAAGGGGCAGTCGGGGAGTGAGAGGGAACGGAGGGGGAGAGGAACTTCGGCGTTTTAGATGGTTCTCTCCCCCCGTTACCGCAAACCCACCGCCGTGAAATCAACACAAATTCTCTTTTTTGCTGTTCCGATGCGCCGCATGCGGCGGTATAATAACAGCACAGAACGGGAAACGATTCCCGGAAGCAAGGAGGATTTGATTATGAATACCGACAAGATTTTCGCAGAACAGATGGCAAACGAGTACGCCCCCAAAGACACCTCAAGGGTAGTCGCCCTGCGCAAGCTGGATCGCCGCGCCAAGCGCCCCGCTCGGGTGTTTTCCTATATTTTCGGCTCGGTCATGGCGCTGGTGCTGGGCGTCGGCATGTGCCTCTCCATGAAGGTTATCGGGGACGGCTCCTCACTCATGATGGGCGTCGGCATTGCGGTCGGCGTCGTCGGCATTGCCGGCGTATCCGTCAATTACGCCCTGTACCGCAGGCTGCTGGAAAAAGGAAAGCGTAAGTACGCCTCCGACATTCTCCGCCTCGCACGCGAAATCAGCGGAGAGCAGGCGTAAGCGGTAAGCATGAAGCGCTTTTTCCGCCGGCTGTTTTTCCCGCCCGCCCCCATCCTGTGCATCCTGCCGACCGCCGTGTTCGCCTGCCTGATTGCGGCGACGGTGCGGGGCGTTCCCTCGGGCGCGCCGCTTTATATTCTGTACGGGCTGTCCGCCTACGCGACGACGCTGTGGGTGCTCGCCGTTCCGCGGTTTCTCCGCGCGGTGCGCCGCGCACGGGCGCGCGTCCTTGAAACACGGCTCGGAGGAAAATACCTGACGGATGTGAAATTTCACGGAGCCGTCCGCATGGCGCAGGGGTTGGCGGCCAACCTGTTCTATGTCGTGTTCCGCGCGGTATCGGGATTTCTTTACGGTTCCCTTTGGTTTCTGTCGCTGGCGGTATACTACTTCCTGCTGGCACTGATACGCGGCTGTCTTCTGCTTGGGCTCCGCCGCAGAGGCGGAAAGGCGGATCCCCTCGCCTACGAGTATGCCTGCTGCCGCCGCACGGCGCTGCTGCTGCTGCCGCTCAATCTGGCCATTGCGGTCATGGCGGCGCAGACCGTTCTGGAAAACGAGGGGTTCGTCTATCCGGGACTCGTCATTTACGCATCCGCCGCCTACACATTCTACACGGTGGTGCGGGCGTTCGTCAGCCTTGCCCGTCTGCGCAAAGCAGGCAGCCCTATCCTGTCTGCCGGAGCGGCCGTCGGTACGGCGGAGGCACTGATGTCGCTGTTCGGTCTTCAGACAGCCATGATGGCGGCTTTTTCCCCGGACGACGCGGCACTCCGCTTCCGCATGAACGCCGTCACGGGCTCGGCGGTCTGCTGCGCCGTCCTGCTTATATCGGCCGTTATGCAGATTCGCGTCCGCCGCGCGCGCCGTGCCGCAGAATGCACCCCGGAACAGGAGGACCGGACATGAGCAAATCGGAAAGCAAATATTTCAATACCGCCGTCCGCATGGATGAGGCGCTGATTTCCCTGCTGGCACGCAAGGAATTCGCCTTCATCACCGTTCGGGAAATATGCGAGGCGGCGGGCGTCAACCGCTCCACCTTTTACCTGCACTACGAAAGCACCAACGACCTGTTGGAGGAAGCCGTGCGGTACACGGAGGAGCGGTTTTTCGACTGCTTTCCGCAGGACAGACAGTCGCTGAAGCAGAGACTGCTCACCTGCCCGCTCGAGGAGCTGATTCTCGTTACGCCGGAGTATCTGGAGCCGTACCTGTCCTTCATCCGGGACAATCGGCTTGTTTACTGCATGGCTGTCGCCAAACCGGAACTCTGGCGCAGCGAACGGCAGTACAACGCCATGTTCCGCGACGTGTTCGACCCGATTCTGGAGCGGTTTCACTATCCTCCCAACATGCGGAAACAGGTTGTCGCCTTTTACATAGGCGGGATCTCCGCGGTTATCTCCGCGTGGTTGAAGGACGGCTGCCGGCAGTCAATCGACGAAATCATACAGATCATACGAACCTGCATCGGTCCGTGGGAGCAGGGATTTGGCAGCACAAACGGTTGATTTCAAAACGAATTGTTAATAAGAAGGAAGGGCAGCGGCTCATGCGGTTTATCGACACGCACGCACACTACTTTGACCCGAAGTTCGATTCCCTGGCGGGCGGCGCGCAGGGGGTTCTCGATGACCCCGCCTTTCGGGCGTCGGTGCTTGCCGTCATCAACATAGGCACCAACCTGCAGAACAGCCGGGCTGCCGCGGAGCAGGCGGCCAAGTACCCGTTCATGGCGGCGGCGGTCGGCATACATCCGGAGGACTGCCAGGTGTACCCCGACGAATCGGGCAGCACCGGGGGGCGGCAGCCGCTGGATCCGGAGACGGAGCTTCCGCGCCTGCGGGCATGGCTCTCCGACCCGGCGGCGCGCAGGCGGGACAAGATTGTCGCGGTCGGGGAAATCGGGCTGGATCATCACTGGCAGCCTGTGGATGCCGAGCGGCAGTCGGCCTTCTTTGACGGACAGCTGGCGCTGGCCGAGGAGCTGAATCTGCCCGTCATCATACACGACCGGGAGGCGCACGGCGCATGCTTTGACGCCGTCTGCCGCCACGGGGGCGTGCGCGGCGTCTTTCACGGCTACTCCGGCTCGGCGGAAATGGCAAAAGAGCTTGTCAGAAGAGGATTTTATATTGCTTTCGGCGGCTCTCTGACCTTTCGGAACGCCGACCGCCTGCGTGCCGTCGCCGCATCGGTGCCGCCGGAGCGGCTGCTGCTGGAGACCGACTGCCCCTACATGGCTCCCGTGCCGCTGCGCGGCACCGTGAATCGCTCGGATACGATTATTCATATCGCGCGTGTGCTGGCGTCCCTGCACGGCATGATGCCCGAGGAGCTGGCGGATGTCACCTCCCGGAATGCCGTCCGCCTGTTTGATTTGGATTCTGTTTTACCTTTTTTGTCCGATTTGCACAAATAGTCCTTCGGATTTTCTACATGCAGCATACAAAGAATCTATTTTTTGATTATTGAAAAAAGCCGCGGAATACTGTATAATAGAGATGTTACCGAAAAAGCAACCGTTTTTCATTGTTTTTTTGTATAACACACTCATACATCATACAGAAAGGTGTCCTCCCCCGTGGGCAGCGGACAGCGGAGATCCCGCTCCTGCCTCCGTCGGCGGCGGATGAAGGTGAATCCCTATGGCTGCATTCAATACCAAACAGATCCGGAACCTGGCTCTTCTCGGTCACGGCGGCTGCGGAAAGACTTCTGTCGCCGAGGCGATGCTGTACGTGACCGGCTCCATAGATCGTCTCGGAAATACCGCGCAGGGCAACACAACCTGCGACTATGACCCCGAGGCACGCGCGCGCGGCTTTTCTCTTGCCGCTACGCCGGCCTTCATGACATGGAAAGACACCAAGATCAACGTCATAGATACTCCCGGATTCCTTGATTTTGCGGGAGAGGTCAAGCAGGCCGTCCGCGTGGCGGATGCCGCCGTCATCTGCGTGGACGGAAAAGCCGGCGTCGAGGTCGGAACGGAGCTTGCGTGGGACACCGCCTGCGAGGCCGGCATTCCGCGCGCGTTCTTCGTCAACAAGTGCGATGACGAGGACTGCAAGTTCGAGCGTGTGTTCCGCCAGCTGCACGCCACCTTCGGCGTGTCGGTCTGCCCCGTGTTCATTCCCGTGGAAACCGGCAAGGATGTCACCATGATAGACCTGCTCACCATGAAGCCCTTCAAGTACGACGAAAAGGGCAAGCGCACGGAAATCGCCATGCGCATCGGCTGGGAGCACACCGCCTCCGAATTCAAGGACGCGCTCAACGAGGCACTTGCCGGCACAGCCGACGAGCTGATGGAGAAATTCTTTGAGGGTGAATCTTTCACGCTTGAGGAATCGGTTGAGGCTCTGCACAACGGCATTATTCAGGGCACCATCGTACCCGTGTACTGCGGTTCCGCCGTGCATCTGTGGGGTATCATCGCCATGCTGGACGCCATCGCCGGCTCCTTCCCGCGCCCGACCGCCCGCAAGTTCGAAAAGGACGCGAGCGGAAAGCATGTTCCGATTGAAGTGGAGGGAGATCCCGCCCTGTTCGTATACAAAACCGTCGCCGACCCGTTTGTCGGCAAGATGTCCTTCTTCAAGGTCATGGCGGGCACGCTCAAGCGGGATATGTCCCTGCGCAACCTGCGTACCGGCGTCAGTGAGAAGATGGCGCACATCTATATAATGAAAGGCAAGGATCAGACCGAGGTGGACGAGCTTGCCTGCGGAGATCTCGGCATGATCGCCAAGCTGGCGAGCACCAACACGGGCGATACCCTGTCCCTCTCCGGTGAGACCGCCTATGCGCCCGTCAAATATCCGACCCCGTACATGTGCCGCGCCATCACGCCCGAGACCGCCAAGGACGAGAGCAAGATCTCCCAGGCCATCACCAAAATGCTGGAGGAGGATCTCACCCTGCGGTATGAGAACGACCCCGAAACCAAGCAGATGCTGATCTACGGTATGGGTGACATGCACCTGACCGTGCTGGCCGCCAAGCTCAAGAGCCGCTTCGGCGTTTCCGTCCGCCTGGACGAGCCGAAGATCGCTTACCGTGAGAAGATTACCAAGTCCTGTGATGTTGAGGGCAAGCACAAGAAGCAGAACGGCGGTTCCGGTCAGTACGGACATGTCAAGATCCGCTTCGCTCCCGGCGAGGAGGAGGGACTGACCTTTGTCGACGCCACCGTCGGCGGCTCCGTTCCCAAGAACTTCATTCCCGCCGTTGAAAAGGGCCTGCAGGACGCCATGGCAAAGGGTGCCGTCGGGTTCCCGCTGGTGCGTCTGCGCGCCGAACTGTATGACGGCTCCTACCATGCCGTGGACTCGGATGAGCTTTCCTTCCGCACCGCCGCCAACCTTGCCTACAAGAAGTGCCTGGAGCTGGGCGCGCCCGTCCTGCTGGAGCCTGTCGGCGAGCTGTTTGTCACCGTGCCCGAATCCCTTGTCGGCGATATCATGGGCGACCTGAACAAGCGCCGCGCATCCGTCCTGGGCATGCACCCGTGCGAGGGCAAGACCGGCTACACAACGGTCGAGGCCTCCGCTCCCAAATCCGAGCTGGGAGATTACCCCATCGCTCTGCGCGCCATGACGCAGGGCCGCGGCTGGTTTGACTTCACCGTTACCGGTTATGATACCGTTCCCGCCAACGTGGCAGCCAAGGTCATCGCGGGCTTGCAGTCCAAGTGATGTCCTGACACGGTAAGTGTCCTCTCTGCAGGGCTGACGCGCATGCATGCGTCGGCCCTGCATTTTTTCCGCAACTTTCCGGTGTGGAAACTCCCGTTCAGAAATCTTCAACAGTTTTTCACAGAATCCGCACTATATTTTCAAAAAATATAGTCTATTAGGCAGAATTCCGTCAAAAGGACTTGATAAAACGGGAAAATTGTGCTACAATGCACGAAATCTACAGTGATTTGTTCCGCAGGGTCAGTCGGCTGATTCACGGGGCATTCTCACCGCCGCCCTTTTGGTATAATGGCACTTCGGTGCCGCTATATAAAAATCTAAACGGAGGAAATTACCATGAAGAAACTCAGAATTATCTCCCTTTTGCTGGCAGTTCTGATGATTCTTCCCTTCGCTGCTGCCTGCAGCGGTTCCGGGGAAGACGGTACCTCTACCGATTCGGGAAGCAGCAATATTCCCGAGAACGATGACGGTACTCTGAACTACCTCAACGTGGACGGCCTGACCTACGGCAAGGACGGAGACTACATCTCCCTCTATGACCTGTACGGCAAGGAAGTTACGATCGACGACGTCAAGCAGAACGACGACGGCGATTACTACATTGAGAAGGACGGCAAGCAGTACGTCCTGGGTCTCGACTTCCTGAGCATGGCCATGGTTTACAACTGCGGTGACGGCACCGAGGCCGAGCAGAAGCAGGCTTACGCCAAGTGGTGGCAGTACTACATCGAGAGATGGAACAAGCTGCTCCCCGAGATGCCCCTGTACTCCAACGAGTACTATGACGTCTACAATACACAGATCGGCTCCGTCAAGGAACACCCGACCAACCCCTTCTGGGGCCCCGCGAACGCTCTGATCGAGTGGACCTCCAGCAAGAGTGACAACAGCATCATCATCGGCTCCTCTACCGAGCTGTCCGGTACCTTCCGTTACGCCACCTTCGGCGCATCCTCTCCCGGATCCGCTGACCTGGATGTGCAGAATCTGACCGATGATCTCTCCACCGTCGTCACCAACAAGGAAGGCGAATATGTCTGGAACACCTCCGTTGTCAAGTCCCACACCGCGACTGCCAACGACGACGGTTCCAAGACCTATGAGATCGAAATCTGCGACGACCTGAAGTTCAGCGACGGCTCCGCCGTTACCGCAAAGGACTTCCTGTCCCACGTGCTGGCATTCTCCACGCCCGTCGCAACCGAGGCTGCAGGCAAGAACCATCGCTCCGGCATGACCCTTGTCGGCTTTGACGATTTCTCCGCCTACACCGGCCCCGGCTCCACCGAGGGCAAGAAGGAGTTCTCCGGTATCCGCCTGCTGAGCGACTATAAGTTCTCCGTGACGGTTTCCGCCGACTACCTGCCTTACTTCTACGACATGGCTTATGCATCTCTGTCCGCAGAGTATGCCGCTATGTGGCTGGGCGATGCCGAAATCAAGGATGACGGCAACGGTGTATACCTGTCCGACAGCTTCTATGACAAGGACGGCGACAGCTACAAGATGGCTGCTCACATCAAGGCTACCTCCAAGGACACCGATACTTCCAAGTATCCTTACTCCGGTCCTTATGTGGTTGAGAGCTACGATGCAAGCACCAAGACCGCGGTTCTGAAGAAGAACACCTACTTCAAGGGCAACTTTGAGGGTGTCGTTCCTTCCATTGAGAAGATCGTCTACAAGAAGGTCGTTGCCGCAACGCAGCTGGAGGACCTCAAGACCGGCGGTGTTGATATCCTGATGGCTATCACCGGCGGCGACGCAACCAAGGAAGCTCTGGCACTGATCGACAGCAGCGACGGCAAGTTCGCATCCGTCAACTACAGCCGCGCCGGCTACGGTAAGCTGGGTTACCGCTGCGACTTCGGCCCCGCACAGTTCACCGCTGTCCGTCAGGCTATCGCATACTGCGTTGACCGCGAGCAGTTCGCAAAGGACTTCACCGGCGGTTACGGCACCGTCTCCAACGGCCCGTACTACACCGGTTCCTGGATGTACCAGGCTGTCAAGGGCAACATCAAGCTGAACGCTTACGCAACCAGCAAGGATACCGCTATCGCTCTGCTGGAGGCTGACGGCTGGAACTATGACAAGGACGGCAACGCGTACGTCTCCGGCGTCCGCTACAAGAAGATCGCCGCTTCCGTCATCAAGGAAGCCGACAAGACCTACGCTTCCAAGGACGGCAAGTACACCACCACCAAGGTCGGTGACTTCTACTACATGCCTCTGGTCATCAACTGGTTCGGTACCACCGACAACGAGTTTACCGATCTGCTTGTGAACGGTTTCAAGGAGAATTCCAACATCATCGCTATCGGCATGGAAGTGCAGTCCAACTTCGGTGATTTCTATCCGATGCTGGCTGAGCTGCTCCAGAGCGACTACGGCTCCGGTACCTACGGCGGCACGCCGCTTTACAGCGCATTCAACTTCGCTACCGGCTTTACCTCCGCTGTGTATGACTACTCCTACAACCTCACCGTTGATCCTTCGATGTATGCAGACTACTCCGCATACTACATCAAGGACGTTGCTGATATTGTCTACCTGAAATAAGGAAGCAGTTTCCGCTTCTCTCTCTTCCTCTCCCTTGAGCCATGGGTGAGGGAGGGAGACCCGCAGCACCGCAGGAAGGGGCTTCCGCCCCCTCCTGCGGTCTGTTTTACTATGGCTTTCGCTTCTCTTTTTTGCCGATTTTTCCCGTCTCCCCATTCTGTCTCCCCTCACCGCGGCAGGAAACCGCCGCACACCAACATTTGAAAAGCCGAAAGCCGCAATGACCGCTCTGTCTGCCGCGATTCCATGCAGGCAGGGACTCTCCCGCGCGGTTTTCAAAAAATAGACACCGCACTTCCGGACACACCGTCCGGGGACTCCCCCGCCGGCGCCCGGCGCCGCGTTCTCCGAGGTAAAAATTCAATCACAAGGAAGTCAAGCTATGGGAAAGTATATATTGAAAAGAATAGGCTATATGC
>CAVDLN010000001.1:0-17673 GCA_963609805.1 Erysipelotrichaceae bacterium | reverse complement strand
TTCTGATCCTCTCTTTCCTCATGTTCCTCCTTTACAATGCCGCGTCGGGTGACCGCGCTTACGTAAAGGCCTATGCGGAAGTCAAGGAAATGAAGAATATCACCGCAGAGCAGCGCCAGGCCCTATTTGATGAAACCTATCTTCAGTATCAGCGCGAATACGGCACGGACAACCCCAACAAAATCGTGCAGTACCTGCGCTGGATGGGCTTCTATCCGTACTACGACGGTCAGTTCAACGGACTGCTGCAGGGCAACTTCGGCTACTCCGACTACTACCGCGACGACGTGCTCAACGTGGTGAAGGCGCCGATGAAGAATACCATTTTCATCAATATCTTCGCGACGATCCTCGCGCTTGCCATCACGATTCCGCTCGGCATTCACTGCGCGGTCAAACGGGGCAAGGCGGGCGATAAGATCATGCAGGTGCTGACCATCATCGGATACAGCCTGCCGACCTTCCTGATATCCCTTCTGTTTATATGGCTGTTCTGTTCCAAACTGGGGATATTCCCGCCGTCCGGCATGAAAACGCCCGGTTCGAACTATACGGGCTTCCGTGCCTTTATCGACGAGATGTACTATCTGGCGCTCCCGCTGATTGTCATGACCTTCTGCTCGCTGGGCGGCATGACGCGGTACGTGCGCGCCTCCATGATTGACGCCCTTTCCATGGACTGCATCAAAACCGCCCGTGCCAAGGGTCTGAAGGAAAAGGTCATCATCTATTCGCACGCATGGCGCAACGCGCTGATCCCCATTGTGACGCTGGTTGTCGGCTGGTTCCTCGGAATCTTCTCCGGCTCGGTCGTCATTGAGCAGATATTCAACATCAACGGCATGGGCAAGGTCATGATTGACGCGCTGAACAGCAGCGACAACGACCTTATCCTGCTGATGCAGCTTTTCTATGTCCTGATCGCACTGGCGGGAAACCTGATTATCGATATCGTGTACGGCCTTGTTGACCCGCGCGTACGCGTGAACAAATAAAGGAGGGCGCAGTCATGAGCAATAGCAGCAAAAAACCCTCCGTCGGTCTCGGAAAACGGATTGCCGGCTGGTTCCGGCGGCTCTTCTTCGGCGGCAGCAAGACGCTCGCCGACGAAATGACACAGTCCGACCGCTACGGGCAGCAGAAAGTCGAGGATGTGGAAGTCATTCTCAGCCCGGGCAAGCAGATTCTCAAGGGATTCCTTGAGAAGAAATACGCCGTGGTCGCGCTCGTGATCGTGGTGCTGATGTTCCTGGTCGCGTTTATCGGCCCCCTGTTCATGCCCAAGTACTTTGACTCCTACTCCGAAACCACGCAGCAGAACATTTATCCTACGCTGAGCATGATGAGCATGCCCAAAGAACTGCAGAAGGATGTCAAGCAGGTTTCCTCCTACGGGCCCTTCACGGTCGGACTGTCCGGTTCCGGCAAGGTCTATGTCTGGGGCTGCACCCAGATCGGAACCACCGGATTTGATGTCTCCGAAATTCCGGAGGAAGTGCAGAAGGCAAACATCGTCATGGTTGCCGCCGGCATTGACCACATCATTGCCATTGACGACAAGGGAAAGATATACGGCTGGGGCAACTACAAGCTCGGTCAGTACGGCCGGTATGACGAGTTCGCCGACTCAAGCTTTGTCCTGGCCATGCCGGAGGAGCTGTATGAAAACGGCGTGGATGTGTCCAAGGTCAAAAAGCTGACCTGCGGATATCAGGCAACCGCCATCCTCATGGAGGACGGAACCCTGTATATCTGGGGCAACAAGTACGCCTACAGCAACATGGAGTTCTTCGCCACCATGAACGATGTGGACGAATCGCTGGGCTATGAGCCGGAGAAAATCCTGCTCAAGGATATCGCCTTCACGCTCAACTATGTCATCGGCGTCCGCATGCCTCCCGAGAACAGCGGCATCTATGACCCTCTCGTGTTCGGCCCGGCGGTTCTGGAATCTTTCGAGCAGCCCAGCGCCGATTTCACAAGCGTCGGCTCCAAAATCAAGACAACACTCCATGAGCACGCCGTAGACGGCAAGGATGCCACCATCGAGCATGTCTACGCAACCACCACCACGGTCGCCTATCAGCTCTCAGACAACACCATCCTGTTCGGAGGCTCCTTCAAGAACCAGGAGCGCTCCTATGTCGCGCCCCCGACTCTGGAGGAAGGCGAGTACTACGTGGAAATCCAGACGGGCATTCACCACTACACCGGACTTACCAATCTCGGAAACGTGTACTCCTTCGGCGAGGATCTGCTGGACCAGTGCGATACGCCCAAGACCGTCAAGAAGGCGTCGCACATCTTCGCCTGCGGCTTCCAGACCTACACCGTTGATGAAAGCAATCAGCTGCTGCAGAAATGGGGCAACAAAGGCTACCTGTTCGGCACGGACAAAAACGGCGCGAATATTCTCCAGCGCATCGTAAACGGTTCCAAAATGACCATGACGATCGGCGGCGTCGCCGTCCTGATCTCTACCATCATCGGCATCATCGTCGGATGCATCTCCGGCTACTTCGGCGGCAAGGTGGATATCGCCCTCATGCGCGTCACCGAGGTGTTCGCGGCAATTCCGTTTTTGCCGTTTGCCATGATTCTTTCGTCCATTATGGCGCATATGCCGTGGAGCGAAAACACGAAAATATTCCTGCTCATGTGCATTCTCGGTGTCCTGTCCTGGACGGGACTGGCAAGGCTTGTGCGCGGACAGGTGCTGGTCGCCCGTGAGAACGAATACGTTACCGCCGCCAAGGCCATGGGCGTAAAGGAATCCAAAATCGCGTTCAGGCACATTCTGCCCAATGTCATTTCTATTATCATAGTCACCCTGACGCTGGACTTCGCAACCTGTATGCTGACGGAATCCTCACTCTCCTACCTCGGATTCGGCGTAACGCCGCCGCGCCCGACGTGGGGCAACATGCTGAACGGCGCCAACAACATGACAATCATGAACAACTACTGGTGGCAGTGGCTCTTTACCGCCCTGTTCCTTGCGGTGACAACCATTTGCATCAACATCATCGGCGACGCGCTCCGCGATGTCATGGACCCGAAGTCCAACGCGGAAAGATAAGAGATGGGGGGCAACAGTATGGCATTACTTGAAGTCAACAACCTGCATACCTACTTTAAGACGAAAAAAGGTATCGTCAAGGCGGTCAACGATGTCTCCTACACACTGGAGGCAGGGCGCACAATCGGCATCGTCGGCGAATCCGGTTCCGGCAAGTCCGTGTCCGCCATGAGCATTCTCCGTCTGCTTGACGACAACGGCTATATCGAAAGCGGCAGCATCCGCTTCGAGGGCAAGGAGCTGACCACCCTGCCGATGTCGGAAATGTATCATATCCGCGGCAACGCGATTTCCGTCATTTTCCAGGAACCGATGACCTCCCTCAACCCTGTCTTCTCAGTGGAAAAGCAGCTCAGCGAGCCGTTCATGATCCACCAGGGAATGAACAAGAGAGAGGCACGCGAAAGCGCCCTGAAAATGCTTTACGACGTGCAGATTCCCAACCCCGAGGCCGTCATGCGCCAATACCCGCACCAGCTCTCCGGCGGAATGCGCCAGCGTGTCATGATCGCCATGGCGCTGGCGTGCCGCCCGAAAATCCTGATCGCGGACGAGCCCACAACCGCGCTGGATGTGACCATACAGGCGCAGATTCTGCACCTGATGAACGAGCTGCAGCGCGAGAACGGTACCTCCATTATCTTCATCACGCACGACCTGGGCGTCATCAACGAAATGGCGGATGACGTCGTGGTCATGTACTGCGGACAGGTCGTAGAGCAGACCTCCGCGCGCGTTATCTTCACAGACTGTCCCATGAGCCATCCGTACACGGAGGGTCTGATGAACAGTATCCCCCGCATCGACAACGTGACACACAAGCTGGAGCCGATTCCCGGTGTTGTTCCTCACCCGCTTGCACTGCCGAAGGGCTGCAAATTCGCACCCCGCTGCAAGTACGCAACCGAAAAATGCCTGCAGCAGGAACCTCCCCTGGTAGAGGTTACGCCCGGTCAGAAAATCCGTTGCTTCTATCCCGAAAAGGAGGTGAGAAACAGTGCCGAACACCAAAAAGCTCTTATCGATCACGAATCTTAAGAAATACTTCCCCGTCGCGAAAAAAAGCCTTTTCCAGCGTCAGCAGTACTATGTAAAGGCGAATGAGGATATCTCCCTGGATATCTACGAGGGCGAAACACTCGGCATTGTCGGCGAATCCGGCTGCGGAAAATCCACGCTGGGACGCGTTCTGCTTCAGCTGTACGAGCAGACCGCCGGAACCACCACGTACTACGGCATGCCGCGCGCGGAGCTGGCACCGCAATACGTTCTGGATACGCTCAAAAAACCGCAGCGCTATATCAAAAAACTGAAGGCGGCGGAGGCGCGCGCACATGCGGCTGCGCAAAAAGTTGCCGCATCAGGCGATACGCCGAGCTTTATTGACCTGCAGAGTCAGAACCTGGCGGACGCGGAATACCAGACTGCCCTTGCGCATATCGCCAAGATTCTCGGCGGATTCCTGGTAAGGGATACGGCAAAGGGTTCCTCGCTGCTGTACAGGAAGGCCCAGCTGGAAGACCGCTGCGCCAAGCTGAATGACAACATCCGCGACATCGATCTCTTGCTGGACGAGGCGGAAGGCGGCACGCTCGGCGGAAAGCCGGTCAAGGAATCGCAGCTGAGAAAGCTGCGGGAAAAGCGCGGGGCTCTCTCCGATCTGCTGGGAAATCTGTCCCGTCAGATGCAGGAGCAGGACGCACTCATTGCGGCCGCCAAGCAGCCGTACCTGAACGACCCCGAATTCCGGAAGTACGAGGCCATGCTGGACGACGGCATTGACCTGGCGCGCCTGAAGTACAATGAAATGCGGCTTCTGCGCAAGGATCTGCAAATCGTCTTCCAGGATCCCTACTCCAGCCTGAATCCCCGCTTCACCATCGGTCAGATTATCGAGGAAGGACTTGTCACGCACAAGTTTTACCGCCACGGTTCCCCCAAAATGCGGGAACATGTGGTGCGCACCATGAAGGAATGCGGACTGCAGGAGTATATGCTGTTCCGCTACCCGCATCAGTTCTCCGGCGGACAGCGGCAGCGTATTTCCATTGCGCGCGCGCTGGCGGTTCACCCTAAATTTGTGGTGTGCGACGAGTGCGTATCGGCACTGGACGTGTCGATTCAGTCGCAGATCATCAACCTTTTGCAGGAGCTGAAGGAAAAAGAGCATCTGACCTACATGTTCATTTCTCATGACCTGTCCGTCGTGCGCTATATCTCCGACCGCATCTGCGTCATGTATCTCGGAAATGTGGTCGAGCTGTCCGATGCCGCCACCATCTTTAACGACCCGCGCCACCCGTATACGGTCGCGCTGCTCTCCTCCATTCCGACTACCGATATGGAAAGCCTGAAGAAGGAGCGCATACTGCTGGAAGGCAATATCCCCAGCCCCATCAAGCCGCCCGACGGATGCAAATTCCATACGAGATGCTGGATGGCCTGCGACAAGTGCCGCCGCGTACCGCCTCCGCTGGCTGAAATCGAGCCGGGTCATTTCGTGGCGTGCCACTTCCCGGAGCGGAAAATCGACGAACACGGGAACTATCTGTTTGAGATGCCCAAGACGGAGCGGAAATCCGTCAAGGAGTAAGAAATCAAAGGCAGGCTGAGAAAATGATCTGGCGAAGGCTGAAAAAACCGACCCGTGAGCAGGAGGAGGAATTCCGCGAACGGATGTCGGATGATAAAATCACGGCAAAGGATCGGTTTGCCATGGCACTTTCGGCTTTCCTTGTCATTGTTCTCCCCTGCCTTGCGGTGCTGGTCGCGTTCGGACTGCTGATTCTTTTCCTGTTCGGGGCACTCTGATTTTTCACGCACAAAGGGGCTGTTCAAAACTCCGTCTGAGTTTTTAACAGCCCCTTTTTTTATGCCTGTTTTTATCAAAGTACCTTCGCGAGGAAGGACTTGAGGCGGTCGCAGGACGGATGACCGAAGATTTCCTCCGGTGTTCCCTGCTCCAGAATCTGCCCGCCGTCCATGAACAGCACGCGCGACGCAACCTCCCGGGCAAAGCCCATCTCATGCGTGACGCAGACCATGGTCATGCCGTCCCGCGCAAGCTGCTTCATAACATCCAGAACCTCTCCGACCATCTCCGGGTCAAGCGCGGAAGTCGGCTCGTCAAACAGCATGACATCCGGCTCCATGCACAGGGCGCGCACGATCGCCACACGCTGCTTCTGTCCGCCGGACAACTGCTCCGGATAGGCGCTCGCACGATCCGCAAGCCCGACCTTCTCCAAAAGTTCCATGGCCTGCGCCTCTGCCTCTTCCTTTTTCTTGTCCTTGAGCTTGATGGGCGCGACCACCATGTTCTGCATGACGGTCATGTGCGGGAACAGGTTGAAATGCTGGAACACCATTCCCATTTTCTGTCTGTGCAGGTTGATATTCGCGTGCTTGTCGGTGATATCCTTGCCTTCCATGTAAATAGACCCGGATGTGGGTATTTCCAGCAGGTTCAGCGACCGCAGCAGGGTGGACTTGCCGGAGCCGGACGGCCCGATAATAACCACGACCTCCCCCCGGCGCACCGTCATATCGATGCCGTCCAGAGCCTTGATTTTTCCGCCCGAAAAGTAGCGTTTCAGCCCTTCCACACGGATGATTTCGTCCCCCGTCCCGGTCGTTTTCTCCGTGACGGGAACTGCCTGTTCTTTCTCAGCGCTCACTCTTGCGCAGCCTCCTTTCAAGTCGGCTTACCAACGAGGTCAACAGCATAACGATTGCCAGATATACCAGTGCAACCGCAATCAGCGGCATGAATGCGGAGAACGTCCGCCCGCGGATCAGGTCGCCTGCCTTGGTCAGATCCATAATGCCGACATAGCCCGCCACGGATGTTTCCTTCAGAAGGGCGATGAACTCATTGAGCAGTGCCGGCAGCACGCTTTTGAATACCTGCGGGATAACGATGTACAGCATGGTCTGCACGTAGTTAAAGCCCAGTGAACGCCCCGCCTCAAACTGTCCGTTGTCAATAGACATAATGCCGCCGCGGATAATCTCCGCGACATACGCGCCGGAGTTGACGCCGAACGCAAGTGTTGCCACCATAATCGCGTTGCGGGAGCGGGCGAAAATGATAAAGTACATGATAAGCAGCTGCACCACAACCGGTGTTCCGCGGATAATAGCAAGGTATACCCGGCACACGCCGTTGAAGAATGCGAAAATCCGATAGGAAAATCCGCCGTGGAGCGCCATCATCTCACGGTTTTTGTCATAGGACGCGCGCACCGTGGCGACCACGACACCGATAACCACACCAAGCAGGATGGCCACCGCCGTGATGCGCAGCGTATTGCGAAGTCCCTTCGCGAGCCATGTCCAGCGGCTATCCGTTATAAAGTTTACGACAAACTCATCGCGGAACTCCGCGAACCACGCCTGCAGCTTCTCGGCAAGCACGTGTAACCATGCCATAGGCATCTCCTTCTTTCAAATACGAAAACAACCTGAGGAAGGATGGCCTCCCTCAGGTATACGGTGTATTCCGTCAATTACTGATTAGCGGGAATATACTTGCTGACGATCTTATCGATGGTGCCGTCCTGCTTCAGCTCATCCAGAGCCTTGTTGATCTTCTCAAGCAGCTCGGTGTTGTTCTTGCCGACTGCGATGGCGTAATCCTCGTTGGTGTATGCGGTCTCCAGAATCTTCAGACCGGTGTTGGCAGCCACGAAGGACTTGGCGGGTTCCTGGTCGATGATAACGCAGTCCAGCTTGTCGGTCAGCAGTGCCTGCACGGCATCCGCGCCGTTCTTGTAGCGGGTCACGGCCTCCTCGCCCCAACCGCCGTTCTCAACCGTGTCGGAGGCGTAGATGTCACCCGTGGTGTCCTGCTGCACACCGATCTTGGAGGAAGTGGTGATGTCGTCAAGAGACTGAATTGCGGAGTCCTCCTTGACGATGACAACCTGAACGCCCGTTGCGTAGCTGGTGGAGAAGTTAACCTGCTTCTTGCGGTCCTCGGTGACGGTCATGCCGGCCATGCCCATGTCATACTTGCCGGATTCAACGCCCGCGATGATGGAACCGAACTCGACGTCCTGAATGTCAAGCTCCATGTCGAGCTTGGTGGCGATTGCCTGCGCCAGCTCCACATCGATGCCGGCAAACAGATCGCCGTCCTTGTACTCATAGGGAGGGAAGTTGGCGTTCGTCGCCATAACCAGTACCTTCTTTTCGTCCCCGTCCTCCTCGGAGCAGGACGCGAACATGCCGACCATACCGAGCGCCATAATCAGCGCCAGTGCCATACAGATAATCTTTTTCATGATACGGATCTCCTTGTAGTGTTTTGAATAAATTTTGAATATGCCCTGTATCTTTATGCGACTATTATATCACGACACGCAAAATATTACAATAGGCAGCTTACATAAATTTTGCAAAAATTTTGCAGGGGTTTTCTTGTATCTTTTCTCCTTTTTTCCGTCGCCCGGCGGGATGCCGCCCGCGTTCCGCATACATCAGTCCGGGCAGGCATAAGGATGAAGTTTATATTTTTTGCATATTTTATTTTTATGCATAAAATATGCGATATCATAATCGCATATTCCCCGCCGGACGGCTGTCGGCTGTCGGCTGTCGGCTGTCGGCTGTCGGCTGACAGCTGTCAGCTGTCGTCCCCGTCTATCGGCGCTCCCTCCGGCAGGAGGGTGAGAGCCTCCTCCTCCGTCGCTTTTTCAACGTCCTTCAGCTTGCGGTTGATCTGCTTTGTGCGTGTGCCGACAAGCTTGTCCAGATCCTCCCCCGCCTTCTGAATGCGGTCCTGCGCGGTTTTCAGCGCATCTCCGAACCTTCCAAACTCGGTTTTGACGGCTCCCAGCACCTGCCATACCTCGGCGGACTTCTTTTGAACCGCCAGCGTCCGGAATCCTAACCGGAGGCTGTTGAGCAGAGCCGCCAGCGTGGTCGGCCCCGTGACGCTGATCTGGTAGTCCTTCCTGAGCTTTTCGGGCAATTCGAGCCGCACCGCCTCGGCATACAGTCCCTCCGTCGGAAGGAACAGAATGCCGAACTCCGTTGTGTGGGGAACATCGATATACTTGTCGTGAATGTCCTTGGCCTCGCGCCGGATGATTTCGGTCAGCTGCACCTGTGCCGCCTTCACGGCATCGGCGTCGCCGGATTCGTAGGCATCCATCAGATGCGCGTAGGTATCCCCGGGAAACTTCGCGTCAACAGGCAGGTACACGGGTTCGTCGGCGGTACCGGGCAGCTTCACGGCATACTCCACCGGGTCACGCGACCCTTTGCGCGTAACAATATTCTTTGCGTACTGATCCGGCGTCAGCATATCCTCAATGATTGCGCCGAGCTGCACCTCACCCACAATGCCGCGCGTCTTTACCCCGGACAGCACCTTCTTGAGGTCGCCCACGCCGACTGCCAGCGTCTTCATTTCGCCGAGCCCCTGATACACCTCGCCGAGCCTGTCGTTCACCAGCTTGAAGGACTGCGTAATGCGGTCATCCAGCGTCTTCTGCAATTTATCGTCCACGGTTTCACGCATTTTTTCCAGCTGCTGCGTATTCTGCGTCTGCAGGGCGGTCAGCCGGGCCTCCAGCGTCTGCCGCATCTGCTCCTGCGCCGCCGTGCTGTTCTGCGCCATCAGGGAGACCTGCTTCCCGACCTCCTCCAGTCGGATTTTCTGCCCGTCCGACAGCGCGTCCATCTGCCTGTTCTGCGCATCCGTCAGGGTCGCCATCTGCTGCCCGACGCTGTCCTTCAGCGCGCCTACCTGTTTGTTCAGCGTATCGGTCAGCGTTTTCACCTGCTTATCCAGCGCATCGGTCATGGCGGCGATCTGCGTGCTTAATGCGTCCGTCAGCGCATTCACCCGCTTGTCCAGCGTCGCCTCCATGCCGGCAAGCTGCTGCCGCTGTGCTTCCGCGGAATCCTTTTGCGACTCACGCAGTGACTTGCCGAGCTCGGACACGGAAGTCTGCACCGCCGTCGACGTTTCCCGCCGGCTGTCCGCCATTTCCCGACGCAGCGCGCCCTCCGCCTCCGCCGTCTCCCGGCGCAGGCTTTCCGTCAGCTTTTCCTCGGTTTTGTGCAGCTCCTCCGCGGATACACCGTCCGTCCGCCGCCGCAGGAGCAATACCAGCAGCACGGCCACCGCCGCCAGTCCCGCCAGATTCAGAATACAAAGTACATCGGTTATTCCCATGTGTCGCTCCTTTCGTTACTTCCCGAAATACCGGGGATTGCGGGAGGCATAGTGCAGGATGTGTGCCGCGCAGGTTGCTCCTTCCGCAAAGGTAAGATTGAATTTGGCGTCCCCGTTGACGCGGGTCAGCCGCAGGACAACCCGGTTGATTCCCCTGCGGATTTTCACATGCTGCACATGCAGGTTCTCCGCGTCCCAGTTGTCGCACGCCGTACTCTCGCAGATCAGCACTCCGTTAATCCAGAGGGAAACCGGCGCGCTGTACCCAAGCTGCACGCATACCTCCTCGTCTGCCGGCGAGACAAGCTCCCGGGCAAGATAGATAACCGACGGACCGCGGAACGCGCATATGTCCTCCATCCGAAAGCTGTCCTGCCGCTGAGAGAACAGGGTTTCCTCGTATGCCGTATCGGCGGCGGGGTCAAGCGGCGTGAACAGCTCGTCCTGCCCCATGTACGGCGTATGCGTATCCGCAGCGAAGTTCAGATGAAACCTGCGCACAATATCGGTCGTGTCCCCCTTGTAGCCGGGATCCTGCATCAGGTGCCAGTAATTGGGAACCGAAAGCAGTTTTTCCGTCGTACAGACGGGATCGGTGCGCCAGATCGGGCCGACCGCCTTCCACGGCGTCGCCGCCGCCAGTCCGAAGCGGTAGATCCCGCTGTATCCTCCCGCCGTAAATCCGACGGTGTAGGTATTGATTTCCGGCAGTTCCTCCGTATCGGCGGGGCAGGTAATCAGCGTGATATGCGCGTCGTCCGACCGCGGCTGTATTTCCAGCTGCCCTTTTTCATCGCAGCCGGGGCCCTGCACGGTAAAGTCCACCGTCAGCGGTGCATCCGTGCGGTTCTCCATCAGCAGGGCGACGCTGCGCGTCTCGTCCAGCCCGATGGAGGCGTCCGGACGGCCGTCCTCCCCGTTCTGGTATATAACGCTGATCCGCACGGGCGACGGGTCTTTCTCAAATTTTCGCTGCACCTCGGGCGCTCCGTCTATCCTGCCCGGATTGAATACGCAGCCCAGGTGCGCGACATCCTCGGCAAAATCGCGGACGCTGTCCGAGCGGCGTTCGGAGCGCACGCCGAGCACGAATTTCGTGTCCCCCCACGCATAGGATCGGTTCAGCGATTCCGCGCCGCGGATGATCCCGATAACAGCCCCCGCCGTGGCGCATGTGCAGTCCGTATCAAAGCCGCAGTTGAGCGCGATCATGCCGGTTTTGATGGGGTCAAGTCCGCCCTTGAACAGAGCCGTCAGCGTAATGCCGATGTTCTGGAACAGATTGGTGCAGTCGGGGTGTCCGTACCGGAAGAGAATCTTGCGCAGGATTACCTTCACGTCCATGTCGTCGTACTGCCTGCACAGCGCGACCGTGTCCTCAACCAGCTCCCGAAAGCGGCATTCCTCCGGCACGGCGGCAAGCCCCGCCTCTGCCAGCGCGTACAGGTCGCAGTCGTCCTCCGCCGCCGCAAAGGCCTCCGCCTCCAGTGCGGCAAAGAACCGCTCTGCATAAACCGATTCGCCGAAGTGGTCAATCACACCGTCCCGCCCGGCAAACTCCGCCGCGCGGTCAGAGTCCAGCGGGGCAAGGCACGCCCATATTTCGGAGCGGATAGGGCAGCCCATACCCTCGGTATAATAATCGTTGCAGAAGGAGCCGGACGCGGGTGCGTGAATGCCCCGCAGCCAGTTCTTGCGCATGACGGCGTACTCGCCGGGGGAATAGTCACAGTGCGTGACGAACCGCTCCAGCAGCTGATCGGACGTGAAATCCGGGCCGTACTGCTCCGCCGTATCCAACCACAGCACCTGCAGGTCCAGATCGTCATTCGGCAGCATGGTGTTGATCATCTCCTGCCGGAACGGCAGCGCCAGCGGCATTTTGATGCCCTCATAGGGCGCGCCCAGCGTTCCGATTACGGTCTTCCCCAAAAAACAGCCGTATACTTTGTCAAGGTAGGTTTTGTAGGACAGGTTCCTCATATTTACCGGTTCTCCTTTTCCTGCTTTTCGCCGCCATAGAGCGGATGCCGCTGCCGGGCGGATGCCGCCTTAGGCGGATATCACCATTTTATCCCGTTTTTCCGCTTGAAGCGGCGGATAAAGGGCCGTTCGCACAGCCGCTTGAAGCGGAAGAACAGATTCCTTTTATCCTTGATGGGCGGAACGATCAGGACGCGGAGTCCCAGCCGCCTGCCCGCCAGCGCATCGGTCAGAAGCTGGTCTCCCAGCACAACCGTGTCCGTGCTGTCCGTCCCGAATTCTTTCATGGCAAGGCGGAGGCTCTTTCCTCCCGGTTTTCCGCTTTTCCAGTACGCGGGCACGCCCAGCGAGCGGTTGAAAAGCTCCACGCGCTCGCGGTCATTGTTGGAAATCAGTGCCAGCCGGATACCGGCAGCGCGCAGTCCCTCGACCCATGCAAGAATGCGGGCGTCGGGGACGGGCTGCTCATA
This sequence comes from Erysipelotrichaceae bacterium, assembly GCA_963609805.1. Lineage (GTDB taxonomy): Bacteria > Bacillota > Clostridia > Oscillospirales > CAG-272 > CAMEON01. The sequence continues at coordinate 4,955 of CAVDLN010000001.1, read as the reverse complement.
GGGGGCAAGCGTATTGTCTATGTCCGACAGTACGGCACGGACGCCGATGCTCCGCAGGTACTCCGGCGTAATTTCGTCGAAGGTGCGGAACATGGCGTCGGGGGTCAGCCATTTTCTCATGCGGGTTCGGGTTCCTTTCCGATGTAAAGAGATTGTGCTGTCAGGCGGCAGGCGTCTCGAGACGCAGGAATGCGCCGTCCCCGGCGGCAAGCGTCAGCGTCACGTCGCACGCGCCCTCTCCCATATCCGTAAGACCGGAGGAGCCCCACAGCGTGTAGTTCACTCCGCTGTCGGCGAAATGCAGCGTCACGGTTCCCTCCTTCTTGTAGTCCATGTTTACCACATAGTACGCCCGCTCCCCGGCATCGTTCTCAAAGCAGCCGATTATGAATTTGCCGGAGCCGGCCGCCTCACAGCCGGTCAGCTCTCCGAAGGAGGACAGCAGGAAATCCCCGCAGTCGTTCTTTTTGAAGTCGCGGGCAAGGCCGGAGTAGCCGTCCGCCATGATGCCGCGGCAGGTGTACTCCAGATACACGCCCTTCATGGCAAGGACACCCTCGTTGACCGACTTGATCTTGTCGTACAGGGCCGTTGTCTCGCCCGCTGCGGTAACGGCAGGCGTAAAGCCCCAGTTCTCATAGGTTTCGCATACCGTAAAGTACGCGATTCCCTTGGAGCCGGTAGCCAGATTCAGATTGACATTCAGGCGGAGCTGCTCCTCGGTCGGCTCCGTTCCGCCGGACATGCCGGAGGACTGCACAAAGGTATACAGCGGGATACCGGCGGCGTTCGCCTCCTGCAGGGCAATCGCGTTGTTCACCAGCATGGAGCGCAGGGTGTCTCCCGATGCGAAGGGATAGTAGTCAAACATCAGCACATCGGGTTTCACCGTCGCGATATAATCCTGCACATACTTCCGGTAATTGTTGGCAATCAGATTCCCGGAGGCATAGGTCGGCAGCAGATTGGCAAAATACCGGAGTTCTCGCTCGCCCACTCCCGCCCGGATGCCGTCGGACAGATTCTTCAGCTCCGCGAAGTCGCTGTATGTCGGCTCATCCTTCAGGTAAACCGTATCCAGTACCTCGGCATACTCGGACTCCAGAATGGAATTGATGCGCTCCGCAGCCCCGCCCGCATCCAGTGCCGAGCAGTTATACCACAGCTTCATGCCCGCCTTGTACGCGGAGGATGCGGAATCCAGTGTCCACAGGGGGGAGCTCCACTCCTCCAGGGAAATCATGAAATTCAGGTGCGCGTCCGCCAGCAGCTTCCACACGGCATCGTAGGAGCCTGCCGTGTTTGTATACGCCTCGCGCAGGGACGAGGCAGGCGTTCCCCAACCGCCGATGGGCAGAATCCGATCTTCTGCGGCTGCGTACAGCGCGTCAAGCTGTTCCTGCCTGCGCGCGGCCGCCTCCTCCGGGCTCTCCGTAGGCGTCTCCGTATCGGTTTCGGTTACGGATTCGGACTCCGTCTCCGAGGCTGTCTCCGCGATTGTATCCGATACGGATTCCGTCTCCGTACCCGCATCCGTCGCGGCAGCGGTATTCTCCTCCCCGGAACCGCCGCAGGACTGCAGCGGAACGGCAGCACACAGCAACAGCAGCAGAACGCAAAGCACGGCCGCCGTCCGTCTGAATCTTTGTCCTTTTCCCTTGTGCATCATGAAAATTCCCCTTTTGCTTTTTTTGTTTCCAACGGTATTTTACCACATATCCGCAGGGATTGCAATAGTTTTTCCGAAAAGCAAAACCCCGCGGTCATTGACCGCGGGATTGTTTCTTCCGTTAAGGGAACGCCGAATAAATCAGCGCTTCCTCAAATATTCAGCGACCGCAGGGCGGCGCGGAGCACGATCTTATCGTTCTCGTGCGTCAGGGAGCGTTCCGCATTCTCCAGCGGCACCCACTCGACATCCGCTATCTCCCCGTCATGCGGGTGCGTCGCTTTCTGGTCGGTTACGGACAGGAAATACACGACCTCCTTGGATACGCCGGGCATCGGGCTGTAATGAACCTTCTCGCAGAAATCCGACGTAATGCGGATCCGCACCGCCGTTTCCTCCTCGACCTCGCGGATGGCGGTCTCATGCTCGGTCTCGCCCGCCTCCACGTGGCCCTTCGGGAAGGAGCGGTGTCCGCCGTGCTTATGACGGATCATCAGCACATACCTGCGTCCGGTTCTGGGATCCTGCCGGAACACCAGCGCTCCGCACGATTTTTCGTATTTCATGGCGTACCTCTCCTTCCTTCCCGATTCCGCGCCGCGCGCGTCAGTCCTTGATTTCCTCCATAACGAAGGCCTCCAGAATGTCGCCCTCCTTGATGTCATTGAAACGTTCCAGTCCTACGCCGCACTCATACCCTTCGGCCACTTCCTTGACGTCGTCCTTGAAGCGGCGGAGCGACGCAATCTTGTCCTCCTGGATAACGATGCCGTCGCGCACGATACGGATCTGCGCGGAGCGGGCAATCTTTCCGTCGGTGATATAGCAGCCTGCAATCGTGCCCACACTGGGTACCCGGATTGTCTGGCGTACCTCGGCATGGCCCAGCAGCTTTTCACGGAATTTGGGAGCCAGCATACCCTTCATGGCAGCCTGAATCTCCTCGATGCACTCGTAAATGACGCGGTATGTGCGGATTTCCACGCCCTGCCTCTCGGCACTGTCCAGCGCCTGACGGTCGGGGCGGACATTGAATCCGACGATGATGGCATCGGATGCGGCGGCAAGCGTCACATCGCCCTCGGTAATTCCTCCGCAGGCGGCATGGATAACGCAGACGCGCACTTCCTCGTTGCTCAGCTTCTGCAGGGATGCGCGGACTGCCTCCACCGTGCCGTCCACATCCGCCTTGACGATGATGTTCAGATCCTTGATGCCGGAGCCGAGCTGATCGAACAGCGTGTTGAGGTTGGTACGGGCATTGGCCTTGAAAATCTCCTCCTTTGCCTTGTTGCGGCGGCGCTCTGCCAGCTCACGTGCCATGCGCTCATCCACAACCGCCTCAAACTCATCGCCTGCCTCCGGAACGTCGGCAAGACCCGTAATCTCGACCGGCACGGAAGGCTCGGCGGCCTTGATGCTTCTGCCGTTATAGTCCGTCATATTGCGCACGCGTCCGACCGACGTGCCCGCAATCACGATATCTCCGGGGCGGAGCGTTCCGTTCTGCACCAGAACGGTAGCGACAGGGCCTCTGCCCTTGTCCAGCTTTGCCTCGATGACCACGCCCTTGGCGCGGCGGTTCGGGTTCGCCTTCAGCTCCTTGACCTCGGCAACCAGCAGGACATCCTCCAGCAGGGCATCGATGCCCATGTGCGTCAGTGCGGACACCGGCACGCACATAACATCGCCGCCCCACTCCTCGGGAACCAGATCGTACTTGGTCAGTTCCTTCTTGATAGCCTCGGGGTTGGCGCCCGGCTTATCCATCTTGTTTATGGCGACGATGATATCCACGCCTGCCGCCTTGGCATGGTTGATTGCCTCAACGGTCTGCGGCATGATACCGTCATCCGCCGCAACCACCAGAATGGCGATATCCGTTGCCTGCGCGCCGCGCGCACGCATGGCGGTAAATGCCTCATGGCCGGGGGTATCCAGGAATGTAATGTCCTGATTGTTGATCTTTACACGGTATGCGCCGATGTGCTGCGTGATACCGCCTGCCTCGCCCGCCGTGACGTGCGTGTTGCGGATGGCATCCAGCAGGGAGGTCTTTCCGTGGTCAACATGTCCCATGACGCACACAACGGGCGCGCGGGGCTTCAGCTCGTCCGCGGCGTCCTCCGTCGTGTCGAACAGCTGCTCCTCGATGGACACCACCACTTCCTTGGAGGGAACTGCGCCCAGCTCCTCGGCAACCAGAGAGGCGGTATCGTAATCCACGGTCTGGTTTACGGTTGCCATGACGCCCATAAGCATCAGGCGCTTGATAACCTCGGAGGCGGCGACCTTCAGACGTGCCGCCAGATCGCTGACCGTGATCTCATCCGGAATCTTGACCTGCAGCGGTGCCTTCTTGACGGGCTGCTGCTTGTGTGCGCCGGGCTTGTTCAGCGGCTTGCGGGGAGCGGGTGCGGCACTGCCGCGGTTCTTGCTGACCTTCTGGTTTCCGCCGCGGGCATCCTGCATCCGCTCGGACACGAAGGTGTTCAGCTTGTCGTCATATTTGGACAGATCAACCGTTGTCATGCGGGTATCGACCACACGCGTAGCTCCGCGGGGGGCTTTCTGCGCGTCGCCGCCCTTGGGCGTCTGTCCGCGCACGATAGCCTGCACCTGGAAATGCTCTCTCGGCGCATTCTGATTGAAATCGCCCTTGTCGCGGTCGCCGGGACGGCCTCCGAACCGGGGATTCTGCCCGGCGCGGTTAGCGGGGCGATCCCCGTACGGTCTGTCGGCGGGTCTGTCACCATACGGTCTCTGGCCGACGGTGCCGTTCGATGCGGGTCTGTCACCGTACGGCCTCTGGCCGACGGCACCGTTCGATGCAGGTCTGTCACCGTACGGCCTCTGGCCGACGGTGCCGTTCGACGCGGGTCTGTCACCGTACGGTCTCTGGCCGACGGTGCCGTTCGACGCGGGACGGCCCTCCTGGCGGGGAGGTCTTGCGTCCGTTCTCTGCTGTGTCTGTCCCGCCGCAGTACCGCCGGGAGTCGGTCTGCGCACGGATGCTGCCGCTTTTTCTGCTGCCGCTTTTTCGGCCTCTGCTTTTTCTGCCGCTGCCTTCTCGGCGGCTGCCTTCTCGGCCGCTGCTTTCTCGGCGGCTGCCTTCTCGGCCGCTGCTTTCTCGGCGGCTGCCTTCTCGGCGGCTGCCTTCTCGGCCGCTGCCTTCTCGGCTGCCGCCTTTTCTGCCGCTGCCTTCTCGGCCTCTGCTTTTTCGGCCGCTGCTTTCTCGGCGGCTGCTGCCTTTTCGGCCGCTGCCTTCTCGGCCTCTGCTTTTTCG